>DASYWA010000223.1:0-14471 GCA_035936475.1 Rubrobacter sp. | reverse complement strand
GAGACGCTGAAGAGGACGAGGCGGGCCGAGGAGGAGCTAAAGAAGGTTCAGCAAGGGGGGCGCGGCGTGGGGAACCCGAAGCTGGCGGAGGCTTTGGAGGAGTACACAAGGTGCGTGGACGAGCTGACGTACTACCTGAAGGCCACCGGCCGAAACCGCGACACCAACGCCTGAGGGTCCCATTCACCCGAGCGCGTGGAAGAACGATTCCTGCAACTTCGCGCCGAGGGGGTTCCAAGAAGTTCGCTACCGTTCCTCGCCGGCGTCCCTCGCAGCCTCGACCCAGGGCCTCACGACCCCGCGGTTCTCCGAGGCCCACCGCCTCGCCCCCGCGATCGGGTCGCCCTCCTCGTTGATCGCCTGCTCCAGGCCGTTGATCTGCCCCTCGGTGAGCGCTAGCGCGTCCACGAACGCGTGAGCCACGGGGTCCTCCTCCCGCAGGTACCCCCTCACGATCGTCGAGACCTCGGCCGGGTCGTTCGTCGAGCCCATGGCGTCCTTGGGGTCATCCAGGTACCTTATGTCGAACCTCCAGTTCATCCAGTGCGGCGACCAGGCCAGGAACGCGAACTCCTCCCTCGCCCTGTAGCGCTTCTCGACCTCTTCGAGCATGCCCGCCGTGGGAGCCTGCACCAGCTGCTGATCGAGCCCGTAGGCCGATATGACACCCCCGGCGTCCCCCCCGACGACCTCCCGCATCACCGCCGAGCTCGGCTCGATGCCGAAGATGAACTCGGCGTCGGTGCCCTCTAGCTGGCCTATGCTCGTGACGTCCATGTAGGCGGGGACCGCCATGCCTTGCTTGGTCTCGCCCAAAAACCACGGGTCGAGGTGCTCCACGTCTCCAGCGACCCCCGCGAGCAAGTCCTCGTGGTTGGGCAGCCACACGTCCTGGAACGCGTCCAGCTCGCCGCTGGCCACCCTGCGGTACGTCTTGTCGAGGTCCTGCGACGTGCGGACCTCTACCCTCTCATACCCGAGCTTGTCCTCGAGGAGGACCTTCGTCAGGCTCGAGACCGCCACGTTCTCGTCCCAGCCTATGTTGGCGAGCGTGAGCACCTCGCCCTGCTCGGGGCTGCCGCAGCCCGCCCAGGCCCCGACGCCCAGCGCCAGGGCGAGGACCGCCGCGAGGAGTCTGCCGCCCGTCTTCGTCGCCGTTCTCCCTCCCAGCTCGGCCCGCCCGAGGGGGCCCTCCCGCCTTTTGCGTGTGCAGCTTAGCGCCCCCCGACGCATAACGCCACGATGGTCCCCTTTGCGCCCTGGAGTCCTTGCGGGCTCCGAGCTTCCCTTGCCCTTATGCATCCGAGTGCGTGGAAGGGGCGTTCCGTGAAGCCCGCATCCACGATTCTGCATAGTTCGACCCTCCAGGGCGCGCGTAGGGCCCGTCGCGAACTCGCGAAACATAGGATGCAACCCAACGTGTGGTGGTGCCGCACAAAGATGCGCGAGGGCGCATACGAACCGGGCCCTTGGAGTACGGATTGCCGGGAATGGTGCCGTGACCCCTGCTGGCTGTTCGGTTGAGAACTATTACGCGCGGTTTCTCAGGGCGGCGAGCGTCAGCAGGCCGGTCGCGGCCAGCAGGGCCGCGACGAGCTGGATAATCCAGATGATCTCGGGCAGCTCTGCCTGGAGAAGCGAGCCACCGACGATGGGGCTGACTCCGCAGGCGGCGCCGAAGCAGGCGCCGAAGAGCGCCAGGTACGTCCCGCGCAGGCGAACCGGCGCGAGCTCGGCGGCCAGCGCCGCCCCGGCGACCTCGAGCACCATCTCCGCGAGCGTGAAGAAGAGGACGAAGGCTATGAGGATGCCGAGGAACGACTCCGTCAGCAGCAGCGTGGCCGACGAGAGGCCGAAGAGGATGGCCCCGGCCAGGAGCGCCGCCACCTTCGAGCCGCGGTCTATGAGGTAGGAGACGGGTAGCTGGAACAAGATCACCATGAGCCCGTTCGCTCCGAGGAAGAACCCTATCTGCCCGTCCGTTACCCCCACGAAGTTCTTGGCGTAGATGGGCAGCGCCTGCCAGTCCTGCGTGAAGATGTAGTACAGGAGCACCCCCACGCCGAGCAGCAGGACGAAAGGCCCATCCGCGAACGCCTCGCGCAGACGCCGCTTCTCCTTG
Source organism: Rubrobacter sp. (assembly GCA_035936475.1). Classification (GTDB taxonomy): domain Bacteria; phylum Actinomycetota; class Rubrobacteria; order Rubrobacterales; family Rubrobacteraceae; genus Rubrobacter_D. Next base: position 12,349 of record DASYWA010000223.1, on the reverse strand, counting down.
CCGCCCGCGACGCCTTCCCGGTGTTGGGGCAGCGACTCCCGGACCGTCGCGGCGAGGGCCAGCGCGACGAGCGCCGTTAAGACGGAGGTCCCGACGAAGAGCTTCGGGTAGACGCCGGCGGAGCCGCCCGCGGCGGCGGAGATGAGGCCAGCCGACATCGGCCCCGCGGCCCAGCCGACGTTGCCGCCTACCCGGACCAGACCGTAGGCGCGGGAGCGCCTCCCCGGCGCCGTCACGTCGGCGACCATCGCGTTGCGGGAGGCCTCGAACATGGACCAGCCGAGAAGCCCGTGGGCCGCCGAGACCGCCAGGTACCCCGCGAACCCGTCGACCAGCGCGAAGCCGAGAAAGCTCGCGGCGCTGCCCGAAAGGGCGACGAGCATCGTCGGCTTGCGTCCGTAACGGTCCGTGAGGGGCCCCGCGACCAGGCCCGAGACCACGCTCGAAGCGGCGAAGACCGCAAGACCTACGCCGACCAGGGAGAGCGGGATGCCGAGGACGTTGTGGAAGTAGATCGAGCTGAACGGGAAGTACAGCCCGTGCCCGAACCGGAACGCGACCATCGCCATGAGCAGGAGCCACACCCGACGGTCGAAACCCCGGAACGCCTTTGCGGCACGAGAGATCACCCGCCGATGATAACGCAGGCCTCGGGTACGGGATTTTCGGGTATAAGGTTCTGGGTCTTCGCGAGTTCGGAGGGGTCGTCGGCTGTGAGATACTCTGCTCGTCTCTAGTGGGGGAGGATATTTTGGCTCTCAGAACGGAATTTCCAGGATCGCTGGCGGGGCTCTCGCGCGCCCTGCGTTCGGGGGAGGTCTCGCCGGTCGAGGTGACGGAGGGGCTGCTCGACCGGATCGGCGCCGACCAGACGAACGCGTTTATCACGGTGACGGCGGAGCGGGCGATGGAGGACGCGGGTCGGGCTGAGGCGGAGATCTCGGCCGGCCGGTACCGCGGCCCGCTGCACGGGATACCCGTCGCCATAAAGGACCTCGTCTCTACCGAAGGCGTAAGGACCACTATGGCCTCCGCTTTTTTCGAGGACAACGTCCCCGACCGCGACGCCGCGGTGGCGCGCAGGCTCCGGGAGGCCGGGAGCGTGCTCCTCGGCAAGACGAACACCCACGAGTTCGCCTACGGGCCTACGGGAGACCGCTCCTTTTTCGGGCCGACGAGTAACCCGCACGATCCCGCAAGGATCTCCGGCGGCTCCTCCGGCGGGTCGGGCACCGCCGTCGCCACAGGCCTGTGCTACGGCGCCATCGGCTCGGACACGGGCGGCTCCATCCGTATCCCGGCCGCCCTCTGCGGCGTGGTCGGCATGAAGCCGACCTTCGGCCGCGTGGGCAAGAGCGGCGTCTACCCCCTGGCGTGGACGCTGGACCACGTCGGGCCCCTCACCCGCACCGTCGAGGACAACGCCCTCCTCCTCTCCGCCCTCGCCGGCCACGATGCGGACGACCCCCACTCCGCGGACCGTCCCCCCGAAGACTTCGCCCGCGATTTGGACCGCGGCGTCCGGGACACGGCCGTCGGCGTCCCGACGGGCTTCTTTTTCGAGCACGTCGAGCGGGAGGTCGAACGGAGGGTGCGGGAGGCTATCGAGGCCTTCCGGGAGCTTGGCGCGCAGGTACGCGAGGTTGACGTCCCCAACGTTTGGGAGACGCTGCACGCCCAGCGGCTGACCCTTGCCGCCGAAGCCTACGCCGTCCACGAGGAGCGCCTCAAGACGGAGCCAGAGAGGTTCGACGACCAGGGGCTCGAGCGGCTGCTCAAGGGCGCGGACCTGCGGGCCTACAGGTACGCCAACGCCCAGCAGAGGAAGCTGTGGTCGCGGCGGGAGTTCGAGGAGGTGCTCGGGGGGGTGGACGTGATCCTCACCCCCAGCGTCCCCATACCGGCGACCGAGCTAGGCCAGCGCGAGGTCACCATCGAAGGCCACGACGAGGCCGTCTACTCGGCCCTCACCCGCCTCACCGGCCCGACGAACATGAACGGCCTCCCCAGCCTCTCCGTGCCTTGCGGGACGACGTCGTCCGGCCTCCCCGTCGGGCTGCAACTCATAGGGCGTCCCTTCGACGAGGCAACCCTCTACCGCTTCGGACACGCCTACGAGAGATTCTTCGATTCTTCCCATTGACGGACGGAGCGACTGCTGGACCATGGCCTACGGGACCTCGGCCTGGCACCGCGTCTACGCCGTCGTGTACAGGGAGAACGCGCCTTCGGCCGCCGTCCTGGAGCGGGGATCGGCCTGCGCCGCGAGGACGCCTCTGTCGAGAACGTCTGGTTCAAGGGGCGGTGGTCCAGCGAGTACCCGTACGCGACGCAGCGCAAAGAGTGGCCCGCCAAAGGAGACGGGCCAGGGTAGGGTCTCTGCGCCCTTCGTCTGCCCGGGCCGTACGGGTCGGGGGCACCCTGCGCGACCGCGCGGGCCGGGCGAAGAAGGGGCGCAGGCGCGGATCGCGCCTGCGCCCCCGGAAGGTACGGCTACGCCTCCAGGTTCGTCATGACGTGCTTGATGCGGGTGTAGTCCTCGAGGCCGTATATGGAGAGATCCTTGCCGTGGCCGGAGTGCTTGAAGCCGCCGTGGGGCATCTCGGCGACGATTGGGATGTGCGTGTTGATCCAGACGCACCCGAAGTCCAGCCGGCGGCTTACCCGCATCGCCCGCCCGTGGTCCTTCGTGAAGACGCTGGAGGCCAGGCCGTAGCGCACCCCGTTGGCCCAGCGGACCGCCTCGTCCTCGTCGCTGAACGGCTGGACGGTGATGACGGGGCCGAAGATCTCGTTCTGCGACGCCTCGTCGTCCTGCCTCAGACCGGCGACGACGGTGGGCGAATAGAAGTACCCGGAGCCGTTGCCGGCCGTCTGGCCGCCGGCGGTAACCTCGGCGTGGTCTGGGAGCCGCTCGACCATGCCGGAGACGTGCTCCAGCTGGGTGGGGTTGTTGAGGGGGCCGTAGAGGACGTCTTCGTCGTCGGGACGGCCGGTCTTGGTGTTCTTGGCCTGCTCGGTGAGGGCGGCGACAAAGTCGTCGTAGGCGCCGGGGGCGGCGAGGACGCGGGTGGCGGCCGTGCAGTCCTGGCCGGCGTTGAAGTAGCCGCCGACGGCTATGGCCTCTGCGGCGGCCTCGATGTCCGCGTCGTCGAAGACGACCACGGGCGCCTTGCCGCCGAGCTCGAGGTGCGTCCTCTTGAGGTCCTTCGCGGCGGCCTCGGCCACCTGCATCCCGGCCCGGACGGAGCCGGTGATGGAGACCATCTGGGGTATGGGATGCTCGACGACGGCGCGGCCCGTGTCGCGGTCGCCGCAGACCACGTTGAAGACGCCCGGCGGCAGGAACTCGGAGGCGATCTCGGCGAGCATCACGGTCGAGACGGGGGTGGTGTCTGAGGGCTTGAGGACGATGGCGTTGCCGGCGGCGATGGCCGGGGCGAACTTCCAGACGGCCATCATCATCGGGTAGTTCCAGGGGGTCACCTGGCCGCACACCCCGACCGGCTCGCGCCGGACAAAGGAGGTGTGGCCTTCGAGGTACTCGCCTGCCGACTTGCCTTCGAGCACGCGGGCGGCGCCGGCGAAGAACCGGATCTGGTCCACCGCCATCGGTATCTCTTCTTCCATCGTCAGGCCGATGGGCTTGCCCGTGTTCTCCGACTCGGCCCGCACGATCTCCTCGGCCCGCTCCTCCAAGGCGTCGGCGATCCTGAACAGGGCCAACTGCCGGGTGGCCGGCGTCGCGTCGCGCCACCCCTCGAACGCCTTCTCGGCGACCCTGTACGCCCGGTCCACGTCCTCCCTGCCCGAGGCCGGCGCCTGGGCGAAGACCTCGCCCGTGGCGGGGTTGGTCACGTCGTAGAAGCGCCCCTCGGCGGGGTCCACGTGCTCCCCGTTCACGAAGTTCTTTATGTTCCTGGTCTGCGTCTGCATCCGGGTCTCCTTTTCTTCGGTTTTCGGTTACCTGAGCTTGTCAGACCGTACGGGGTCCGGCCCTGGCGGTTCCAAGCACCTCCATCGCGCAGTTGCGGCCGGGGGCGCCGAAGACCGCTCCCCCGGGCCAGGTGCCGGCGCCGCAGAGGTAGAGGTTCTCGACGGGGGTGCGGTAGCCGCCGTAACCGGGGACGGGCCGGCCCGAGAACATGCCGTCGGGCAGGATCTCCCCGTGGAAGATGTTGCCGCCGGTTATCCCGATCCGCTCTTCTATATCCGGGGGACCGAGCACCTCCATGCCTTCCACGGCGCCGGGCAGGTTCGGCGCGTACTCGCCGAGCGTGGTCACGATGTTCCGGCCGATCTCTTCCCGCCTCTCTTCCCACCTCCCTTCGGCGAGCCGGTAGGGCGCGTACTGGCAGAACAGGCTCATCGTGTGCTTGCCGGGCGGCGCGAGACCTTCTTCGGTCGCGCTCTGTATGTAGCCGTCTATGAAGGGGTTCGCGGAAGGCTCGCCCCGGTCGCACTCCTCCCACGCCCCTTGCAGCGAGTCGACGGACGGGTTTATGACGATGCCGCCGGTGTGCTGGGGCCCGATCTCCTTTCCCGGCAACGCCGCGAAGTCCGGCAACTCCCCGAGCGCTAGCAGCACCTTCACCACCGATCCCTCGACGCGCATCCCCCTCACGCCCCGGACGAGGTCGCCCGGCAGGTGCTTCTCTCCGACCATGCCGAGGTACGTCCTGTGCGGGTCTGCGTTGGAGAGGATCACGTCGGCCTCGAAGGAGCGGCCGTCGCGGAGGTTGACGCCCTTGGCTGCGCCGTCCCGGACGTCTATCTCGGCGACCTCGGCGTCCGTGAGGATCTCGGCGCCCGCCTCTCGGGCCGAGGAGGCGATGGCCCCGGAGACGGCGCCCATGCCGCCGCGGACGTAGCCCCAGGCGCCCTGGTGGCCGGCGATCTTGCCGAGGATGTGGTGGTACTTGACGTAGGCGGTGCCAGGGGTGCGGGGGCCGGCGTTCGTCCCGATCACGCCCCCCACGCACAGCACCGCCTTTAGCTCCTCGGACTCGAAATATTCGTCCAACACCTCCGCCACGCTCTTCTGCGTGAGCGTCCGCCAGTCCTCCTCGCCCTCCGGCCCGTCGAAGGCGCGCTCGATGGCTTGCGGCGCGGGGATGGGGAGATCTATCAACGGACGCATCCTCTCGATGATGCGGTCCCACATCGCCCAGTAGGCGTCGTAGGCTGCGACGTCCCCTTTCGAGAACTTGGCGATCTGCTCCGCCGTCTTCTCTGCGTCCAGGTAGGAGATCATGTACCGGCCGTCCGGGAAGGGGATGAAGTACTGGGGGTCGAGCGGCCTGACGTCGTAGCCGTGGCGGACGAGGTCGAGATCTCCTATGACCTCGGGCAACAGCAACTGGCAGACGTAGGAGCAGGTCGAGATCCTGTACCCCGGCCACGGCTCCTCCGTGACGGTCGCCCCCCCGATTATCTCCCGCCGCTCCAGAACGAGGACCTTCCTGCCCGCCTTCGCCAGGTAAGCGGCGGCGATGAGCCCGTTGTGCCCCGAACCGACCACTATCGCGTCGTAGCGGACGCTTGTCCGTTCAGCCAACTGCGCCCCCCTCGAACTCTCTCCTGGTGAGCTTCATCAGGTACTCGGGCTCTGGTTCCCCGGGGATCTGGATGGTCTTGAAGAACCGGAAGCCCGCCTTCTCGTAGGCCCGTATCGCGGCGAGGTTCTTCGGCTCGGGGCCGATGATGCACACTTCTATACCGGGGTCTGAGAAGACCGCTTCGGCGAGAAAGCGCCGGATGACGTGCCGCCCGAGGCCCCGGTGGAGGTACGCGGCCTCCCCGATAAACAGGTCGACGCCCGCTGCATTCTCCACGTCTACCAGGCCCGCGTACCCCGCGTCGTCTTCGGCGGAGATCCTGTACGACTGGACGTAGCCGATGGGCTCGTTCTCGTGCAGGATCAGGAACAGTTTCGTCGCCTCCCGGCCTTCGATGCCCGGAAGGTAGTGCTCCTCGATCTCCGCGTACGACGTCCCTTCGGCGTACCACCAGCGCCGGACGTGCGGGGCGTTGAGCCAGCGGTGCATAAGGTCGAGGTCCGACGACCGCAGCTTCCTGAAGGAGAGTCCCCGCGGGTCCATCCTGCCGGCGGCGTCCGTCACTTCGTTCTTCTCGGCTAGTACCGGCAACGCTCGACCGTCTTCCGGAGCCTCGTCCTGGCGTCCTCGCGCAGCACGGGGCCGTGGGCCATGACGACCGTAGCGAAGTCCTCCGCGAGCAGCTTCTGCGCGGAGCGCTTCGCGAGCTGCGGGTCCGCGCAGAGGGCCTTGCGGACCCCGACGCGTATCTTCCGCGGCAGGCACCCGAAGGCGTCGGCGGTGAAGAGCAGGTCGTCCGAGTCCCTCAGGAGCGAGGCGTGGCCGAGGGTGTGGCCCGGCGTGGAGATCAGGCGGAAGCCCGAGACGAGGTCCCCCTCCCGCAGCACCTTGCCGACCGGCACCCCGGGCGGCCGGGCGTTGCTGGCCATGCGGCGGAAGAACGCGTTGCTCGGCGGGTCCAGGCCGCGCCGGCCGGAGACCACGTCGGCCTCGTGCGCCGTCGAGCCGACCTCGGCGTCCGGCGCCCACTCCAGGAGACCTTTGAGGCCCCCGGTATGGTCGTCGTGCTGGTGGGTGAGGAAGATCCGCTTCAGGTCGCCCGGCCCGGAGCCGAGCGCCCCTATGGCGTTCTTTATCCGCCCCACGCTGCCCGCCACGCCGGTGTCCACGAGCGTCAGGCCGTCGTCGTTCTCAAGGAGCAGCACGTTGATGGCGTTCTTGAACCCTATGGCGTCCACCCTGTATACGCCCGGGGCTATCCTCTCCGGCATCTGGGCCACGCTACATCACCCTCTGACCCGGATCTTCGCCGTTGCCGTACGGGTACCACCACTCCTTCTTCTCGACCCTGGGGTCGATGTGGACGTGCTTGGACTCCTGGAACGCTTCGAGGCCCTCCCGGCCCAGCTCCCTGCCGATGCCGCTCCCGCCGTAGCCGCCGAAGGGGGCGGCGTCGTTGTCGGTGAGGGGGTCGTTGATCCAGACCGTCCCGGCCCGGATGCCCCTGGCGCACTTCAGCATCTTCTCGAAGTCCCGCGTGTAAACGTTCGCCCCGAGCCCGAACGGCACGGAGTTCGCGAGCTCGATGGCCTCATCGAGAGAGGCCACCTCCACCACCGGCACGACCGGCCCGAAGGTCTCCTCGCTCATCACCCTCATGGACGGCTCGACGCCCGTCAGCACGGTCGGCTTGTAGAAGAAGCCCCGCTCGCCGGAGCGTTCGCCGCCGGTGACGAGCTTCGCGCCCCCGCTCAGGGCCTGGCCGACGTGGTCCTCGACCTTCTGGCGGGCCTTCGCGTTGATCATGGGCCCGATGTCCGTCTCCCCGTCCATCGGGTCGCCGATGTTCAGCGACTCGGCGAAAGCCTTCGACGCCTCCACGAAGTCGTCCGCCACCTTCCTGTCCACGTAGAAGCGCTCGGAGGAGGTGCACACCTGCCCGGCGTTCAGGCACGCGGCCCACACAGCGCCCTGGGCCGCTATCTCGACGTCCACGTCGTCGCAGACGATAAACGGGTCCTTGCCGCCGAGCTCGAGGTTCGCGCGCATCAGGCGCTCCGCGGCCGTGATGCCGACCTTTCTCCCCGTCTCCTGGCTCCCCGTGAACGCCACCATGTCCACGCCCGGGTGCCGCACGAGCGCCTCGCCCACGTCCCCCGCCCCGTAGACTGCCTGGAAGAGGCCTTCGGGCAGTCCCTCCATAAGCTCGACCATGCGCCGCGTTGCCAGGGGCGTCTCCTCCGAAGGCTTCAGGATGACGGCGTTGCCGGCGGCCAGCGCCGGGGCGACCTTCCAGGAGGCGAGAAGAAGCGGATAGTTCCAGGGGACGATGCAGGCGACGGTGCCGACGGGTTCCTTTATGACCATGGCGAGCTGCTGGGGCTCGATGGGGGCGGGGAGGTAGCCGACGGAGTCGCGGGCTATCTCGCCGTAGTAGTCGAAGCAGGCGGCCGTCCACGTCACCTCGTCCCGGTTCTCGATAAACGGCTTGCCGCCCTCGGCGGTCATGACCTCCGCCAGCTCGTCGGCGTGGCCGCGCAGCTTCGCGGAGATCTCGTGAAAGACCTCGGCCCTGTCGAGCCCCGCGAAACCGCGCCACTCCACAAAGCCGCGCCTCGCCATCTCGGCCGCCCTGTCCAGCTCTTGGGAGCTGGTGGCCTCGATCTCTTCTATGTCCTCTTCCGTGGCGGGGTTAATGACCCGCAGCGGGTCGTTGCTCATCGGTTGTCTCCCATCCCGCGCCCGAGGCGCGCTTCTAGGCGTTCTCCTTTCGGACCAGGAGGCGGCTGCCGCCGAAGATCAAGAACAGCGTCACCACGAGCACCACCGTCGAGAGAGCGTTGATCACGGGGCTCACGCCGAACTTGATCATGGAGTAGATCTTAAGCGGCAGCGTGCTCGACCCCACCCCGCTGACAAAGAACGTGATGACGAAGTCGTCGAACGAGAGCGTGAACGCCAGCAGGGCGCCCGCCATCACGCCGGGCAGGATCAGGGGCAGCGTCACCCTGAAGAAGGTCTGCAGGGGGCTCGCCCCGAGGTCCTGGGCCGCCTCCTCGACCGAGCGGTCCATCCCCGAGAGCCGGGCGCGCACGACTATCGTGACAAACGAGATCGTGAACGCCACGTGCGCTATCACGATGGTCGTGATACCGAGCTGGAACCCGACGGCCACGAAGAAGACGAGCAGGCTCACCCCTACGACGATCTCGGGCATCACGGTGGCGGCGTAGATCGCGGAGTCCGCGGCCGTCTGGCCCCGGAAGCGGTGGCGGGAGAGGGCGAGCGCCGTCATCGTGCCTATGACGGTCGCGATGAGCGTAGCGACGACGCCTACCGTGAGCGACGTCTTGAAGGCCTGGAGTATCGACTGGTCGCCCAGAAGCTGCGCGTACCACTCGAAGGAGAACCCCGTCCAGACCTGGGTGCTGCGCGTCGAGTTGAAAGAGAAGAACATGAGGACGGCTATGGGCGCGTAGAGGAACACGAAGACCAGCACGGAGCCGAGGAGCAGCCCCCAGTCCGGCAGCCCGTTCATAGTGCCCTTGCGCGAGCCCTTGGTCGCGGCCATCTAGACCCCCTCCAGCTTGTCCGTGCCGACGCGTCGGATGTAGAACATTATGGCGCCGAGCAGGAGGACGGCGAGCAGGACCGAGAGGGCGCTGCCGAAGGCCCAGTCGCGGGACTGGAGGAACTGGTTCTGGATCAGGTTCCCCGTCATCATGGTGCGCGAGCCGCCGAGCAGGTCGGGGATAACGAACTCCCCGGACGAAGGTATAAAGACGAGGATGCTGCCCGCTATCACCCCGGGCAGGCTCAGGGGGAAGGTGACCCTCAAGAACGTCTGCCACCGGCTCGCCCCGAGGTCCTTGCCGGCCTCCTTCAGGCGCACGTCGAACTTCTCGAGCGCCGCGTAGAGCGGCAGGACCATGAACGGCAGGTACGAGTAGGTCATCCCCAGCAGGACCGCCTGGGGGGTGAAGATCAGGCTGACCGGCCCGTCCGTTATGCCGAGGAACTGCAGGGTCTTGTTGGCGATGCCGTTGCCGCCGAGGATCACCACCCACGCGTATGCCCGGATCAGCAAGCTCGTCCAGAACGGGACCATGACGAGCAGGATCAGGACGTTGCGCCACCGCCTCCCCTTGAAGACTATGAAGTACGCCAGCGGGTACCCGAGCAGGAAGCAGATCAGCGTCGTCAGCGCCGCTATCCCGAAGGAGCGGACGATGATCTCCAGGTACAGCGGGTCGAAGACCTTGAGGTAGTTGCCGGGGTTGAAGCCTAGGGTGATCTCGCCGTAGATGCCGCTCGTCCCGAACGAGTAAGCCAGGATGAACAGCAGCGGGACGAGAAAGAAGACGCCGAGCCAGAGGGTCACGGGCGCGAGCAGCGCCGCGAGCCCCAGGGACCAGCCTTTGGCGAGGCGCTCCCTCATCTCAGGAGCTCTTCACTTCGGTGAAGATGCGCTCGTACTCGCGCGTGGCCTCGCCCGTGTCCTCGATGACCTGCAGCCGCTCGAACTGCTCCGGGGTCGGCGAGTAGGTGGGGAGGTCCTTGAGGGCCGGGTCTATCTTGGGCAGGGCGGCCTCGTTGGGGGTGGCGTAGTACGTGTAGTTCGAGAGCTCCGCGCCCACTTTCGCGTCGAGGATGTAGTTTATGAACTTGTGGGCGTTCTGCGGGTGGGCGGCCCCGTTGGGGATGCACATGTTGTCCGTCCAGCGGGTCGCCGCCGGCTTTGGGATGATGTAGTCGAGGTCCTCGTTCTCGGAGAGCGCGACAAAGGCGTCGCCGCTGAAGACGTGCCCGAGCAGGAGGCCGCCGTTCATGACGAGCGGCCTCGACTCCGTCGAGTCGAAGTAGCCGCGCAGCAGGGACTTCTGCTTCTTCAGCTCGGCCTCGGCCTCCGCGAGCTGGTCCTCGTCCGTGGCGTTCACGGAGTAGCCGAGCTTGTAGAGGGCGGCCCCGAGCGTCTCCCGCGTGTCGTTGAGCATGGCCATCTTGCCCTTGAACTCCTCGTTCCACATCGCGTCCCACGACTCCTCGAGCTCGCCGATCTCCTTCTTGTTGTAGAGGATGCCGGTCGTGCCCCACTGGTAGGGGAGGCTGTACTCGTTGTTCGGGTCGTAGGAGAGACCCTTGAACTCCTCGCCGACGTTCTTGGAATTCGGTATCTTCGACATGTCCAGCTTCTGCACGACTTCGGACTTGATCATGATCGCCACCATGTAGTCGCTCGGCACGATGACGTCGTAGCCGGTGCCCCCGGCCTGCAGCTTCGCGAGCAGCTCCTCGTTAGAGGAGAAGAAGTCCTGCGTTACCTTTATGCCGGTCTGCTTCTCGAAGTCCGGTATGGTGCTCTCGGCCACGTAGTCCGACCAGTTGTAGAAGTTGAGCCTCTTCTCCTCCGGGCCGCCGCTTCCACCGTCGCCGCCGCCCTGGGCGCTCGTGTTCGGCTGGCAAGCCAGCACCGAAAGCGTCGAGCCGGCGACGCCGGCCGCACCCATCGTCCTCAGGAACCTGCCGCGCGAGATCCTCTTCATCATCAACCTCCCAGAACCAGACAGTTTTGCGCGTCCCACGCCACCGAGACCCCGTCCCCCTCGGACGGTCCCGCGGCTTCATAAGCGTTCTGCTGGTAGAGCACCAGCTTTGCGCCCCCCTCCAACTCCACTATGTACTGCGTGCTCGCGCCCAGGTAGACGACCTGCCTTACCTCCGCGGCGCAGACGTTGTCGCCCGACCCGCCGAACCTTACCTTCTCCGGCCTGACCGCCACGTGTACCTGCTCGCCCTCCCCCGGGACCGCCTCTCCCCGGGCCACGGCCTCGACCCTCAAACCCTCCCGCGTCTGCAGCGTCGTCCTGTCGCCGTCTGCCGCTTCAACCGTCCCGGAGAAGACGTTCGTCTGCCCGATAAACCCGGCGACGAAGCGGTTGGCGGGCGTCTCGTAGAGGGTGGTCGGGCCGGCGAGCTGCTGGACCTTGCCCTCGTTCATCACCGCGATCCTGTCGCTCATCGTGAGCGCCTCTTCCTGATCGTGGGTGACGTAGACGAAGGTGATACCGACCTCCTCTTGCAGGCTCTTGAGCTCCAGCTGCATCTCTTTGCGGAGCTTCATGTCCAGGGCGCCTAGCGGCTCGTCCAAGAGCAGCACCTTCGGGCGGTTAACGAGGGCGCGGGCGAGCGCGACCCGCTGCTGCTGGCCGCCGGAAAGCATGCCCGGTTTGCGTTTCTCGAAGCCCTTTAGCTGCACCATCTCGCACGCGTCGGCGACCCTGCTGGCGACCTCGTCCTTCGGGACCTTCGCCCGCCTGAGGCCGAAGGCGACGTTGTCGAAGACGTTGAGGTGGGGGAAGATGGCGTAGGATTGGAAGACGGTGTTGACGGGCCTGCGGTAAGGCGGGACGCCCTGGACCTCCTCGCCCGCGACGGAGATCTCGCCCTGCGTGGGATCCTCGAAGCCCGCGATCATGCGCAGCGTCGTCGTCTTCCCGCACCCCGAAGGCCCCAGCAGCGAGAAGAACTCGCCCTCGTAGATGTCGAGGTTCAGGTCGTCGACCGCCACGAACTCCCCGAACCGCTTGGTGATCCCGGCCAGCCGCACGGCGACGGCCCTCCCGGCATCTTCCTCCGCCCGCGGCGGACGTTCCCTGGTCTGTCTGTCTTCCACTCTTATCCTCCTGTGCCCGTGGCCCCTGCTCGGGGCCTTCCCCGTGAGAGATCTCCGCCGGCCGAGGCCGGTAGCGCATGGTAACCCGCGCCGCCCGCCGAGAGCGCCGAGAGCACCC
>DASYWA010000222.1:0-41861 GCA_035936475.1 Rubrobacter sp. | reverse complement strand
ACCGTGGTGCGCGGGATGCGGCGGCGGTGGTCGTCCCAGCCCTCGTCCACCTTGGTGAGCACCTCGGCGAGGCGGAGCTTCTCCAGAAGACGGATCACGGGCCAGGCGGGGTCGAACTCGTCCTTGAAGGCGGCGAGCTTGGCCGAGGCCGGGCGCGCGTGGTGGTTGTTGTGCAGGCCCTCCCCGAAGGTGATGAGCGCCAGCAGCTTGAGGTTCGTCGCGTCGTTCTCGAAGCTCTTGTAGCCGAAGGTGTGCCCCGCCCCGTTGATGGCGGCGTTGAGCAGCAGGTAGACGACAGCGAGCGTCGCGAGGGCCACGAGGCCTGGGCCGATGCCCCACCCGGGGCCGAAGAGGCCGAAGAGGACGACGAGCGCCACGCCCGTAAGCGAGAAGCCCAAAGTACCGCGGCGCAGGAGCAGCGTGTCGAGCTTATCGAAGGGAAGGTCGGCGGCGTACTTCTCCATCGTATCGTCGTTGTTCGCCTCGCGGCGGTAGTAGTAGACGTTGCCGATCATGATATGCCAGTACCCCTCGATGTGGGGGCTGTGGGGGTCGCCCTCGACGTCGCTGAAGTTGTGGTGCTTGCGGTGGACGGCCACCCACTCGCGCGGCGAGATGCTGGTGAGCATCCAGGTGCCGAAGCGCATGAACATCGTGAGCGCCGGGTGGAGCCGGATGGAGCGGTGCGAGAGCACGCGGTGCAGGTAGACGGTGGTGATAAGCGTTGCGAGCTGGCTTAGGGCCAGTCCCACGATCACGGCGATGACGTATTGCACGAGATCCCCTCTCCAGACGAGTACCGACGCTCCGTCCGGGACGGTCTCGTTATTTTCCTCTAGTAAGACGAAGGCCGGGGCGTTGGCCCCGGCCCTTGCTCTCTCCGATGGTTATCGGATGTGTTAGGCGGGAGTGACGTTCTCCGCCTGCATGCCCTTGCGTCCCTGGGTCGCCTCGTAGGTGACCTTGGCACCCTCGTCGAGGGTCTTGAAGCCCTCGCCGGATATGCCGGTGTGGTGCACGAAGAGGTCCTCGCCCCCATCGTCCGGGGAGATAAAGCCGTAGCCCTTCTCGTCGCTGAACCACTTCACTGTTCCTTGGGCCATAATCAGGCGCCCACCTTTCGTGTTTATGGGGATCCACCAAACAAAAATGCCACCCTCAATTTTTCTCGGGGGTGGCGCTCCGTCTAATGTAAACCCACCTTGCTCTTACGTTACGAGCAGCAGTATAGCAGAATCTCGCCGCGTGTCGTCAAGGCCCACCTGGGCCGGGGCAAATGGCGCGCCCGTCTACAGGCTTCTCCTAGACGAGCTCCCGCAGCACGCCAACGAACCTATCGACCTCCTCCTCCGTGTTGTACGGGGCGAGCCCGGCCCGAACAAAACCGCCCGACCCGTCGAGCCCGAGCTTGCGAGAGAGCGTCGAGGCGTAGAAGTCTCCGGCCGCGATAAAGAAACCGTGGCCGGCCGCGTGCCGGCAGACCTCCAGCGGCGCGTGTCCCTCCAGCCGGAACGCCACGGTCGGGGTCTTGCGTACGGTGTCGGGGGCGGCGTAGAGGGTTATGCCCGGCATCTCCCGCAACGCCGCGCGGAAGCGGTCCGCCAAACGCGTCTCGTGCTCCTCGACGGTCCGCATGGCGTCGAGGAGCCTCTCCCGAAGGGACTCCCCCTCGCCGAGCGAAGATATAAAGTCCAGGGCCCCCTTCACGCCTGCTATGCCCTCGTGGTTCTGGGTGCCGGTCTCAAGCTTGTCCGGGATGTGGTCGGGCGCGGGATCTAGCCTGTGGACCTCCATGCTTTCGAAGATCTCGTGCCTGATGGCCGTTACGCCCACGTGCGGGCCGAAGAACTTGTAGGCCGAGCAGGTGAGGACATCGGCCCCTATGGCGTACCTGTTTACCGGGACGTGCGGGGCGGCGTGGACGGCGTCAACCGCGACGGCCGCGCCAGCGGCGTGGGCGCGCCCCGCGACGGCGGCCACGTCGTTTACGGTGCCGACGGCGTTGGAGGCTAGGCCGACGGCGACGAGCTTCGTGCTCGGGTTGATCTTCTGGTTCAGGTCGTTCAGGTTCAGGGTGAGGGTCTCGGGGTCTACCTCGATCCAGCGTACCTTCGCGCCCTTTTCTCGCGCGGCGATGAGCCAGGGGTCGACGTTGGCGCGGTGGTCGAGCTCTGTTACGACGATCTCGGAGTTTTCGTCCCAGGTGCGGGAGAGCGCGCGGGAGATGGCGAGGGTGAGGGTGGTCATGTTGGCCCCGAAGGCTACCTCTTCCGGTTCGGCGCCGAGAAAGGCCGCGCAGGCGTGGCGGGTACGGGCCAGGATCTCCTCGGTCTCGGTGCTGGTGGGGAAGACGCCGTGGAGGTTGGCCCCGCCGCGCTCCATGTAGCGCGTCATCGCGTCGATAGAGGGTCTCGCCACCTGCGAGCCGCCGGGGCCGTCGAAGTAGGCGACGGGCTTCCCGTGGTGCAGGCGCGAGAGCGCCGGGAACTGCGCGCGAACGACCTCCACGTCGAACGTCTGCTGCATGCTGGGTCCTCCCCTCTGGGGCGTGGCCGGGCGAGTTTACATCAGGCGTGGAGTTATCGGGGCTGTTAACGTGGTCCCTGGGGGGTCCCCGAGGAGAGGAGGAAGCGTTGCGCGGAAGGGTAATAGAGAGCCCGAAGCTGCCGGCGCCGATGCGCGGCGGGGCCTTCTCCGCCGGGGTGGAGGCCCCGGCCGGCAGGACGGTCTACGTCTCGGGGCAGGTCTCTATGGACGCCGATGGAGAGGTGGTCGGGGAGGGCGACGCGAAGGCCCAGACCGAGAAGGTGCTTGAGAACGTCGCGACCGTCTTAGAAGAGGCCGGTGGTAGCCTGGACGACATCGTGAAGGTGACGGTCTTTATCACGGACATGGCCCATTACGACGAGATCCACGAGGTCAGGCGGCGGCACTTTCGGGAGCCGTACCCGGCGTCCTCGATGGTGGAGGTGTCGGCGCTCATAGACCCGAGGCTCTTAGTCGAGGTGGAGGCCGTCGCGGTGATCCCGTAGAAGACGCCGGGCAGAGAGACAAAGGGGGTTCTTCGTGCTGTTAGATTACACGTACCGCGTCCGCCAGCCGCACCGCACGGGGCAGTTGGCGGCGGTGGCCGGGACCATCGCGGAGGGCGGGGGCCTCATCGGGGACGTGACGACCATCAACGTGGGGCGAGACGCGTCTATACGCGAGATCACGCTCGCCGTCGAGGACCACGACCAAGCCGAGCGCATAGTGGACCTCCTCAACGACCTCGAAGGGGTCGAGGTGATCTGGTCGCGCGACCGGGCGCTGCTTCGCCACGAGGGCGGCAAGCTCGTCATCGGCTCGACCAGGCCCGTCAGGACGGTCCAGGACATGCGCGACGTCTACACGCCGGGCGTGGCGCGGGCGTGCGTCGCCATCTCCGAGGACCCTTCGCTGGCCGGGGAGTTGACCATGATCGGGCGCAGCGTCGCCATCTGCACCAACGGCACGAGGGTGCTTGGACTGGGCGACATAGGCCCGGTCCCCTCGATGCCGGTGATGGAGGGCAAGGCGGTCTTCTACCACCAGCTCGCCAACGTCTCGGCCATGCCGATCCTGATCGACACCAAAGACGTGGACGAGTTCGTGGAGACGGTGGTCCGCATAGCGCCGACGTTCGGGGGCATCCACCTCGAGGACATCTCCGCGCCCGAGTGCTTCGAGATAGAGCGGCGGCTCATCGAGATCCTCCCCAAGCCCGTCATGCACGACGACGTCCACGGCACGGCGGTCGTGACGCTCGCGGCGGCCCTCGTCGCCTGCCGGCACGCCGGGCTTACGCTGGAGGACGAGGTCGTCGGACAGATCGGGCTCGGGGCCGCAGGCTACGGGATAGCCGCGCTCATGGCCGACGCCGGCGCCCGGCGCGTCGTCGCGTCGGACCCGAACCCCCTCTCCCACGACCGAGCCCGCCAAAAGGGCATAGAGATCTCCGATCTGGAGACGGTCATGGCCGAGGCCGACGTCGTGGTCGCCACGACGGGCCGGGCCGGCCTGATAGACCCCGCCCTGGTGCGCGAGGGACAGGTCATCCTGGCGCTCACCAACCCGTACCCCGAGATAGAGCCGGAGGCCGCGATAGAGGCGGGCGCCGCCTTCGCCGCCGACGGCACGAGCGTGAACAACGTCCTCGGCTACCCCGGCATCTTCCGGGGCGCGCTCCTCTCGGGGGCAGAGGAGATAACGCTCGGGATGAAGCTCGCCGCCGCCGAGGCCATCGCAGACCTCACCCAGCAGTCCGAGCTCGTGCCCGACGCCCTCGACCCGAACGTCCACGAACGCGTCTCCACCGCCGTCCGCGACGCCGCCATAGAGGGCGGCGCAGCCCACATGGACAAGGCCCCCGCGGGCCTGTAGAGGGCCAGCCCGGGGGTCGGGCCGACCGGGGGCCTTCCCGTCGTCGCCTACTTATGACACGCGTTGTCACAAGTTGTTGACAGCGCGGCAGAAGCCTGGCTATAGTGGGCCTGTGGGAGAGAGGAATATTCCACATGAACATCGAGGAGGACGACCTCGGCGGGTCCATCCGCGCGGCGGACGGCCACCTCGCCCACGTCCACCTCGCCGACAGCAGCCGCCTCCAGCCGGGAACGGCCCATACGGACTTCGCCGGGGCCTTCGCCGCGCTCCGGGAGATCGGCTTCGAGGGCTTCATGGCGATGGAGTGCGGCATCCGGGGCGACGCCGAAGAGGCGCTCCCCGAAACCGTCCGGCACCTGCGCTCGCTGATGAGTTAAGGCGGCCTCGGGGGCCGCTTCACGAGGCCGGGCCGTCGGCCAGCCGGTTCGCGCGCTCCTTGAGGGCTACGCGGTCGGGCTTCATGCCGCCGGCACCCTCCCAATCGTGGAAGGCGATGGGGATCTTGAACCGCG
This sequence comes from Rubrobacter sp., assembly GCA_035936475.1. Lineage (GTDB taxonomy): Bacteria > Actinomycetota > Rubrobacteria > Rubrobacterales > Rubrobacteraceae > Rubrobacter_D. Next base: position 36,945 of record DASYWA010000222.1, on the reverse strand, counting down.
GCAGGACCGGCTCCAGCGCGCGGGCGGGGTCCCCCGCCCCGCCCGTGAGGCGCACGAACGCGACGGGCCTCGCCCCGAACTCGGGATCCGGCACAGGCACCACGACGGCCTCCTCGATCCCCTCGATCCGGCACAGCGCCGCCTCGATCTCCTCCGGCTGGACGTTCTCGCCGCCGGAGACGAAGAGGTTGTCCCTACGTCCCAGGACCCGAAGGCACCCTCCGTCGTCCATCTCCCCAAGGTCCCCCGTGTGGAACCAGCCCCCGTCGTCGAGCGGAAGGTCCGGCCTCCCTTCCCAGAGGTAGCCCGCAAAGAGCGTCGCTCCCCTTACCAGAATCTCGCCTTCCTCGGAGATGCGTACCTGGCGGTGCGGCAAGGCGCGCCCCGCCGTGCGGAGCTCTTCGCGGGAAGCGCCCGGCGGGGTCGTGGTAACCTGCGAGGCCATCTCCGTGAGGCCGTAGCTGGTGTGGACGGGCACGCCGCGCGCGAGGGCCTCGTCCACGAGCGAAGGCGGGATCGGGCCCCCGCCCATCAAGACGGCTTTGAGACCGGACGGGTCGGCGCCGACCTCGTCTAACAGCCGCAGGAGCTGCGTGGAGACGAGCGAGACGTGGGTGGCCCGTAGTTCCGAGATGGACCGTCCGGGCGACGCGTCGGGCTCCGGCAGCGCGATGGCGGCACCGGAGAGCAGGCAGCGGAAGATTATCGAGAGCCCGCCGACGTGGTAGAGCGGCAGCGAGTGCAGCCAGCGATCGCCCGGCGCGGGCGCGATGTTTGAGTTCGACCCCGCGGCGCTGAAGTAGTGGTTGCCGAAAGTGTGGAGCGCCGCCTTCGGGGCCCCCGTGCTCCCTGAGGTGAAGACGACCGTCGCCGGCCGGCCGGCCGGGATCCTCGCCGGTTCAAAGGTCTTCTGGTCCTTCACGCCCTCGGCGAGAAGCGCTTCGGGGCTCAGCACGTCGATCTCATCTGTCGCGTCGAAGGTCCTCCCGTCGGCGGAGATCAGGGCCAAGCAGCCCGCCCTTTGGAGCAAAGGCCCGACGCCGCCGGCCGGCACGCGCGTGCTCACGGGACAGGCCACGGCCCCGGCCCTCACCAGCGCGAGCAGCAACACGAGGTAACCCACGCTTTTTGGCAGGTAGAGGGCCACGCGAGTTCCGGGCGCGACGCCGCGTTCTTCCAGGCGTCCCGCCGCGGCGGACACCCTGCCGTCGAGCTCCCCGTACGACACAGACCACCCCGCGCCCACGACCGCCTCGGCGTCCGGGGATTGGAGGGCCGCCGATCCCAGCGGGCAGGGGAGACATTTACGGTCTTCGGTCACTTCGCTATGTTATCCCGAGCTGCAGGGTCTCCGTGGCGAGCTCGTCCACGAAGTGCCGGTCGTGGGAGACGAAGAGCATGCCGCCGGGGAAGTCGCCGAGGGCGTCGAGGAGCACGTCCTGGGTCTCTATGTCCAGGTGGTTCGTGGGCTCGTCGAGGACCAGCAGGTCGTTCTCGCCGAGGACGAGGCGGGCGAGCAGCACCTTGGCCCTCTCCCCGGAGCTGAGCCTGCGCGCCGGCTTGTTCACGGTCTCCCTCCTGACGCCCATCCGGCCCATGACGGTGCGGGCCAGGGTCTCATCACCCCCCGTTCCGGCGACGATCCCAACCGCCGTCGCCTCCGGGGACGGGAGGCGGTTGTCCTGGTCGAAGTACCCAACCCTCGCCGAGGGCGACGTGCGTACCCCGCCGCCGAGCGGTGGGATCTCGCCCATCACGGTGCGCAAGAGCGCGGTCTTGCCGCAGCCGTTGGGGCCGACCACGGCGAGCCTGTCGCCGGCGGAGAGGTCGAAGGAGATCCCCACGACCAACGGGCTCCCCGCCGAATAACCGATCGTCAGGTCTTCCGCGCGGAGCAGGCCGCGTCCGCGCGACGGGGCGAACTCTATCCTGACCGGGTCACCCTCGAAGGGCTTCTCGGCCCTGGCGCCCTCGGCCGCCTCCTCCATGCGCCTCTGGGCGACGAGCGCCCGCTTCATCACCTTCGCCGCCCTGTGGCCCACGAAGCCCTTGTCCGCAGCACCCCGCTTGGCCCTCTCCCCCGCCGCGGACCACTTCCGGTAGTCCTGGGCCTGCCGCCGCAGCTTCTTCTCCAGCTTGCGGCCCTTCTCGTACCGGCGCCAGCCCTCTACTTCGGCCCGCCCGAGCTGCTCCCGAAAGGCCGTGTAGTTGCCGGTGTAGAGCGAGAGCGCCCCGCGGTCGAGGTGGGCGACCTTGTCGGCAACGGCGTCGAGGAAGCGGCGGTCGTGGGAGGCCACGACGTAGGCCGTGCCGGTGTTTTTGAGGTACTCCTCGAGCCACTCGCGGGCCGGGACGTCCAGATGGTTCGTGGGCTCGTCGAACAGGATCAGGTCGTGCTTCTCCAGCAGTACCTTCGCCAGCGCGAGCCGCACCCGCTGCCCGGCGGACAGCTCGGACAACCCGCGACCCCAGAGGTCCTCGGGCAGCCCGAGCCCCGTCAGCGTCGCCTCCGTCCTGGCCCTGAACGTGTAGCCGCCGGAGGCCTCGAACCGTTGCTGCGCCTCGCCGAGCTCCTCCAGCAGCAAAGGCGTTGCCGCATCCTCCCGGCCCAACTCGGCGGCGAGCGCTTCGATGCGCTTTTCGAGCCGGATCTGCCCCTCGAAGGGCGCGAGGGCGACGTCCATGCAGGTGAGCCCGGAACCGGCCTCCGGCTCGGCAGAGCCTTGCTCAAGATACCCGATCCTCACCCCTCCGGCCCGCGACACAGTGCCGGCGTCGGGTTCCAACCGTCCGGTGAGCAAGCGGAAGAGGCTCGTCTTCCCGGCACCGTTGGCCCCGACGAGCGCGACCCCGTCCCCGGGGTAGATGGTCAGGGAGACCTCTTGGAGCACCTTCTTGTCTGGAAACGAGAGCGAGACGTTCGTGAGTTGGGCGAGCACGGAGATCCTTTGCGGTCCGAAGGAGCGGCGGGACGAACCCTGTCTGCAAAGGAAGCCGGCTACATGCGGCCCAGTATACCCTACCCCCAAGACCGGAACATCAGCCGAGGGGAACGGGCTCCAGACGGCCAACGTCCACCTTCCGCGCTGCCTCCGCCGTCGCCCGCACGTCCACCGTCGGCGCCGGCAGCCTCAACGGGTCCCAGGTCACGTCCTCCGCCAGCGCGCGGTAGGTGTCCAGGCCCGCCGGCTCCTCCCCGACCGCCGCCGCCAGCGCCACCAGCGCCCCGGTCCCCACACCACCCTCGTAGGACGAGCTCACGACCGACGCCACGCCCAGGGCCTCCGCCTGCTCCGCGAAACGCAGGGCCCGCGATACCCCGCCGAGCAACGTGGGCTTGAGCACGACGGCCCGGGCGTACGGATGCAGCCCCAGCCCCGCGGGCACCATCCCTACCAGCGACTCATCGAGCGCCACGGGCAAGCCCCAGGCCCGCGCAAGCTCGGGCAGCCGCCACGGTTCGGCCAACGGTTCCTCGACGTACTCGACCGGCACGCCGGAGATCCCCCGCGCGAACTCCAACGCCTCGTCGAAACCCCAAGCCCGGTTCGCGTCGAGCCGCAACGAAACGCCGCCACCAAGTATCCCTCCCACCCTCCGAACGACCTCCGCGTCTTCCGCGACCTCCCGCCTTCCGACCTTGAGCTTCACGGCTCGGTATCCCCCCTTCCCCATAGAACGGGCGTCCGCGAGCATCTTATCCATCGAACCGGATAAAAGTCCGTTTATCAACACGGTCTCTTCCGGCTGGTTCGTGAGCAACTGCGACGGGAGCTTTTCGCGGAAGGCCGCGGAGAGGTTGAGGAGGGCGACTTCGAGGCCGAAGCGGGCAGACGGGACCAGACGGGCGAGTTCCGGGAACGTTGGGTCGTACGGCATCGAGGGGCTCACGGGCACCTCGCGGCCTGCCAGCGGGGGCGCTATCGTGCGCAGTTGTTCGGTCGCGTCTGTCAGGCTCTCGGGGCTGAAATTGGGGAGGGGGGCGGCCTCGCCCCAGCCTTCGGAGCCGTCGTCGGCGGTGAGCCGGATCAGGGCTCCCTCCCGACGGCGTAGCGTGGCGTCTTTGAGCGCCACCGGCTCGGAGAGCGCGAGGTCGTAGCGGTACAGATCGAAGCCTTCGATCCTCACCCTTCTAGGGGCGGTGGGGGAACTGGGTAAAGTCCGGCCGACGCTTCTCCTTGAAGGCGTTGCGGCCTTCCTGGGCTTCTTCGCTGCCGTAGAAGAGGAGGTTCGCGTCGTGGGCGAGTTGCTGGATGCCGGCGAAGCCGTCCTCGTGGGCGTGGAAGCTCGCTTTGAGCAGCCGCAGGGCGAAGGGGGAGTGCTGCAGCATCTCGCGGCACCAGCCGACGGTCTCCGCCTCCAGTTCGGCGAGGGGGACCACCTTGTTTACCAGGCCCATCTCGTAGGCCTCCTCGGCGGAGTACATGCGGCAGAGGAACCAGATCTCCTTGGCCCGTTTCGGGCCGACGAGTTGGGCCAGGATAGAGGCCCCGTAGCCGCCGTCGAAGGAGCCGACCTTCGGACCCACCTGGCCGAACTTCGCGTTGTCCGCGGCGATGGTGAGGTCGCAGATCACGTGCAGCACGTGCCCCCCGCCAACCGCGTAACCGGCGACCATGGCGACGACGGGCTTGGGGCAACGGCGGATCTGGACGTGCAGATCCGTGACGTGGAACCGCCCGACCGAGGCTCCGCCCGGCGTGCGTTGCGGGTCATCCGGAGAATCCAGGTACCCGGCGTCCCCGCGCACCTTCTGGTCCCCGCCGGAGCAGAACGCGTCGGGCCCCTCCCCGGTGAGGATGATGACGCCCGTCTCGTGGTCCTCGCGGGCGTCCTCCAGGGCCCCCATCATCTCCACGACCGTCAGCGGGCGGAAGGCGTTGCGCACCTCGGGGCGGTTGATGGTGATCTTGGCGATCCCCCCCGCCTTCTCGTACTTGATGTCCTCGAACTCTCCGGCCTGTTCCCACGCTATGTCTGTCATGGTGGGGATTATATGATCTGGGACCTTCCGTGCCGCCGGCCTTCGGAAAAGAGCCTTCTGTTCTGATCGGCCTGTTGTAGTCTTGTCCTGGCGTGCATCCACAGACGCAAAAAGGCCTCGCCGAAGCCAGAGACTTCATGCGGCAGGCGTACTCGGGGTCCTTGAGGCTCGCCGACGTCTCGGCCCGGGCCAACCTCTCCCCCTACCACTTCCTGCGCGTCCACCGGCAGGCCTTCGGGGAGACGCCGCACGAGTTTGTTACGAGGTTGCGGATAGGGCGGGCAAAGACGTTGTTGGCCCCCGGCGGTCACAACGTCACGGAGGCCTGCTTCGAGGTCGGGTTCTCCAGCCTCGGGAGCTTCAGCGTCCTGTTCAGCGGCCGCGTGGGGGTCTCCCCTTCGGAGTACCGGCGTCACGTTCGGGCGGGGATCGTGGTGCCGCGCGAGATCCGGCCGCTCTTCATCCCTACGTGCTTTCTCTCTATGCTCTGCGGCCTCCCCGAGGACGGATAACCGCAATTTTCGAGAAGCGAATCGGGCATCGCCGACAGTATGCTTGCGGCGGATCAACAAGAGAGGGAAGGAGTGCCGTGATCAAACGCCAGAGCCACTCGACGGTCTACGTGATCGACCAGCAGGAGGCGCTCGAGTTCTGCAGGGATAAGTTGGGCTTCGAGGTCCGGACGGACCTTCCGATGAACGACGAAGGGAGCGTCCGCTGGCTCACGGTCAGCCCGAAGGGGCAGCCCGACCTCGAGATCGTCCTGATGCCCGTTGTCCCCGGCCCCGTGTTCGACGCCGAGAGGGCAGCACAGATGAAGAAGCTCGTGCAGGAGGGCGCCGTCGGCATCGGCGTCTTCGAGACCGACGATATCCGCGGCGACCACGAGCGCCTCAGCGGGCTGGGCGTGAAGTTCGTCTCACCGCCCAAGGAACAGTTCTACGGCACCGAGGCGATCGTGAAGGACAACTCGGGTAACTGGTTCAGCCTCACGCAGAGAAAAGCGTAGGGGCACGCCGCCCGGCGCGCCGGCAATCGGTGAGGACGGGCCACCTGGGAGGCTTTGAGGTTCTCCCGGGGCAACCCTTGTGGGTCCCCCCTCTCCCTAATCCGCAAGAACCGTTGACAGGAAGTGCTGCAGCAGGGAGAGGTACGCCCCGGGGGCTTCGGCGTGGACGTTGTGCCCCGCCCCCGGCACCACGGAGGGACGCATCCCCGGGCCTAGCGAAGCCATGCGGCGCGAGATCCCGACGAACTTCGCGTCGAGCCCCCCGGCGACGGCGAGCGCCGGAACCCGAAGGTTTGGAAGCTCCTTCCAGAGCGAGGGCTGGCTGCCCGTCCCCATGCCCCGCAGCGATCTGGCAAGCTCGGCGGGGTCGTTGCCCGACTTGCCCTCGATGGTCCGGCGCAAGAGATCCTCGTCCCGCGCAAGCGTCGCGAAGATGGGCTGCCGGTACCAGTCGCGCAGGAACCCGCGCAAGTCTCCCCCCTCCAGCCGTGCGGCCCTCCCTTCGTCGGCTCGCCGTCGCCGGGCGCGCTCTTCTGAGCTCTCCAGGCCTGGGGAGGCGGACTCCACAAAGAGGCCGGCGCAGCGGTCCGGGTGGCGGAGCGCCAGGTACAGGGCGAGCCGGCCGCCCATCGAGTACCCGACGACCGTCGCCCGGTCCGCCCCGGCCCCGTCCAGGACGTCGAGCACGGAGCGGGCCGCGCCCTCCATCGTGTATTGGGCGGGGGACATTCCCAACGAGGCGCCGTGCCCGGGGAGGTCGGGGGCGATGCAGAAGAAACGTCTGGCCAGGCCGGCCGAAACGTCGCGCCAGTCTTCCCCGCGCCCCATAAAGCCGTGCAAGAAGAGCACGGCCGGGTTCTCCGGGGACCCGGAGGGCGTGTGGTTCAGGCTAGGCAGGGGTAGGTCTCGCCTCGGGCCGGAGGATGAGGATCACCTCGCCACGGGACACAGGCTCACGCCCCCGCCGTCCCGGCCGCGACCTGTTCCAGGAGCCTCCGGTGGACCGCCACGTTCTCCCCACGGTCGGTCTTGACCTCTATCAAGGACGGACCGTCCCCCGACCGGGCCCTCCGGTAGGCGGAGAGGAGCTCTTCCGGCGTCTCAGGCCTCGTATAGCGGAGCCCGAACATGGCCGCCGCGGGCCCGAAACCGACGCCCTGCGGCGTGCCGAAGAACGGCTCGAAAAACGAATCATGCCCGGAGACGGGCAGGAAGGAGAAGATCCCACCCCCGTCGTTGTTCAGGACCACCACCGTCACGGGCAGGCCGCGCAGCATGGCGAGGGAGTTCAGGTCGTGCAGGAGCGCTAAGTCCCCGATGAGCAGGGTGACGGGGCGATCAGAACCCCGCGCGAACCCCGCAGCCGTGGCGACGGTCCCGTCTATGCCGCTCGCCCCCCGGTTCGCCGCGACCGCAACGCCCACCCCGTCCACGGCAGCATAGGCGTCGAGGTCCCGAATCGGCATACTGCTCGCCACGACGAGCCCGTGGCCCTCCGCCACCTCCCGCGAGACCATCCGGGCCACGAGCGGCTCGTTGAGCCCGTCCTCCCCCGCCAACGCCCGGTCGAGCACAGATGCCACCTCTCCCGAGGCCGCGCGCCACCCATCGGCCCAGGAGGCGTCCGCCCCGGAGGGGCGTCTGGAGACGGCCCGGCCGAGCGCGGCGCAGAAGTCCTCGATGTCGGTCTCGACGCTGCGCGTGACGAGGTGGCCGGGGTCGAGCCTGAAAGGGTGCTCCCGGACGACGACGTAAGGGTCGGGACGGTGGCGGGCAACGAACCCCTCCAGGCGCTTGCTCAGGGCGCGTCCCCCGAAGTGCAGCACCGCCTCCGGGGCGTGGGCATCAGCGAAAGCCGCGTCCGCCAGCAGGACGTCGTAGAAGGCGGCGTTCCGGCGGTCCCCGCCGAGGCGGACCTGCGAACCGACGTCGGGCAGCAGCGGCCATCCCAGAGAGTCGGCTAGCCCCTCGACGGCCTCGCCCTGCGCGCGGGAGGCCAGCCGGCCGGCCACGACGAGGCCCCGTTCGACGGGGCGCAGCCTCTCCCAGAGGGCCTCGACCTCGGCGTCGTCCACGGCCGGCTTCGTCGCCGCGTAGCGGGTGTAGGGTTCGTCGGTATTCCGCCAGCGTTCGGGGCCGGCGGCTGGCGCTTCGTCCTCTTCGGGACCCGGTATCAGGGGCTCGCGGAACATGAGGTTGAGGTGAGCGGGGCCTTTCGGGGACCTTCCGGCGCGGTAGACGGCCTGGTCCACGGTCGTCAGGACCGAGGCGGGATCGACGTCGAGGCTCGGGGCCGGGAGGTCGAAGCGCCAGCGGACGAAGTCGCCGAAGATGTCCGGCTGGTCTATGGTCTGGTTTGCGCCGGTCTGGCGGAGTTCGGGGGGACGGTCGGCCGTCAGGAGGACCATGGGCACGCCGTCCGTGGCGGCCTCGACGACGGCGGGGAGGCCGTTGGCGACAGCGGTGCCGGAGGTCGTGATCCAGGCCGCAGGACGTCCGGTCGCCCGCGCGTACCCGAGCGCCGCGAACGCCGTGCCCCGCTCGTCGAAGTGGACGAGGCTCCTGGCCCTCTCGTTGGCCGCCAGGGCGGCGACGAGGGGCGTGGAGCGGGAGCCGGGGGCCACGCAGAAGAAGTCCACGCCGCAGCGGACGAGTTCCTCGACGATCAGGTACGCCCAGAGGCGGTTAGCGCGCGCGGTTTCCAAGGCCGAACGCCCCGGTGAAGTCCTCTATCTTCTGCTCTATCTCGGCCCACTCTTCTTCGGGTCTGGAGCCCGCGACGATGCCGGCCCCCGAGAACAGCGAGAGCAGGCGCCCCGTGACGAGCCCGCTCCTTATGCCGACGGCAAACTCGGCGGCTTCGGCCCCGACCCACCCGACGGGGCCGGCCCACCAGCCCCGGTCGAAGGGCTCGAGCGCCCGGATGTCCTCCAGCGCCCCCTCCTTCGGGTACCCCCCGACGGCCGGCGTGGGGTGCAGCGCGCCGAGCACCTCGGCGTCCGTCACGCCCTCGCGCAACCGCGCGCGCACCCTGGAGACGAGGTGGCGCCGGCTGGCGGTCTTCATCTCCGAGACGCCCCCCTCGACGTCGAGCTCCTCGCACAAGGGCCGGAGCGCCTCCCCTATGCCGACCCGGACGAACCCGTGCTCCGCGCGGTCTTTCTCGCTGCCGAGCAGCTCGTCGCGCAAGTCCTCGTCGTCGCCCGGGGACGCGCCGCGCGGGCGGGTCCCGGCGACGGCCTCGCTCTTCACCGAGCGCCCCTCCCGCTTGAAGAGCCGCTCCGGGGAGGCCCCGACGAACGCCGTCCCAGGGACGGGCTCGACGTAGAAGTGGAAGCACCCCGGCGTGGCGTCCCGGAGCACCCGGAGCAGGGAGATCCCATCCAGTTCCTCCGCGAAGCCGAGTGCGGCCCTCCGCGCGAGCACGACCTTGCCGAGCCGTCCCTCGGAGAAGGCCGAGAGAGCGCGCCCGACGTTCTCATCCCAGCCCCGGCGATCCGGGGCGTCCTCCCGGTAGAGCGGCTCCGGCAGGGAATCGTCGCCCGCTTCGGGTGGCACCCTCATGCCTTCGATCTGCGCCAGTATCTCTTCCTCCCGGTCCCTGTCGCGCGGCAGGACCAGGTTGCACGAGAGCGTGGTGCCCGACGCCTCGACGCGCAGCTCGAAGCGGGGCAGGACGAAACGGTACGCGCCGAAAGGCTCCCACCCCTCGTCCACCCCGCGTGCAAGGTCGAAGCGCCCCCCGCCGTAGTAACGGACCTCCGGGTCATCGGCGCGGAGGCGCTTGCCCAGCACCTCGATGTCCTCGGGCCCGTCGCCCGTCTGCAGGTCGGCGGCGCCGGCGGCGGCGTTCTCCGCCCCGCCGTCCCTTCCCGACCAGTAGAACCTCGGGCGCGACCGCTGCTCCCGCAGCCACGCGAGGGCGTCCGCCCGTCCGGCGTCCACCGAAATGCGTGTTACCCGTTCCGATTCCGGGTGCTCCGGCGGGGCGGAGAGGGCCCGGCTCACCTTCTCGGCGAGCAGCCAGCGGACCCGCGCGGCGGCGTCCGGCGTGCCGGCGCCCCGAATGCGTCCCCTGCGCTCGCTGCTCAACAAGTCTCGCGTCTCCGTATCATCTTGCGGACTAGTGTAGCAAGGAGTATCTAGCAGCGGAGCGGCTTCGCTTACAATGCCCGTCCGCTACCCGCCGAGGCGGAGGTAGAGCTCCAGGTACCGCTCGTAGGCAGCCTCGTACAGGGGCACCTGTTCGCCCGGCTGCACGGTCCGCACGGTCTCGGGGGCGAGATCCAGGGCGTCCCCCGTCGTCCGGTAAACGCCCGAGGCGAGGCCCGCTAGGAGCGCCGCTCCGCGCGCGGAGGCGACGGGCGCGACGCTGTCCGGCAGGAGGTGCAACGGGCGGCCCAGCACGTCCGCGAGGAGCCGGCGCCAGGGCTCGCCTCCCTCCCCCCCGGACCCGCCGCCGGCGAGCCGGAGCTCGGGCGCGTGGGTCCCGGCGTCTTCGAGGGCTTCCAGGCCCTCGCGCAGGGCGAAAGCGACGCCCTCGAGGGCGGCCCGCAGGAGGTGGGCGCGGGAGTGGTCGAGGCCCAGCCCGGTCCAGGCGCCGCGGGCGGCCGGATCGAACCGGGGCGTGCGCTCGCCGCTGAGGTAAGGCAGGAACGAGACGCCGCCCGCGCCGGGGGGCACGGAGAAGGCCTCCCCATACACCTCCTCCCACGAGGCGCCGAGCAGCTTCCTGGCCCACTCCAGGGCGAGGCCTGCGTTCTGGATCGCGGCCATCGAGTACCACAGGTCGGGCGCGGCGGCCCGGTAGAGGTGGGTGCGGCCGTTCGGGTCCGGCTCGGGCTCCGCTTTCGCCGCGAAGATCTGGGCCCCCGTGCCGACGGTCAACTGGACGGGGCCGGGCCCGAGCATCCCGCACCCGAGCATCGCCGCCGCCGTGTCGGCTGCCCCCGTCGCGACGGGCAGCCCGGCCCGAAGCCCGAGCCCGTCCGCCGCGGATCGGGAGAGCTCTCCTGCGGCCCCTCCCGAGGGCACGAGCGGGGCGAGAAGGTCCGCACGCAGGCCGAGTGCCTCGACCACGGGGTAGGCCCAGCGGTCGGAGGGCAGGTCGTAGAGCAGGGTGGCAGAGGCGTCCGACGGCTCGGACGCCGCTGCTCCCGTCAGCCGCAACCTCAGCCAGTCCTTGGCCTGGAGGGCCCACCGGGCCGCCCCGTAGACGTCGGGCTCGTTGCGCCCGAGCCAGATGAGGCTCGGGCCCGCCATCCCGACGGCGGGCGGGTTGGCGAGCAGGCGCCGCAGGTCCGGGTCCAAACCCCGGTAGGCGGCGAGCTCGCCGCCGGACCTGGAGTCCGCCCAGAGCACGGCGGGCCGCAGGGGACGTCCCCCGGCGTCCGAGAGGACCACCCCGTGCATCTGGCCCGAGAGCCCGATGGCGGCGACGTCCGCGCCGCGCCCCCCGACCGCGTCCCTCGCCGCCGCGGCCACCGCCTCCCACCAGTCCTCCGGGCCGGACTCGGCCCACCCCGGGCGGGGCGACCGGACGGCGTAGGGGGCGGAGCCCTCCCCGAGAACCACGCCGTCTTCGGCGAGGAGCAGGGCCTTCGCGGAGCCGGTGCCGAGGTCGAGCCCGAGGAGCATCGGCTAGGCCCGCCGACGGGCGGCAAGGTTCTTCGTCACCACGTCGCCGCCCCGTACCATACGCCCCGAGGGCGCGGCAACGGGAAGCGCTCCGACCCCAAAGACAGATGCCCCTCCCGCGACGCCCAACCCGCGCTCCTCCAATCGATCCCGGACCGGAATGATAAGCGGATACCGGGCCCGATGCCGACCCCGAAAGAGAAGCGCAAGAGAGAAACGTGAGGGACCGGGGTGTTCTCCCGGCCCCTCACGCTGCCCTGGGTTCCTTCGGGCGTCAGGTCTTGATGTCTTTGAGCTCCGCCTGGTAGACGACGCGGTCGCTGTAATCCGGGAGGGTGCAGGTCTGGAGGGTGACGATGTTCTTGCCCTCGATGCGCTTGAGGACGGAGAGGTCGGTGGGCTCCACGATCTTCTTGTTGAACACCTCGTAGGTGTACTGCCGGCCCTCGGCGTCCTCCAGGTAGATCTCGTCGCCGTTGGCGAGGTCCTCGAGGTCGTAGAACGCGAGGTCGCTGTTGGTGCCAGGGTAGCCGACGCGGTGCCCGGCGATGTAGATGTTGGCCTCCTCGTGCCACGGGAAGCCCGTGAACGGAAGCCGGACGGCCGCGTAGTCGCGGAACAGGGCCTCGTTCGTGCCCTGGCCCGTCGGGATCACGTCGTTCTTGATCTTGGCCATCTTGGGCACGGTGAGCCTGAGGGTCTTGTCCTGGGCCGGCTCCAGCTTGTTGCCCTCGTTCTGCGCGTCCCCGCCGGTCCCGGCCTCGGGCGCGACCTGTTCGTCCTTGGCCTCTTCGGTCATCTTCTTGTCTTCGGGCTGTTCCTGGCTCTGCTTCTCGGGCTCCTCCTGCTTCTGAGAACCCCCGGAGGCCTGCCCGTCGGAGGACTGGCTCGCCGAAGAACAGGCCGCCAGCGAAGCCGCAACCAGCACCGCCACAAGGATCATAACCAGCTTCTTTAAACGCATCTCATCACCTCTCGCTGTCTCTCCACCGAACTCCACGCGGAAAAGATTACCGACCGAAGATAACAACCGGGTAACATACGGATCAATACTCCATTACACCGTACCACCCGCGAATCCCCGACACCTCAGGACGGAGACCCGTTTCGCCGGCAGTTATCTTAAGCGCGGGCCCCCCCGGTGTAAAGGCCCGAACCCCACAAACACACCGCCCCGTACCACCCCGCGCACAGAGAGCCTCCCCTGCGACCGGGGTCCAGACCGGGAACCCTACAGATGCCCGAATCTTCTTGACAACTTCGAATATATGTGTATACTGCACATAGATGATGGTAAGCACTTACAGGAGGCACGTTTTGGAGACCATAGAGAAGACCGGCAAGACGGCGGAGCGGCTCGCGAAGACCAACGCCGACACGTACAAGCTGGTCTTGGACCACTTCGCGGCGCAGCAGGAGCGGGGCGTTCGCTTCGCGCAGGAGGTTCTCGACGGCACGGTGCGCGAGGTTAGGCACCAGGCCGAGAGCAACCGGTCGCTCACGCAGGAGCTGGTGGATCGGGCCGAGCAGCAGCGCGGCGCCTACCAGACGCTCGTCGAGCAGTCGGTTGACGCCTACATGGACCTTCTCTCCGCCCCCCTCTCGTACTACAAGCAGGGCCTGAGGGTCGTCGAGGGCGAGCTCGAGCGCACGACGTTCCCCATCGCCAACTACGACGAGCTAACCGTCGCCGAGATCTCCAAGTTTATCGACGGTCTCACGGCCGCCCAGATCCGCGAGGTCCGCGAGTACGAGAAGCGCAACAAGAACCGCGAGACCCTGATCGAGCAGTTCGACCGGAAGCTGAAGGCCGTCTCCGCGTAATAAGCTTTCAGCTATCAGCCTTCAGCGGTCAGCTTTACCTGATCGGCTGAGGGCAGCATGAAGAAAGGGCCGGATCTAACTCCGGCCCTTTCTCTTGCCTGAACGCGGTCACTCTTTAGCAAGCACTAGAAGCTGATAGCTGACCGCTGATAGCTATTGGCTACTTCAGCAAGTCCTTCAGGTGCCCCTTCTTCTCCTTCAAGGTGCCGCTGCGCTGGTCGGCGCGGCCCTCGGCCTTCTTGTCCTTGTTGCCGGTGAGGGCGCCGGCCGCTTCCTTCATGCGGCCCTTGGCCTTGTCCATCGCCCCTTCGTTGCGGTCGTCCTGTCCCGTCTTGTTTCGCCGGCCCATCGAGCTTCCTCCTTTTGGTGGGTACGAGTGCTCTTTAGACCCTTCCCGGGTAGAGGGCGGTTACACCTCCCCGTTCGTGGTGCTGGCGTCCCTGATCGCCCGCCACACCTTCCACGGGGAGGCCGGCATGTCTATGTGGGTGACGCCGAGGTGGCCTATAGCGTCGATCACGGCGTTGATGACGGCCGGCTGGGCGGCTATGGCCCCCGACTCGCCGATGCCTTTTACGCCCATCGGGTTGGTGGGCGAGGGGGTCTCGGTGCGGTCCAGAGTCATGTTCGGTATCTCCGGGGCGCCGGGGATCATGTAGTTCATCATCGACCCCGTGATGAGGTTGCCATCATCGTCGTAGACCGCCTCTTCGTAGAGGGCCTGCGCTATGCCCTGGGCGATGCCGCCGTGGAGCTGCCCGTCCACGATGGCGGGGTTCACCACAGGGCCGCAGTCGTCCACCGCTACGTACTTCGGGATGGTCACCGCGCCCGTCTCGGTGTCCACCTCGACGGCGCAGACGTGGGTGCCGTAGGGCCAGGTGAAGTTCGGGGGGTCGAAGAAGTGGCTCTCGCTCAGGACCGGCTCCATGCCCTCGGGCAGGTCGTTCGCGAGGTAGGCGGCGCCCGCGACCTCCTGGATGGTGACGTTCGTGCCGGGGGAGCCCGCGACGGAGAAGCGTCCGCCCTCGAACCCGATGTCGTCCTCGGCGGCCTCCAGCATGTGCGCCGCTATCTTCTTGGCCTTGTCGAGGACCTTCCCGCACGCGAGGCTCAGGGCCACCCCGCCGACCGCGAGGCTCCTCGAGCCGTAGGTGTCGCGCCCGTATGGGGCGACCGCCGTGTCCCCGTGCAAGACCTCCACGTCGTCGAAGCCCACCCCGAAGGCGTCCGCGGCGATCTGGGACCAGCTCGTCTCGTGGCCCTGGCCGTGGGGCGAGGTGCCCGTGACGACCTCGACCTTGCCGCTGGCGAACATGCGCACGGAGGCGGCCTCCCAGCCGCCGCTCTGCAGACGGACGCCGGCCGCGACCTTGGAGGGCGAGAGGCCGCCGCTCTCCGTGAAGTTCCCGATGCCGATGCCGAGTTGCTTTACGTCGCCGGCCTCGCGGCGGCGGCGCTGCTCGGCGCGTAAAGAGTCGTAGTCGGCGAGTTCGAGGGCCCTCCTCATGCAGGTCTCGTAGTCGCCGGAGTCGTACATCACGCCGGCGGGGTTCGTCGTCGGCTCGTCGAACGGGGGGATCAGGTTCATTATCCGAAGCTCGGCCGGGTCCATGCCAAGCTCGCGCGCCAGGTCGTCCATTATGCGCTCGTGGGCGTAGGCGGCCTCCGAGCGGCCGGCCCCGCGGTAGGCGTCCGTGGGCGTCAGGTTCGTGAAGACGCCGGTGCACTCGAAGGAGTAGGCGTCGAAGGCGTAGAGGCCCGGGTAGGTGAAGGAGCCGAAGATCGCGATGCCGGGCGTCAGGAGCTGCAGGTAGGCGCCCATGTCCGCAAGCAGCCTTACCTTCATGCCAAGGATCTTGCCGTCCCGCCTGGCGGCGAGCTCGATGTGCTGGACCTGGCCGCGGCCGTGGGTGCTCGCCAGGTGGTTCTCCGAGCGTTCCTCCACCCACTTGACCGGAACCTTCAGCCTGCGGGCCAGGGCGAGGGCGAGCGCCTCCTCGGCGTAGACGTTCAGCTTGCCACCGAAGCCGCCGCCGACATCGGGGGCCACGACGCGCAGCTTCGTGTCCGAGACGCCGCACATGATGGCGAGGATGTCCTTGACGAAGTGAGGGACCTGGGTGGAGGTGTAGATGGTGAGGTTGCCCGTGACGGGCTCGGGGTTCACGACCACGGCGCGGGGCTCGATGGCGGACGGGATCAGGCGCTGCTGGACGTACCGGCCACGGACGACCACGTCGGCCTCGGAGAACGCCTTGTCTATGTCTCCGGTCCCCAGCGGCCACGTGTAGCACTTGTTCGTCCCGAGGTCCTCGTGCACGAGCGGCGCCCCCTCCTCCAGCGCCGCCTCCACGTCCACCACCGCCGGCAGGACCTCGTAGTCCACCTCTATGTATTCCAGGGCGTCCTGGGCCCTGTAGCGGTCGGTCGCCACGACGACGGCCACGCCGTCGCCCGCGTGGTTGACCTCGCCCCGGGCGAGGGGCCAGTGGTCAGGGATCTTGATGTCCTCGGTCACCGGCCAGCCCGTGGGTATTCCGATGGCCCACTCCCCGGCCAGGTCCTCCCCGGTAAAGACCGCGACGACGCCGGGCCTCTCTTTGGCGGCGGAGGCGTCTATGGACCGTATCCTCGCGTGGGCGTGGGGGCTTCGCAGGAGCGCGAAGTGGAGCATCCCCGGCAGCCGGATGTCGTCCGTAAAGCCCGCCTGCCCCGTCAGGAGCGCCGGGTCCTCCTTGCGCAACACGCTGTTCCCCATGTACCGTCGGGCCGTCTCCGTCACGCCGCGCCTCCTCGTCTTTGGTCTTGGGGATCTTGCCGGTTACTCCAGCTCCAGGAGGTCCTGTCCGGCGTCCACGGCGTCTTCGTTCTCCACCAGGAACTTCGAGACGGTCCCGTCCTCTTCGGCCTTGACCTCGTGGAAGCTCTTCATCACCTCGATCAGGCCCACGGTGTCCCCCGCCGAGACCGAGGCGCCCTCCTCGACGTAGAACTCGCTGTCGGGGTCCGGTCGCCGGTAGAAGGTGCCGGGCATCTGCGCTTTTACGGTCTTCGCCAAATCTCGTCCTCCCTGTCTTTGGTTTTCCCTACGATACTTTCTCTCGCGACCTTCCGATGGCCCTTACCTCGACGCCGTTCTCCCCGAGCCCGCGCACGATGGCCTCCGCGAGCCCGGCGACCCCGGGCGTGTCGCTGTGGACGCAGACCGAGTCGCACCTGACCTCAACCTCGCCGCCACCTTCCGTGGAGACCTTGCCCTCCTTCACGGCCCGGACGGTCCTCTCGGCCATCTCTTGCGCGTCGAGTTCCCCGGCGAGCTTGCGGGTAAAAACGATCTGGCCCTCGTCGTTGTACGCCCGGTCGGCGAAGAACTCGGCGGCCACGGGTTGGCCCATCTCCCCGGCCAGCCTGTAGGTGACGGAGGCCTCCATGCAGAAGAGGACGAGGCCGGGGTCGACCCGCTGTATGGCTTCGATGATCGCGCGCGAGAGCGCCTCGTCGCGGGCGGCGACCATGTAGAGGGCGCCGTGGGGCTTGACGTGCTGGACGTCCATCCCGTGGAGGCGGGCGAACTCGCGCAGGGCGCCGAGCTGGTAGACGAGCTCGTCCTGGATCTCCTCGGGCGTCGCCTGGATCTCGCGCCGCCCGAACCCAACGAGGTCCCGATACCCACTGTGCACCCCGACCGCGACCCCGTGCTCTTTCGCCAGCGCCACGGTCTTCCTCATGACGTGAGGGTCCCCCGCGTGAAACCCCCCCGCCACGTTCGCCGACGAGATAAACCGCATGAGCTCCTCGTCCGCCCCGAAGCTGTAAGGCCCGAAGCTCTCCCCCATGTCGCAATTGAAGTCGATGTACAACGTGCCTCCCTTCGGTCGGCAGCTATCAGCTATCAGCGGTCAGCGGTCAGCTATTGCCGCCCGAGTCGTGACCCTGGGTTGACCACAGAGCGCGCTGCCGCGGCCTCGTCAGCGGGCAGCGTAACGGAACTGCGAAGACCACGCCCTTCGGCTGAGGGCTGAAGGCTGAAGGCTGACTCACGCCAGTGCGTCCTTGATCTCGGCCAGCTTCTTGCGCCGGTCCTCGCGGGCTGCGAGTGCCTCTTCCAGCTCTACCGAGCGGAAGCGGGTCTTGTCGTTTGTCTTGGATTGGGCCAGGCGGTCGCGGTCGGCGCTTATTACGGTGCCGATGGTGGCGTAGCCGCCGCCGGTTACGGCGTCGTTCATGAGGACTATGGGCTCGACGCCGCCCGGCACCTGGATGGAGCCTATGGGGTAGCCGAAGTCCACGACGTTGGCCGGGTCGCTGCCGGCGCCGGCGGGCTGCTCGCGCTCGACGAAGCCGAGCTCCCCACCCCGGTAGCGGTAGCCGACGCGGTCCGCGTCGGGGGTAACCGTCCACTCCACGTTTAGGAATTCCTGCATGCTCTCTTGCGTGAGCCGGTAGCTGGCGAGGCCGATGATGACCCTGAGCTCGGTCTCCTTGGTGTAGCGGGGGATGTGGCCATCTCCGACGCGTTTGCCTACCTGCGCCTCGCCGTTTCGGGCTCCGCCGAGCCCGAGCTCGTCGCCCTCTTTGAGGGCGCGGCCCTCGTGGCCGCCGAGCCCTATGAGGGTGTACGTCGAGCGGCTGTGCATAAAGACGGGGACGTCTATCCCCCCCGCGACCGCGAGGTAGGAGCGGGCGCCGTTCTTGAGGTAGTCGAAGGAGAGGACGTCGCCCTCCCTCACCTGCAACGTCTCCCAGGTCGGGGCCTCCGCGCCGTTTATCTTGGGCGGCATCTCGGCGCCGGTCACGGCTATGACGGCGTCCTCGGTGAACTCCAGCTCGGGCCCGAAGTACGTTATCTCGAGCCCCGCGGCGCCGTCTTCGTTGCCGACGAGGTAGTTGCCTACCTGGTACGAAAACACGTCCATCGCACCCGAGGGAGGCATCCCGATGGCGTACTCGCCGAAGCGGCCGGTGTCCTGGACCGTCGTCAGGAGCCCCGGGCTCTTGACCCTAATCGCCATAGAGCACCCCCAGGATCTCCTTGTTGTACGCGTGCGGGTCCTCCAGCGCCCGGTCCGGGTGGAAGGTGAAGTCCGCCTTCTTGTACTCGAACGATCCGTCCTCGACCTTTGCCCGGATCTCGTCGAACTCCTCCCGGTCCACACCGCGATACTTCCATATGTCCCCGGGTTTCGGAAAGACTATCGAGTCCTCGAAATCCTTCAACCTCTGCTTCACGTCGAGGACCGGGGCAGGTGCTAGGCCGTACAGCTGGTAGCCTCCGGCGCCCTGGACGGAGTAGACGACGGCGAACCCGCCGCCGAAGCCGAAGGCCCGTTCGGGGGTGAAGGTGCGCGGCCTTACGTACTTGGGGACCTCGACCTGCTCCTCGGGCGGGACGAGCTGGTAGCACCAGGGGAGGCCCGGGACGAAGCCGATCATGGTGACCAGCCAAGGCGAGCCGAGGAGTGCTGAGATAAAGTCGTCTTTAGAGTCGTAGCCGTTTATGCGGGCCGAGTATTCGAGGTCCGTCGATTCCGGGTCCTGGTGGCGGTCGCGGAAGCGCATGAGGGCCTCGTGGGTCCAGGGATCCTCCATCATCACCGGCACGTCCACGACGCGGGTGCGGAGCTCGAAGCCCTTGATGTCGCCGACCTCGTCGTCGATCTCTTTAAGCCGGGAGATGAGTTTGTCCGGGTGGAGCGTGTCCGGGTCTATGCGGACCATGTAGGAGGCGTTGGACGGGCAGATGTCCATCACGCCCTCCATCGCCTCTTCCTCGAGCTTGTTCGTGATCGCCATGGCCCTGAAGTTGACCCCGAGGCTCATCGCCTCGGCGAGCTCCACGAAGACGAACTCGTCCCCCCCGTAGCTGTAGCGCGCCTGCGGAAGCCCGGTCTCGACGTTAGCGCTCATTCGTTTGGCACCCCTCTTTCCCCTGTAAGAGTGACCGAATAGTACCTACACCGGATTTTTGGGTCAACGAATGCTAAAAGGTTACCGTAAAGACAAAACAGAAAAGGGAGACAGACTTGAACGCAGCCGTGATGACCCGGGTGGCGCTCATGGCGGCTTTCACCGCGGTGGCGGCCCAGATCGCGATCCCGCTAGAGCCGGTCCCGTTCACTTTGCAGGTGCTGGCCGTCGTCCTGACCGGCCTTTTGCTCGGGCCGCGCTACGGGGCTCTGGCGATGGCGATCTACCTCCTCGTCGGCGCCATAGGCGTCCCGGTCTTCGCCGGCTTCAGGGGGGGGCTTGGCATCCTGTTCGGCGACACGGGCGGGTACCTGCTCGCCTACCCGCTCGCCGCCGCGCTCGCGGGGGTGGCCGCCGGCACCGTCGCCAACGCGCCGCGCCGGCGCGGGCTCGTCGTGGGGTTCCTGTGGGGAAGCGTGGCGCTGGCCGTGATCTACGCCCTCGGGGCCACGTGGCTCGCGGTTCTCGCCGGCCTCTCCCCCGTCGCGGCCCTGGTCGCGGGCGTCCTGCCCTTCGTGGTCTTCGACCTGATCAAGGTGGGCCTGGCGAACCTCGTCGCCGTCGCCGTCGCCCCGGCGATCGCCGCGTCGCGGGCTTAGAAAGGCGCGGAGCCCGCGAGGCGGCTAGTATGACGGCCCGATCCGGAGGAGGGTAAGCCGTATGTTCGAGAAAGTGCTGATCGCCAACCGGGGGGAGATCGCGCTCCGCGTCGTCCGCGCCTGCCAGGAGCTCGGCGTACCCGCGGTCGCCGTCTACTCGGAGGCGGACGAGTCGGCCCTCCACGTCCGCCACGCCGACGAGTCGGTCAACATAGGTCCTCCGGCGGCGGGCAAGAGCTACCTGAACGCCGAGCGGATCGTGGAGGCCGCCAAGGAGACGGGCGCCGACGCGATCCATCCCGGCTACGGCTTTCTCGCCGAGAACGCCGCCTTCGCGCGGGCGGTAACGGACGCCGGCATAAAGTTCATCGGCCCGTCGGCGGAGGCCATCGAGAAGCTCGGCGACAAGTCCGCCGCCCGGCGGCTGGCGCGGGGGGCGGACGTACCGGTCGTGCCGGGCTCGGAGAACGTCTCTTCGGCGGACGAGGCCGTCGCCACGGCTGAGGAGATCGGGTACCCCGTCATGATCAAGGCGGCGGCCGGCGGCGGGGGCCGCGGCATCCGGGTGGCGGAGGACGAGGGGGAGCTGCGCGAATCGGTGCAGGCGGCGAAGCGCGAGGCCCAGGCCGCCTTCGGGGACGGGACGCTCTACCTGGAGAGGTTCCTGGCCGGCCCGCGCCACGTAGAGGTGCAGGTCATGGCCGACGAGGAGGGCAGCGCCATCCACCTCTACGAGCGGGAGTGCTCGATGCAGCGCCGCCGCCAGAAGGTTCTGGAGGAATCGCCCTCGCCCGGCATAAGCCAGGAGGTCAGGGAGAAGATGTGCGAGGCGGCGGTCCGGCTGGCCCGCGAGGCGGACTACGCCAACGCAGGTACCGTCGAGTTCCTGGTCGAGGGGGAAGAGTTCTACTTTATCGAGATGAACACGCGCATACAGGTCGAGCACCCGGTAACGGAGATGCTGACGGGCGTGGACCTCGTGAAAGAGCAGATCCTGGTGGCCTCCGGCGAGCCCCTGAGCCTGAGGCAGGAGGACGTCCCCTTCGTCGGGCACTCCATAGAGTTCCGCCTCAACGCCGAGGACCCCGACAACGACTTCATGCCCTCCCCGGGCGAGGTAACCTTCCTCGACGTGCCCGGCGGCCCCGGCGTCCGCGTGGACTCCGCGATGTACCAGGGGTACAAGATCCCACCCTTCTACGACTCGATGGTCGGCAAGCTCATCGTATGGGCCCTGACCCGCGAGGAGGCCATAAGCCGCGCCCGCCGCGCCCTGCGCGAGTACCGCCTCGAGGGCATAAAGACGACCATCCCCCTCCACCTGCGCCTGCTGGAAGACGAAGCGTTCCGCTCCGGTGACTACCATACGGGGTACCTGGAAGCGTTGTTGGAGGGGTAAAACCCCCAGGGAACGTCGAGCTGGCCCGACGGGGCGAGGCGCTCGAGCCCGTCGCTCTCGCCGGTATGAACCTCCGCGTCGCCGGCGCGCTCGGCTAGAGGGCGGCGGTTTACCGTTATTCCGCTCGGGGCATTCTTTGTTTTTTCCGGCTTAGAGTACGGCCACGATACACAGAGGAGTCACAAGACCATGAACGCGGTTCCCACCATCACGCTCAACGACGGCAACGCCATCCCGCAGCTCGGATTCGGGGTCTTCCAGATCGAACCGGAGGACACCGCGCAGGCCGTGGGCGAGGCCCTAAAGATCGGCTACCGGCACATAGACACCGCCGAGATGTACGGCAACGAGAGAGAGGTCGGCGAGGCCGTCCGCGCCTCCGGCCTAGACCGCGGCGACGTCTTCGTCACCAGCAAGCTCAGCAACGCGTTCCACGAGCCCCAGGACGCCCGCGAAGCCTTCGACACCACGCTCTCTGAGCTCGGCTTCGACTACGTGGACCTGTTCCTCATCCACTGGCCCCTGCCTACGGTCTACAACGGAGATTTCGTGTCGACCTGGAAGGCGCTGGAGGAGTTCAAGAACGATGGTAGAGCCCGCTCCATCGGCGTCTCTAACTTCCAGATCGAGCATCTGGAACGCCTGGCCGCCGAGACCGAGACGGTGCCGGCGGTAAACCAGATCGAGGTGCACCCCTACTTCACCAACGAGGCGGTGCGCGGATACGGCCGCGAGCACGGAATCGCCACCGAGGCGTGGTCGCCCATAGCGCAAGGCGCGGTGCTCGACGATCCCAGGATCGTCCAGATCGCAGAGAAGGTCGGCAAGACGCCGGCGCAGGTAGTTTTGCGGTGGCACGTCGAGCGCGGCGACATCGTGTTCCCGAAGTCCGTGACCCCGTCGCGCATGAAGGAGAACTTCGAGCTGTTCGACTTCGAGCTAGACCCCGCCGACATGGAGGCCATCACAGCCCTCGACCGGGGCGAGGAAGGCCGCACGGGCCCACACCCGGACACGTTCGCCCACGTCCCGGGCTAGGGAGTGCGGGGGTCTTCTAACCGGTAGAGCGGGGGCAACCGAAGAGGCTACCCCCGCTCTACCGGGCCCTCCTTCTAGGCCACCGAATCCACGGCGCGGCCGAGGATGGCGAGGCCCTCTTCGAGCTCGTCGTCGGCTATGTTGAGCGGCATGAGGGTGCGGATGCAGTTGCTGTACTGGCCGGCGGTTAGGAGGAGCAGGCCCTCCTGCAAGGCGGCCTGAACTATCTTGGCGTTGCGCTCCTTGTCCGGCGTCTTCGTCCCGGCGTCGGTGACGAACTCCATGGCGGCCATCGGGCCAAGACCGCGGACGTCGCCGACAAAGTCGGGGTGCTTGTCCTGTATGTCGCGCATGGCGGACATCACCTTCTCACCGAGTGCCTTCCCCTTGGCGACGAGGTCCTCTTCCTCGAAGGTGTCGAAGACGGCGAGGGCTGCGGCGCACGCTATGGGGTTGCCGCCGTAGGTGGTGCCGAGGCCGCCGGCGTGGACGGAGTCCATGATCTCGGCCCTCCCCGTCACCCCGGCTATGGGCAACCCGCCGCCCATGCTCTTGGCCGTGGTCACGATGTCGGGCTCCACCCCGGAGTGCTCTATGGCGAACATCTTGCCCGTCCGCCCGAATCCCGTCTGCACCTCGTCGACGATCATCACGATGCCGTGCTCGTCGCACAGCTCCCTGAGCCTCTTGAGGTAGAAGTCCGGGAACGGTATGAACCCGCCCTCGCCGCTCACCGGCTCGACGATGATCGCCGCCACGCTGCTCGGGTGCACGGTGCTCACGAAGGCCTTCTCTATGGACCCGAAGCAATCCCCCTGGCAACCACCCGAGCAGTCCCTGCCGGCCGGACACCTGTACGCATACGGCGACGGCACCCGGTAGACCTCGGGGACGAACGGGCCGAAGCCCTTCTTGTACGGGTCGGTCTTGCCTGTGAGGGTCATGGCGAACATGGTGCGGCCGTGGAAGGAATTCTCGAAGGCGATTACCGCCGGGCGGCCGGTGTAGTAGCGCGCGATCTTGACGGCGTTCTCCACCGCCTCGGCCCCGGAGTTGACGAAGAACGACCGCTTCTCGAAATCTCCCGGCACTATGGCGTTGAGCCTCTCGGCGAGCTCGATGTACTCCTCGTACTCCGTGACGTAGAAGCAGGTGTGGGTCAACTGCTCGGCCTTCTCCTTGACCGCCTCGACCACGCGGGAGTTCGCGTGCCCGATGTTCATGACGCCGATGCCGCCACCGAAGTCTATGAACGTGTTGCCGTCCACGTCGGTCAGCAGGGCGCCCTTCGCCTCCCCGGCGAACATCGGGGTGGCGATGCCAACACCCGAGGTCACGGCCCTGTGCCGCCGCTCCATCAACGCCCGGCTCTTCGGCCCCGGTATCTCCGTCTTGATCCTCGCGGAATCGAGCATCCTCGCCACCTCTTCCTGTCGGCCTAACTCGTTCTAGTATATCTACATTCAGGCTTCCGGGCTGTACTGTGGGACGTTCATCCGGGCCATAAAGAGTATGCCGACGGTCCACCAGACCCCGACGATGATCCACTCGTAGGGCCAGATAAGGCCGGCGGGCATGCCCGGGAGGTACTGTACCCCGATGCCGATGCTAAGAATCACGGCGATGATCCCGATGATGGGTCCGCGTCCGGCGCGGAACGGGCGCTCCATATCCGGTTCGCTGCGGCGCAGGACGAGAAAAGAGATCGCGACCATCAGGTAGGCGATCACGATGTTCAGGCCGCCGGCGTCCACGAGCCAGACGAGGGTGCTGCGGCCGAAGAACGGGGCGACGATCGAGAGTGCACCGACGAGCAGGACGGCGTTGGCGGGTGTCCTGTAGCGCGGGTGGAGGCGGGCCAGCCAGGCGGGGAGCATCCCCGAATGCGCCATCGCGTACAGGATGCGGCTGCCGCCGACCATAAAGCCGTTCCAGCTCGTGAGGATGCCGGCGATGCCGCCGAGCACCAGGATGTCCGCGAAGATGCTGCTACCGAAGAGGTTCCCCATCGCGTCCGCCGTGGCGAGCTCCGAGTCGGCGAGCGCCGCCTGGCCGATACCGGACCCGACGCCGACTATGATCAGGACGTACCACGCCGTCGCCAGCAGCACGGAGACGATGAGGAGCATCCCGATCTGGCGGTACGGGAGGTTTATCTCCTCTGCGGACTGCGGGATCACGTCGAACCCGACGAAGAGGAACGGCGTCATGATGACCACGGCGAGTATCCCCGCGAGGCCCCCGGCGAACAGCGGCCTGAAGTTCTCCGCACTCCCCCCGGTAACGGTGCCGAAGATGAGGAGCAGCCCTATCCCGAGCAGGAACAGCACCGCTATGAGCTGGAAGATCGACGAGGGCTTTATGCCGAAGTAGTTGAGGGCCGTTATCGCCACGGCCCCTATCACCCCGATGAGGACCCAGCTTATGTAGACGTCGTACTCGGCTATGGTCCACAGGAACCCTACCTTGTAGTCGGGGAGGAGGTACTCGACGGTCGCCGGCAGCGCGACCGCCTCGAAGGCCACAACCGAGATGTAGCCCAGCGCTATGGCCCAGGAGGTCACGAACGCGGCCCTCGGCCCCATCGCCCGCCAGGCGTAGTGGTGCTCCCCGCCGGTCTTCGGCATCGCCGAGCAGAGCTCCGAGTAGGTAAGGCCGACGAAGAGGACCAGGGTCCCCCCGACAAGGAAGGCGATGATGGCCCCGATGCTCCCGGCCTCCTGCAACCACGTCCCCGTCAGGACCACCCACCCGAAGCCGATCATCGCGCCGAAGGCCAGCGCGATCACGTCCCTCTGCCCCAGCACCCGGATGAAACGCTCTTCGTTCTCCACGCCCGGCTCCCTTCCCTCTCTCTGTTCGAATGGCGCGAGGCCCCGCGAAAGCTACCGGGCCGTCCCCGAGATACCCCCGAGCGAGACGTACTTGGTGTCCAGATACTCCTCGATGCCCTGGTGCCCGCCCTCGCGCCCTACGCCCGACTCTTTGAGCCCGCCAAAAGGTGCCTGGGCCGTCGATGGCATCCCGTCGTTCGCCCCGATGATGCCGTACTCAAGCCCCTCCGCGAGCCGGAAGACGCGCCCGACGTCGCGGGTGAAGTAGTAGGCGGCCAACCCGTAGGCCGTGTCGTTGGCCCTGCGGACCACCTCCTCCTCGGTGTCGAAGGGCATGACGGCCGCCACCGGGCCGAAGGTCTCTTCCTTGGCGACGAGCATCGAGTCGTCGGCGTTTAGGAGGACCGTCGGCGGGTAGAAGTTGCCCCTGGCCGAACCGTTGGTGCCGTTTGCCCGATCCCCGCCCAGAGTGACCGTAGCGCCCTTCTCCCTCGCGTCGGCGACGTGGCGCTCGACCTTGTCGATGGCCTTCGGCTCGATGAGCGGGCCGACCTCGACGCCCTCTTCCATGCCGTCCCCAACCCTCATCGCGGCCATCTTCGCCGTGAGTTTCTCGGAGAACTCGTCGAGGATGCCCCTCTGGACGAAGACGCGGTTGGCGCAGACGCAGGTCTGGCCCATGTTGCGCATCTTCGAGACGAGGGCGCCCTCGACCGCGGCGTCCACGTCCGCGTCGTCGAAGACTATGAAGGGGGCGTGGCCGCCGAGCTCGAGGGAGAGGCGCTTCATGGTGTCCGCGGACTGCCTCATCAGGAGCTTGCCGACCTCGGTTGAGCCCGTAAAGGAGAGCTTGCGGACGCGCCGGTCCTCCATTATGGGGGCGGTGATGGCGGAGGGGTCCATGCCGGCGACGACGGAGAGGACGCCCTTGGGAAGTCCTACCTCCTCGAAGATCTTCGCCAGCTCCAGGGCGGAGAGCGGGGTGAGCTCGGAAGGCTTTATGACCATCGTGCAGCCGGCGGCCAGGGCGGGGCCGAGCTTGCGCGTGATCATGGCCGCAGGGAAGTTCCACGGCGTGATGGCGGCCGTAACGCCGACGGGGCGCTTGATGACCATTATCCTCTTGTCCGGGGCGCTCGCCGGGACCGTATCGCCGTAGACGCGCCCGGCCTCCCCGGCGAACCACTCGACAAAAGAGGCGGCGTAGACGATCTCGCCGCGCGACTCGAGGAGAGGCTTGCCCTGCTCCAGGGTCATAACGGTCGCGAGGTGCTCTTTTCTCTCGTGCATGAGGTCGGCCGCCCGGCGCATGATCCCGGCCCGGTGCGCCGCGGTCGTCGCGGCCCACTCTTCTTGCGCGGCGGCTGCCGCGTCTATGGCCCGCCCCATCTCCTCCCGACCGGCGTCGGGGAGGGTGGCGATGGGCTCATTGTTGGCCGGGTTCGTGACGTCGAAGGTTCCGCCGGAGGCCGCGGAGGCCACCCACTCGCCGCCGACGAAGAGCTTCCCGATCATCTCGGTCTCGATCATTGCTACCTCCAGTGAGAGCCTGCGCCTAGGTTGTATCCTGCCCCTTCGTCGAAGTAGGGGAAGAGCATCGGGTGGTCCGAAACGCTACCCACCGCAGCCCTTTTCTCGGAGGGCTAGGAGCCCCAGAGAGTCGTGGGCCACGTTGCAGCCGACGATGTCGAGGCCGGCCAGGCCCCGCACGAACTCCTGAGCCTCGTGGCTCGTGTAACCGCCGATCTGCGGCGGCCCCGTGCCGGGGGCGTAGGCGGGGTCGACGAAGTCTATGTCGAAGGAGCCGCAAGCCTTCATGGCGTCGTCGGCGTTCGTTAGGTCGCGCGCGTTGGGGAAGCGCATGAAGGTGCGCACGCCCGAGAAGTGCGGCGTCGCGAAGGAATCGGCGGGTTCGTACCGCGTCAAGCGGGTCTCGCTTTCGTCTCTTTTCTCGGGCGCAGCTTACATGCCGCGCCGGGCCCCGCACAAGCCGGAAGGAGGGACAGGCCGCGCCCTAACCGGCCCCGCTGAGTAGCTTCTGGGGGTCCGTGTAGGGCAGGCCGTGGGCCTCGGCGACCGGCCCGTGCACGAGCTCCCCATCAAGCGTCGAGAGGCCCTTCGCCAGGTTCGGGTCGGCCAACGAGGCCCCTTCGACGCCCTCGTCCGCGATCCTGATGAGGTAGGGCAGCGTCACGCTCGTCAAGGCCAGCGTCGAGGTCCTCGCCACGGCCCCGGGGATGTTCGCCACGCAGTAGTGGACGACGCCCTCCTCGACGTAGGTGGGCTCCGAGTGCGTCGTCGGCCGGCTCGTCTCGAAGCAGCCGCCCTGGTCGATGGCTATGTCCGCCACCACCGAGCCGTCCCGCATCGAGGCGATCATCTCCCGGCTCACCAGCTTTGGCGCCTTGGCCCCCGCCACGAGCACCGCGCCAATCACCACGTCGGACTCCTTGACGTACTGGGCGGTCCTCGCCCGGTTGGGTATCACGAGGTCAACCCGCCCCTCGAAGATGTCGGAGAGGTAGGCGAGCCTCTTGGGGTTGATGTCGAGCACCCTCACTATCGCCCGCATACCCAAGGCTATCTTCGCCGCCTCGGTGCCAGAGATGCCGCCGCCGATGATCGTGACCTTGGCCGCCGGCGTCCCCGGCACGCCGCCCAGCAAGAGCCCGGCCCCCCCCTGGGGGCTCTCCAGGTGGTGCGCCGCCGCCTGAACGGCCATCCGTCCTGCTACCTCGCTCATCGGCGTGAGCAGCGGCAGGCTCCCGTCGGGCAGCTCGACGGTCTCGTAGGCGATGGCGTCGATCTTCTTCTCCATCAGGAACTCCGTGAGCCCCTTGTCCGCCGCGAGGTGCAGGTAGGTGAAGAGCTGCTGCCCCTCCCGGAAGCGGTCGTACTCCTCCGGGACGGGCTCCTTGACCTTCACTATAAGGTCCGCCGCACCGAAGACCTCCTCGGGACCTTCCACCAGGCGGGCCCCCGCCGCCTCGTACTCCTCGTCGGTAAATCCCGCCCCGCCGCCGGCCCCGGCCTGCACCAGAACCTCGTGCCCGTGGTGGACCAGCTCCGTTACACCGTCAGGCTGCATGGAGACGCGGCCTTCCAGGTCCTTGATCTCCTTGGGTACCCCCACCACCGTCGCCATGGCGATTCCTTTCCTCCGGGTAACTCTCCGCTTTCCTACCTTATAACAACGTTACTATAAACATGCAATGTTGCTGTTAGCGGCTCCGGCGGCGGCTTGCTTTTCCGAGGAACGATTACAATAATTATTCAACGATACCGGGACGGGCCCGGTTTTTGTGAGCGGGAGGCGGGTTGGCGGCCAACGGTAGTTCGGTTGGGTTCTCCATAGGCGAGGTTTCGCAGGCGGTGGGGTTGGCGCCGCAGACCTTGCGGTTGTGGGAGAGGGAGCGCCTGGTCAGGCCGCGGAGGACGGACCGGGGGTACCGGGTCTACACGGAGCCCGACGTCAGGCGGCTGCGGGAGATCAAGCACCTTAGGAAGGTCGAGGGGCTGAACTTCGCCGCCATCCGCAAGCAGCTCGGCGACGCGCCGGAGAACGGGGGGGCGAACGGGGTTCCGTCCGAAGCGGCGGCGGAGGCGCCGGGCGAACGGCTGAGGCGGCTGCGGGTCAAGGCGCACAAGACGCTCAAGGAGGTCTCAGAGACGACCGGCCTCTCCATAAGCTTCATCTCGGCGCTCGAACGGGGCGGGTCGGGGGCTTCGGTGGCCTCGCTCCGGAGCCTGGCCGGGGCCTACGGGGTGACCATGCGGGAGCTCTTCGGGGCCGACTTGGAGCAGGCATCGCCGCTGGTACGCGGCGCCGACCGGCCGAAGATGCGGTGGGACAACGGCGTGTGCTTCGAGGAGATGGCATCGGGGGAGAAGGTCATGGACCCCTCGTACATCCGGGTGCCAGCGGGCGCGGGGAGCGAGGGCTTCTATTCGCATACGGGCGAGGAGTTTATATACGTGATCTCCGGCCACCTCCTCGTCGAGCTCAAGGACCAGGGGGAGTTCCGGCTCGCCCCCGGCGACACCCTCTACTTCCCCTCGACCACCCCCCATCGCTGGTGGGCCGACGAGGAGCCCGTCGAGGCGGTCTACGTCAACACCCCGCCGACTTTCTAGGCGGTTCGCGAAGCGAACCGCGCTGTCAGCAATTGGCAGTCAGCCATCAGCTTTTTGGTGTTGTGGCGGAGCTTGCGTGCATCCTGCGATTGTTCCTTTTGGGCTAAGGCGGATAGCATGGGGGCGCTCACGGATTTTTACGTTGTTTCTTGGAGGGGACTCATGGACGCGGAACGTTTTCTCGAAAGCCTGCTCTCGGTGCCGGTTTTGTCGGGCCCGGAGGTCTCCCCGGATGGCAGTTGGGTGGCGTGGAGCTGGTCGCGGGTCGGGCCGGCGGCTGACGTGTTCGCCGCGCCTGCGGACGGGTCCTCGCCGCCGGTGCGGCTGACGGCGTCGGCGGAGGGCGACACGGCGGTCGCGTCGTGGGCTCCGGACGGCGGATCCGTGCTGATGACGCAGGACACGGACGGGGACGAGCGGGCGCGGCTCTATCGGGTGCGGCTGGACGAGCCGGGGGTGATGGAGCCGCTGACCGGGCCCGACCCGAACTACTACCTGGGCGGCGGGCAGTTGCACCCCAACGGGCGCTGGCTCGTCTACTCGGCGAACCTCGACGCCGAGAGCGGGGAGGAGACGGAGGCGGACAGGCTCTACCGGCACGACCTGGGGAGTGGGGAGCTTTTGGCGCTGGCCAGGCCCGAGAAGGGCAGCATCCCGTGGCCCGAGCTGAACCGGGACGGGACCCACGTCCTGTACACGCGCAACGAGCAGGACCCGGCGGGGCGGCAGGTGTGGCTCGTGGACATCGAGGGGCGGGAGGACCGGGAGATCCTGAACTTCGGGGAGGCGGCGAAGGTCTCGGCCTCGTGGTTCCCTGACGGCCGCCGCGTCCTCTTTCTCGCGGAGACCGGCCCGTACCGGAGGCTCGGCGTCTGGAGCCTGGACGACGAGGGCGTACGCTGGCTCCTGGACGACCCCGGGCGCAACGTCGAGGGAGCCTTCGTCCCGCCGAACGGGGGCCCGGTGGTCGTCGTCGAGGTCGAGGGGGCCGGGATCCAAGCCTCCCTGCTGGACGCTGCCTCGGGGGCGGAGTCCGCGCCGCCAGGCCTTCCGGGCAACCTGGTGCCGCTGGCCCCCGCCGGGGACGGATGGGTCTGCAAGCGCTACGACGCCCGTCACCCCGTGGACCTCGTCCGGCTCGGGGAGGCCGGGGGGGCCGCCAGCATCACCGGCCTCCCGGCGAGGACGGACCTGGACCCGTCGCGGCTCGCGGCGGCCGAGGACTTCCGGTGGCGCTCCGTGGACGGGCTGGAGATACAGGGTTGGCTGTACCGGGCGGCGGGCGAGGACATCGGGACGGTAGTACTCGTCCACGGCGGGCCGACGAGCCACGCCGAGGACCGTTTCAACGCCCAGGTCCAGTACCTCGTCACGCGGGGCCTGCACGTGCTCGCGCCCAACTACCGCGGGAGCACGGGGTTCGGGCTCCCGTTCCAGGACTCCATAAAACAAGACGGCTGGGGCGGACGGGAGCAGGAGGACATAAGGACCGGGATAGAGGCCTTGATCGGGGCCGGCGTCGCGAAGCCGGGGCGCGTCGGCGTTACTGGGACCTCCTACGGCGGGTACTCGGCGTGGTGGGCGATCACGCACTACCCCACCGACCTCGTCGCCGCCTCCGCCCCCATCTGCGGCATGACCGACTTGGTGGTCGACTACCACGCAACCCGCCCCGACCTCCGCCCCTACAGCGAGGAGATGATGGGCGGTACGCCGGAGAGGGTCCCGGAACGCTACCGCGAACGCTCCCCCATAAACTCCGTGGGTAACATCCGGGGCAAACTGCTAATAGTCCAGGGCATGCAAGACCCCAACGTCACCCCAGAGAACGTCGACGTCGTCGTGAGGGCGCTCGGCCGCGAGGGCATCTCCTACGACCTCCTCACCTTCGAGGACGAGGGCCACGGCATCTCCCGCCCCTGGAACCTGAAAGTTCTCTACCCGCGACTCGCCGACTTCTTCGGATCGGCCTTCGGCTAGAAAAGCCATCAGTCGTCAGCGGTCAGCTTTCAGCCTTTTCGTTGGGATAGGCACGACGGGGGCACGAATTTCGCAGGTCGATTGGCGGCGGGACGATCAATCCCGCACGCGGATAAATACTAAGCCTCGGACATCCCGAGAGCTGAAGGCTGAAAGCTGACGGCTGACAGCTGACGGCTGACAGCTAAAAGACCGGCGCCCCGAAGGACGCCGGCCCGGGATGGGGGGAGGTGTTGCCGCCCGTCTAGCGGCGCACCCTCTCGCAGTCGTCGGCGACCTTGTCGCCCTTGTCGGCCTCGACGGTGTCGCGGCCGTCGCCGCAGGTGATGACGTCCCGCGCCGCGTTCCCGCTCGCGGCCAGGATGGTGTCGCTTCCCGCGCCGCCGTAGATGCGGTCCACCGACGCGTCGGTCCCGTACTCGCCGGCCCCGTCGAAGAGGTAGTCCGAGCCCTTGCCGCCGCCTATCTTGTCCGCGCCGAGGCCGCCCAGGATGTAGTCGTCGCCCGAGCCGCCGGAGAGGGCGTCGCGGCCGGTGTCGCCGTTGTCGCGGCCGTTCTTGGGGGCGGAGCCGCGGATGTCGTCGTCGCCCGAGCCGCCGAGGACGGTGTCGTTCCCGAAGCCGCCGTTCAGTAAGGAGTCGTTGCCGCCGAGGCCCTTGATCGTGTCGTTCCCGGACCCGCCGGTGATCCCATCCACGCCCCCGGTCCCGTCCATCGTCGCCGCGAAGGCCACACCCGTCGAGAGGACCGCCATCAGCGCCACCGCCGCCACTACCCGAACCATCCGCCCCATGCCCGCTCCCTTCTCGTCCTTGGCCCCGGTCTCTCCGGTTGCCGTGATTGGAACTCTAAGGGCGCCACGTAACGTTCCGGCGACATCGACATCCAGGTAACGCTTCGGTCACGCTTGCATAACACTTCGGTAACAGCCCGCACGCCCGCGCGCGCAGGATCGTTCCTGCGAATCCGGCCCGCGGTACGACAACCCGCCCGACCCTCCCCCTTATATTTGTCGTCGTCTTGATCGGCTTACAGTAACTGTGTAGTATTCGTGAAGGACAAGGGACCGGCCTGTCCAGGCCGGAGGAGGTTGTGGCATGGATGTGATGAGGGGTCTCGGGGAGCAAGGGGATTCTACGCGGATGGCGGGCGTGGAGAACCTGATGCTCCACTTCACGCCGTACGCCGAGGACTGGTCGAAGTTGCCTGTCATAGTCTCGGGTGAGGGGTCGTACGTTACGGACGATAGGGGCCGCAGCTACATAGACGGGTTGGCGGGCCTCTTCACGACGCAGGTAGGGCACGGCAGGGCGGAGCTCGCCGAGGTCGCCGCGAAGCAGATGAAGGAGCTGGGGTTCTTCCCCAACTGGAGCTTCCAGCACCCGAGGAGCCTGGAGCTGGCGCACAAAATAGCCGAGATAGCGCCGGGGGACCTCAACAGCACGTTCTTCGTCTCCTCGGGGTCGGAGGCGGTTGAGACCGTCATCAAGATCGCCCGCCAGTACCACAAGGTCAACGGGGAGCCGGGGCGGTACAAGATCATCTCCAGGGACGTCGCCTACCACGGGACCACGATGGGCGCGCTCTCCGTGACGGGCCTGCCCTCTTTCAAGGCCCCGTTCGAGCCGCTGCCCTCGGGCTTCTTCCACGTCAAGAACACCCAGCAGGACCCAGAGGGGGCGGCAGACGCCATCGAGCAGATGATCGAGGCCGAAGGGTCCGACCAGGTCGCCGCCGTCATCCTGGAGCCCGTGCAGAACGCCGGGGGGTGCCTCGTCCCCCCGCCGGACTACTGGAGGCGGGTGCGCGAGATCTGTGACCGCCACGGCGTCTTGCTCGTCTCTGACGCGGTGATCTGCGCCTTCGGGCGCCTCGGCGAGTGGTTCGGCATCGAGCGCTTCGACGTAGTCCCTGACATGACGAGCTTCGCCAAGGGCGTGACCAGCGGGTACCTGCCGATGGGCGGCGTCACCGTCAACGACAAGATAGCCCACACTTTGAAAGACGGGGCCCCTATGTTCATGCACGGCTCGACCTTCGGGGGGCACCCGGTCTCCTCGGCGGTGGCGCTGGAGAGCATCGCGATCATGGAGCGCGAGAACCTGCTCCAGAACGTCCACGACCTCGAGGGGCACTTCGGGGACGAGCTCAAGAGGATGGCCGCCGACCACCCGGTCGTCAAGGAGGTCAGGGGGATGGGCTTCTTCTGGGCCGTCGAGGTCAACCCCGAGAAGGCCGACGGGACGCCGCTGACCGGCGACGAGTACCAGAAGTACTTCAAGGGTATCGTCTCCAAGAAGCTGCTGGAGGGCGGCCTGATCTGCCGCTTCGACGACAAGGACGAGCCCGTCATCCAGTTCTCCCCGGCCCTCGTCTCCGACAAAGAGGTCCTCAGCCGCATAGCGGAGATCACCAGCGAGGCCCTCACGGAGCTCGAAAAAGAGCTGGGTTACAGGGGCTAGCGTGGGGGACGCGGGGACCCGCGGCGGGCGGAGGGCCGGGTCTTGACCCGTACCGTCGGCACGCGAGGTAGCGCCCCAGCAGGGCAGAAGGACTACCGCTCGTTCAGCTTCTGGCTGGAGACGGCGGGCGAGGAGATCGTCCCCCGCCCGCCGCTCTCGGGCCCGGCAGAGGCCGACGTGGCGATCCTCGGGGCGGGGTTCACGGGCCTGTGGACAGCGTACTACCTGCTCAAGAACGACCCCTCGCTGCGCGTGGTGGTGCTCGAGGCCGAGACCGCCGGCTTCGGGGCCTCGGGCCGCAACGGCGCCTGGTGCAACGCGGCCTTCCCGGTCACCCCCGGCGAGCTGGCGCGGCGCTTCGGAGAGGAGGCCGCCAGGGACCTCCTGCTCCAGATGCGCGGCGCGGTCTACGAGGTCGGCAGGGCCTCCGAGGCGGAGGGCATCGACGCCCAGTTCTTCCGCGGCGGTCAGCTCAGGATCGC
Organism: Rubrobacter sp.; assembly: GCA_035936475.1. GTDB lineage: Bacteria > Actinomycetota > Rubrobacteria > Rubrobacterales > Rubrobacteraceae > Rubrobacter_D. Next base: position 2,593 of record DASYWA010000222.1, on the reverse strand, counting down.
CAGGGGGCCGGCCCAGGTGCCGGCGATAGAAGGCTCCCACGAGTCCCTCCGCGCCCTCGGCCTGGCCGACGACCTCGCGTTGCTCGACGAAGCGCAGACCGCGCGGCGCGTCAGGATCACGGGCGCGAGAGGCGCCCTGTTCAGCCCGCACTGCGCGACCATCCACCCGGCCAGGCTCGCGCGCGGGCTCGCCCGGGTCGTAGAGCGCCTCGGCGGCGAGATCTTCGAGGGCACCCCCGTCACGGACTTCGAGACCGGTAGCAACCCGCGGCTCGTCACGGCGTCCGGCGACGTGCGGGCGCGGACGGTAGTGCTCGCCGGCGAAGCCTACCTGGCGCGGCTGCGCAAGCTGCGCCGGCAGGTGCTGCCCATCTACTCCCTCATCGTGCTGACCGAGCCCCTCTCCGAAGACCAATGGGCGGAGATCGGGTGGGAGGGTCGCGAGTGCGTGGCTTCCAGCCGCTACACGGTGGACTACCTCTCGCGCACCGCCGACGGGCGCATACTCTTCGGGGGACGGGGGGCGCCCTACCACTACGGCTCGCGCATAGAGGACGAGTACGACAGGCACGGGCCCACCCACGAGATGCTCCGCCGCACGGCGCGGGAGTGGTTCCCGGCGCTCGAAAACGCGCGGTTCACCCACGCGTGGGGCGGCCCGCTCGCCATGCCGCGCGACTGGATGCCGACGATGTCCTACGACCCGGACGAAGGCGTCGCGACCGCGCGCGGCTACACGGGGCAGGGGGTGGCGACCGCCAACCTCTCCGGCAGGACGCTCTCCGACCTGATCCTCGGCCGCGACACGGACGTGACCCGCCTGCCAACCGTAAACCACAGACCGCGCCCCTGGGAGCCCGAGCCGCTGCGCTGGCTCGGCGCCCGCTACGTGCAGCGGGGCCTGATGCGGGCGGACGACCGCGCCGAGAGGACGGGAGAACCCCCGACCGGAAAGACCCTGGCCGAGCGGCTCGGGAAGCACTAGAAGACCAGCTTCCGGTAGAGACCCGAACCAAGAGGAGACGGGTGAACAGACGGATCATCGAGAGGTCGGCGAGAGCGGAGGCGGGGGCTTCCGCGCGTCCCCCAGGGGCTGGGTGGACGGGCGGTCAGGCGCGGAGGGAGCCTGCGGTGGACGCGGTGGTCGTCGGCGCGGGCCTGGCCGGACTCGCGGCGGCCAGGGAGCTGGAGGGCGCGGGCGCGTCCGTGCTCGTCGTCGAGGCGAACGACAGGGTCGGCGGCCGGACGATGACCCGGCGCGTCGGCGGGGTGCCCGTCGAGATGGGCGGGCAGTGGATCGGTCCCGGCCAGCGGCGCATAAACGCCCTCGCCTCGGACCTCGGCGTCGAGATCTTCCCCGCCGAGGTCCCCGGTCGGACCGTCTTCTACGAGGGCGGACGCCGCTCTGAGTACGAGGAGGGCGGGGAGGTCCCCTTCGCGGATCCGGGCGCGGGCTCCGAAGTCCGGCAGGTCTTCGAGGCGTTGAGCCGCCTCGCCGAAGACGTCCCCGCCGACGCGCCGTGGACGGCCGAGAAGGCGTGGGAGTGGGACGGTCAGACGCTCGAGACCTGGAAGCTCCGCCATACGTCCAGCGCGGGCGCACGCTTCTATTTCGACCTTGCGGTCGAGTCGCTGTACGCCTGCGAGCCGCGCGACGTCTCGCTGCTCGGGGTGCTCTCCGACGTGGCCTCGTCCGGCGGCTTCGGGGGGCTCTTCGAGATAGAGGCCTCTGCCGAGGAGCACAGGCTCCTCGGCGGCGCGCAGGAGTTGTCAGACCGGATGGCGCGGGGGCTGGAAGGGCGCGTGGTCCTCGGTTCTCCGGTGCGCCGGATCTCGCAGAGCGACGACGGGGCGCTCGTCGAGTCGGACGCGGTCTCCGTCGGGGCGGGGGCGGTGGTGGTGGCCGTGCCGCCCGTCATGCGGGGGCGCATCGAGTACGTCCCGGCGTTACCGCCGGCTCACGATGGACTCTCTCAACGGATGCCGATGGGCGCCGTGATCAAGTGCAGCGCCGTCTACGACGCGCCCTTCTGGCGCGAGGCGGGCCTCAGCGGCAGGGCCGAGAGCGACGCCGGGCCATGCAAGGTCACCTGCGACAGCTCGACCCCCGGCAGCGACGCCGGCGTCCTGACCGGCTTCGTCCTGGGCTCCGACGCCCGCCGGTGGGGAGGGAGGCCCGCCGGGGAACGCAAGCGGGCGGTCCTCGAGTGCTTCGCCCGCTTTTTCGGGGAGGGGGCCCTCCATCCTCGCGGCTACGCGGAGTGCGACTGGGGGGTCGAGCCATACGCGCGAGGCGGCTACGCCGGGATGCCTACCCCCGGCTTCTTCCTGGAATACGGGCCGGCCTTGCGCGAGCCGGTCGGCCGCGTGCACTGGGCGGGGACGGAGACGGCGGCGAGGTGGAACGGGTACATGGACGGCGCCGTGGAATCGGGGCAACGGGCGGCGCGGGGGGTGCTCTCGGCGCTCTCGGCGGGCGGCGCGGGTTACCATGCGCTACCGGCCTCGGCCGGCGGAGATCTCTCACGGGGAAGGCCCCGAGCAGGGGCCACGGGCACAGGAGGATAAGAGTGGAAGACAGACAGACCAGGGA
>DASYWA010000221.1:0-22756 GCA_035936475.1 Rubrobacter sp. | reverse complement strand
CCCGCCGCCGATGGCCGGAGAGACCCTCGTAGAGCCGGAGCACCGTCCGGCTCCTCTTGCCCGCGCGGCGAAGGGCCCGCCCGAGCCGCCGGGCCAGCTCCTGTAATCCCTCGATCATCCACCCCACCCGACGCCGAAGGCGGGTTGCCGGCCCCTTCGCGTCCGTCGTCGTTGCAACTTCCCAAAGAGTGTGGCACACAACTCTTAACTTTTCTCCGCCTCTCCCCGATAATGAAGGGCGCACGACACGCGGCGTGGCGCCCGGAGAGGGGAACCCGCGTCACGGAGCCCCATCGGCCGTGGTAGCCAGGGGCGAGGCTTCAACGAGAGATGCAGGAGGGGAAGACATGTGTGCCGAGGACGTGCCGAGGGGGATGGGCCGCGGGGACTTTCTGAGGGTCGGCGGCGCGGGGCTCGCGGGGGCGGTGTTGCTCGGGACCGCGGTCACCGGGGGCAGGGCTCTGGCGCAGGCGGGCCCGTCGCTGGAGGCGACCTTCGACGACGCTCGCGCGAGGTACGGCGTTCCGAAACCGCTCCTGAAGGCGATGGGGTACGTCAACACCATGTGGGAGATGCCCCCGCCGGGCGCCACCGACTTCGAGCCCGGTGACCTGCACGGGCACGGCACCTACGGCATCATGCAGCTCTACCAGAACCCCGAGCGGGATACCCTCGGCCGGGCGGCGAGCCTGACCAGGCTCTCGGAAGAAGAGATAAAGACCGACCGGGCCGCCAACGTCCGGGGAGGGGCGGCCGTCCTCGCGAGCATGGCGGACCCGCAGAAGCCCTCCGACCTCGACGACTGGCGGGAGGCCGTGGCCGAGTACGGCGGCATCGACCTCTACGCCGAGGAGGTCTTCCGGACCCTGAGAGAGGGGGCCGCGGCGACCATCTCGACCGGGGAGAGGTTGCGGCTGGCGCCCCGGGACGTGGAGGTCCCGGTCGCGGTCGCTTCCCGGGCGGCCACCGACTACGGGGGGGCCGAGTGGCGCGGCGCGGACAGAAGCAACTACAGCGCGCGGTTCGAGCGCGAGCGGGACGTCAACATAGACCGGCTCATCATCCACGTCGTGCAGGGCTCCCTGACCTCCGCCATCAACACCTTCCAGAACCCCTCGTCCGACGTCTCCGCGCACTACGTGGTGGGCAGCGAGGGCCGGGTGGTCCAGTGCGTGCGCCACGAGGACGTCGCCTGGCACGCGGGAAACTGGTCCTACAACAAGCACTCCATCGGCATCGAGCACGGGGGCTACGCGGACAACCCGAACACCTGGCCGAAGGCCAAGTACAGGGCCTCGGCGAAGCTCGCGGCCTACTGCTGCCGGAGGCACAACATCCCGGTGGACCAGCGCCACATAATCGGCCACAAGAGGGTGCCCGGCACCGACCACTACTGCCCCGGCACCCACTTCGACCACAAGAGGTACCGGCGCCTGATCCGCCGCTTCATGTAACGCTAGGCGGGCGCTGGCGGGATCCGCGACCCGCCCGCGAGGAGGCGCGTCCTCGGCGGGCGGGGGAGAGAGCCGGCCGGGTGGGGATCTAGATTTTTGGGGCCCACGGTTTACACTACGCTTCGGCGTTCGCGAGAGTAGGAAACCGCTTGACCACGTACACCTCGACCCACAGAAAAAACTTCACGCGCGACTTCTTCGGCTCCCTGGCGACCTTCTACCGCCGCCGGTGGCTGCTCAGGTACTTTCTCCAGCGCCAGATCACCCGCAGCTACAAGAGGTCGTACCTGGGGATGTCGTGGGCCCTGCTAAGCCCCTTTATCTGGGTCTTCTTTCTCGCGCTCATCTTCTCCGATTACGGAATCAAGGCCAGGGTAGTTCCGGGGCAACCCGACCTCAACTTCGGGCTCTACCTGTACTGCGGCCTGTTGCCGTTCATGACGTTCGCCGAGGCCATGAACAAGGGCATGAACAGCATCAGGGGGAGCTCGGGGCTGGTCCAGAGGGTCGTCTTCCCCCTGGAGCTGCTGCCCTTCACGAACGCCATGGCGTCCATGGTGGACAAGTTCTTCGGCGTCGTGGCGCTCCTGATAGTCGCGACTATGTTCGGCTACGAGCTGCATGGGCTCCTCGTGCTGCTGCCCGTCGTGGTGGTGCTCCAGACCGTGTTCGTCCTCGGGCTCACCTACATCATGGCGGTCTTGGGTACCTACGTGCCGGACCTGGGTGAGGTCATGCGCCCCGTCATCCGGGGCACCTTCTTCCTGACGCCGATACTCTGGCCGCCGGAGAGGCTGCCGGAGTCCGTCCGGTGGGTCGTCGACTACAACCCGCTGGCCTACCTCGTCAACGCCTACAGGGACCTCGTGCTCTTCGGCGAGCCGCTCGGCGGCCAGGCGACGCTCTACTTCACGCTCTTCTCCGTGGTCCTCCTCGTCGGCGGGTTCGCGCTCTTCGTCAGGGCCAAGTGGGGGTTCGCGGACAGGCTATGACCTCCGTCGTCTCCCTAAAAGGGGTAGGGAAGCGGTACAGGATCTCCTCCAGCCGCTCGGCCTGGATCAAGGACCTGCTGCGCCCTGGCAAGCCATCGAGCACCCACGAGTTCTGGGCCCTCGAAGGCATCGATTTGGAGATCGAGCGGGGGGCCACCCTGGGCGTCCTGGGCCGCAACGGCGCCGGGAAGAGCACGCTGCTCCAGATCATCTCGGGCGTCACGCAGCCGACCGTTGGGGACGTGCGGGTAGACGGGCGTCTGACGGCCATCTTCGGTCTGGGCTCCGGCTTCAACCCCGAGTTCACGGGCCGGGAGAACGTGATGCTCAACGGCCTGATTCTGGGCATAGAGCACGACGAGATGCTCGAGCGCTTCGAGGAGATCACGGACTTCGCGGAGATCGGGGAGTTCATAGACCAGCCGATAAAGACCTACTCGAGCGGGATGAAGGCCCGCTTAGGCTTCGCCGTCGCGGCGAACGTGGAGCCCGAGATCCTGGTTCTGGACGAGGCCCTGTCCACGGGAGACGCGGCCTTCAAGAAGAAGGCGCTTCAGAGGATGTACGACCTGCGCGACTCTGGCACTACGGTGCTGTTCGTCTCCCACAGCCTCGGCATGGTCAGGAGGTTCTGCACGGAGGCGATCCTGATCCACGAGGGCCACCTCGTCACCTCGGGCGAGCCCGAGACCGTCGTCACCGAGTACAGGGCCCTGCTGGAGAGCTCCGGCAACGAGAAGCCCGGCGCCCCGAGCGAGCGGGACAGGGACCTGGACTACGCGATCGACCACGAGGACGAGGAGGACATGCCCTCCTTCGCGGCCGGTGGCGGGCGGAATGATGCCCAGGCGACCGGCCTGCTGGAGGTCGGGCTCCTCGACGGCCGGCGGGAGCCGGCGGTCTCAGTCCCCGCGGGCGGCGACCTGACGGTGCGGGCGCGGGTGCGGTTCGCGGAGGCCACGGAGGACGGGGCGGTCGGCGTCGCCCTGCGCGACCGCTCGGGCGCGCTCCTTTTCGCGACCTCGACGGGGCTCGAAGGGGTCCCGCTCGGCGCGAGGGCGAAGGACGAGTCGGTGACGGTGGATTTCACCCTCGGCGTGCCGCTGCCCCCCGGACGCTACGGCATCGACGTCTCTGGCGGAGGGTCCTCGCAAGAGGCCCGGCAGACGGTCGCCTTCGATGTGGTAGCCGGCGACGACGTCGAGGGCCGCGGGCCGATCCAGCTCCCAACCACCGTCGAGGTCCACGAGGGCGTTCTCAAAGGGTAGGGCCGCTCAACCGGTCCCCCCGCCCTCTTCGTTCCCCCTGTCCTCTTCGGGCTTCTGCTCGCCCGCAAACAGACTGACGGAGATCGCCCGGTCCAGCTTCTCCTTAGAGATGTACTCGATCTGGACCTGCTAGTCCTCCTCTATCGCCGCCACGTCGGCCTTCTCGCCGTCTAGTAGGGTGATTTCGGCTTCCTTCTTGATCCTGAAGACCATCCGCTCGCCGTCCTGCGCCTCCCTGTTCGCCCGCATGACGATCACGTCCTTGTCGGGGTTCACGTGACCTAGCGACGGACGTCCATCTGGGCGGCCTGGTGGCACAGGACCTCGGGCCTGAACGCCGCGAAGGCTTCGGCGAGATCCCTCCCGGAGCGGACGTCGATCTCGTAGAACCGCGCGTCTACCGGAACGTTCTCGCACCCGCCGGTCGAGAGATCGTCCACGCCGACGACCTCGTGGCCGCGCCCGGCCAGGCGGGGCTCGATAAACCCGGCGCCTCCGGAGAGAAGAACGCGCATCTCAGTAACCCTCGCCGGCAGACGAGGCCTCCAGTTGGGCCAGGGCCGCGAACCATTCGAGGGTCCTGGCGAGGCCCTCGCGGGCCGGGGTTTGGGGCTCCCAACCCAAAGCGTTCCTGGCGCGGGTAGTGTCCGGGCAGCGCTGCTTGGGGTCGCCCTCGGGCAGCGGTCCGAAGGCGAGCTCGCTCCCGCCGCCGGAGAGTTCGATCACCATCTCGGCGACCTCGCGCACGGTGTGTTCGACGGGGTTTCCGATGTTGACGGGCCGGGTCTCGTCGCTCCTCATCAGGCGGACGACCCCCTCGACGAGGTCGTCCACGTACTGCAAGCTCCTGGTCTGGCTCCCCTCGCCGTAGATGGTCAAAGGCTCGCCGGCGAGGGCTTGGCGGATAAAGTTCGGCACCATCCTGCCGTCGTCGGGGCGCATCATCGGCCCGTAGGTGTTGAAGATGCGGACTATGCGCGTGTCCACGCCGTGGTGTCGGTGGTAGGCCATCGTCATCGCCTCCGCGAAGCGCTTGGCCTCGTCGTAGACGCCGCGCGGCCCGATGGGGTTGACGTTGCCCCAGTAACCCTCGTGCTGGGGATGGACGAGCGGGTCGCCGTAGACCTCGCTCGTCGAGGCGAGCATGAAGCGGGCGCCCCTCGCCCGGGTGAGCCCCAGAGCGTTGTGGGTCCCCATAGCTCCCACCTTGAGGATGGGGATGGGGATGCGCCCGAAGTCCACGGGGCTCGCGGGGGAGGCAAAGTGGTAGACCTCTTCGAGCTCCCCGGCGACGTCTATGTGGGCGGTGACGTCGTGCTCGACGTACTCGAAGTCCGGGTCGCTTCGCAGGCGGGAGACGTTCTCCGGCGAGCCCGTGCTCAGGTCGTCCACGCAGACCACGCGGTAGCCCTCGGCCAGCAGCCTCTCGCAGAGGTGGCTGCCCACGAAGCCAGCCCCGCCCGTCACGAGCGCCCGCGGCTTGCCAGCGGCCCTAGCCACGCCCGAAGCCCCTGTAGAGCAGGCCGCCCGCGCGGGGGGCGACCGGATCTATGGCGTTGCGGCCGTCCACGAAGAGCCTCGGCCGCTCCATCAGCGAGGCGGCCCTGTTCAGGTCCAGGGAGCGGATCTCCTCCCACTCCGTGACCAGCACGGCGGCGTGCGCGCCTTCGAGCGCCCCGTAGAGATCGAAGGAGATCTTTATCTCGGGGGCGAGCCTCGCGGCGGCCTTGCCCGCGACGGGATCGTAGCCCACCACCCGCGCGCCCAGCTCGCTCAGGGCGCGGCCTATCTCAAGTGAGGGCGCCTCGCGCAGGTCGTCGGTGTTCGGCTTAAAGGCCAGGCCGAGGAGGACCACCCGCTTGCCCTTGAGGGTGCGCAGGTCCCCCTGCAGCTTCGCCACCACCCGCTTGCGTTGTCGCTCGTTGACGGAGACCGTCGCGTCGAGGAGGGCGGGCTCGTAGTCGTACTCGCGGGCGATAGAGCGCAGGGCCGCGACGTCCTTGGGGAAGCAGGAGCCGCCCCACCCGATCCCGGCGCTCAAGAACCGCGAGCCTATCCTTCCGTCCAGCCCGATGCCGGCGGCCACGTTGGTGACGTCGGCGCCGACGAGCTCGCAGATCGAGGAGACCTCGTTGATGAAGCTGATCTTGGTCGCCAGGAAGGCGTTGGCGGCGTACTTGATCATCTCGGCGCTCGCCAGGTCCGTGGTGACGAAGGGCACCGCCACCTTCGGCCTTGGGTCCATCTCCGTCGGGAAGCTCTGCTCGATTATCGGCTCGTAGAGGGCCCGCAGGGTGTCGAGCGCCTCGCGGGACTCGGCCCCAACCACGATCCTGTCAGGGAACAGCGAGTCGTAGACCGCGCTTCCCTCCCGCAGGAACTCCGGGTTCGACACAACCCTGAACTCAACCCCGTCGCCGCCTCCACCGGCCTCGTCTATGCCTTCCTGTATCTGCATGGAGACGTAGTCTCCACTGCCCACCGGCACCGTGCTCTTGTTGACCACCACGAGCGGGCGCTTCTCGTGCCTCCCAGAAGAGGTCTCTGACAGCGCCCGTCCCACGTTCCGGGCGACCGTCCCAACGCTCGAGAGGTCCGCCGAGCCGCCCTCACCCTGCGGCGTGTTGACCGCTATAAAGAGGATGTCGGCCTCGCGCACCACCGGCTCCGGGTCAGTGGTGAACTGCAGGCGGTCGCCGCTCTTGGCCACGAGATCTTCGAGACCAGGCTCGTAGATGGGGGATTCTCCCCGCCGCAGGCCCTCCACTTTCTCGGCATCCACGTCCATCAGGGTCACCCGGTTGCCGATATGGGCGAGACAAGCTCCGGTCACCAGACCCACGTAACCGGCCCCAACCACCCCTACGTCAAATTTTTCCAAGGTTCTCCTCTGCGAACCGGGCCGGATATAGTCTGTAAACTTTACAGGATAAGACTTTACATAGACATGCTTGCCCGGACCACCAGGGCCGCGCGGTAGGGAAGCGTCGATCTCCGCCGGCAGTCGGCCTCGGTCAGGGGTGCCCTCGCCGCGAGAACAGCGGCCTAGCCCTCGCCCGGCGCCCCGGCCTCGGGGTGGGTCAGGATCCACCGCCACGTCAGGGCGAGGCCCTCGGGGAGGTTCGTCTTCGGGCTCCAGCCGAGGTCTTTGCGCGCCCCGACCACGTCGAGCACGTTCGCCGGGAGGTACTCTGCTTCGGGTTTGCCGGCGACGATCTCTCCCATGAGGGCCACGAGCTCGTTCAAAGGGACGCCCCGCCCGCTGCAGATGTTGAAGACTTTGCGACCGGTCTCCGTCAGGCGGCGAGATCCAGGGCGTTCACTAGGTTCGAGCGGACGTCGTAGATCGGGTCGTCGTTCGAGGTCTTCGGGATGGTGGTGCTCGCTAGGTGGAAGACCTCCTCTATACCTCGACGGCCGCCCGGATCAGGCAGTGGTTTCCGAGCTCTCCCTCGACGAACTCGGCTCCCCTCGGGCGCGGCGCGAAACCCGTTCGGGATGCGGCCGTAGATCCTCACAGCGTGCCGGGGTATCGTAATTGAGGCTGTAGGGGTACGAAAGGGACTCCTCGGAGTGACCGAGTCGCCCGACCAACACACCCTCCACGACGTATTCCTTCGTCTTGCCCAGCATCCAGTCGGTGAAGAGAGCGCTACGCTTCACCGCGAACACGGGGGCCTCGTGTCTATTGGTCTCAAGGGCCCGCGCCAGCTACAGCGTCAGCACCTCTGTTCCAGCCTGGTACTCAGGGAAGAACTGGTGCGCGGCGAAGAGGATCCTCATCGACCTGCCTAGTAGTGTTTTCAATCTGCAGAAGAGGTTTCTAGCAGTCACAAGTATAGTACGGTAAACTAATCATCGCTAGAAACCGCATCGGAGGCCCACCTCGAGGAGAGTCTTGTCCACCGCTGTATCGCGCGTGAAAAGAGGACTTCGGGACCCGAAGCAGGGCGCCTACAGCATAAACGCCGCCGTCTCCTACCCCCAGAGCAAGAAGCTCTACATGGACTGGCTCGACGTGGCCGCGGTCTTCAAGATCCGGCGCCCCGCGGACCGCGGCGCGATCCCGGGCCTGGTCTACATACCCACGCGGGTGGAGATCCACGGCCCGCACCAGGCCCGGCGCGACCAGACGGCCTGAGTCGGCCATGGCGAGCCGCGTCTCCGTGATCGTACCGAACTGGAACACCCGCAAGTTCCTGCACCCCTGCCTTACCTCCCTACGCCACCAGACGTTCGAGGACTTCGAGACGATCCTGGTCGACAGCGGCTCGACGGACGACTCCGTGGCCCTCGTCGCCGGCAATTTCCCCGAGGTCAGGGTAGTGGCCTTGGGAGAGAATCGCGGCTTCTCGGGGGCGGTGAACGCGGGGATAGAGGCGTCCAGCTCGGAGCTCGTGGTCCTCCTCAACAACGACACGGAGCAGGACCCCGGCTGGCTCGCCGCGCTGGTGCGGGCCGCGGATGGTCACCGAGGGGCCGGCTCGTTCTCGAGCAAGCTTGTCGATTTCCGCGACCGGCGCCTGCTCGACGGCGCCGGGGACGCCCTAAGGCGCAGCGGCCTGCCCTACAGGCTCGGGCACGGCGAGCGCGACCGGGGCCAGTACGACGAACCGGCCCTCGTCTTCGGGGCATGCGCGGCGGCGGCCCTGTACAGGCGCGCGATGCTGGACGACGTAGGGCTCTTCGACGAGGACTTCTTCGCCTACTGCGAGGACGGCGACCTGAGCTTCCGGGCCCAGCTGGCGGGCTACAGGTGCCTCTACGTGCCAGAAGCGGTCGTCTACCACGTGGGCGGCGCCTCGACCGGCGGCAAGAGGAGCCCCACGGCGACCCGGCTCGGCACCCGCAACAGCCTGAGCCTCCTGGTCAAGAATCTCCCCGCGCCGCTCGTCCCCGGCATGGTGCCCTACCTCGTCGCCGGGCAACTCTCGCGCCTGGTGGTCACGGCCGCCTCGGCCGCCACCCTGCGAGCCCATCTCGAGGGCCTAGCGCAGGCCGCGCGTCTCCTGCCGCTCATGCTGCGCAAGCGGCGCGAGATCCAGAAGCGCCGCCGGGTCCCCGTCGAGTACGTCCGGCGGCTGCTGAAGGACTCTTCGCGGGCGACCGGGGCGAGCCTGCTGCGGCGCCTGCGAGATCGGCTGCTTGAGAGGGTCGGCCGGTGAAGTTCTCCGTCGTGGTGGTCAACTACGACTCCTGGCCGTTCACGCTGCGGTGCGTCGAGTCGCTCTACGAGACCGGCTACGACGACTTCGAGGTCGTGATAGTAGACAACGACCAGCGACCGGCGCCGCGGATACCCCGCGACGCGACCCTGGTCCGGAACCCGGTAAACGAGGGCTTCGCCCGCGCCTGCAACAGGGGCATCTCCGCCTCGACCGGCGAGTACGTGGTCCTCCTGAACCCGGACGCCCTGGTGGGAGGCGACTTTTTCGAGCGCGCGGGCCGGTTCCTGGACGCCAACCCGCGGGCCGGGATAGCGGGGCCGAGGATCGTGGACGGCGCGGGGAACCTCCAGCTCTCGGCCCGCCGGGAGGTGGGCTTCGCCTCTGGCATCCTCGGGCGGACCTCTTTCCTGACCCGGCTCTTCCCGAAGAGCTCCATCGTAAAGAGGTACTTCCCCGCGGCCGGCGATCCGGCCGGCTCGACGCGGGTCGACTGGGTCTCTGGGGCCTGCATGATGGTCCGGCGCCGGACGCTGGAGGAGACGGGCCTCCTGGACGGTCGCTTCTTCATGTACTTCGAGGACGCCGACCTGTGCCGCCGGGCGCGGGAGGCGGGGTGGCTCGTCTACTACCTGCCCGACCTCGAGGTGATGCACCACACCGGCGCCTCCAGCCGCGCCCGGCCCCAGGCCGTCTGGCGCCTGCACAAGAGCGCCTTCCTCTACCACCGCAAGCACGGCACCCACGGCCCCCTGAACCTGTACAGCCTCCTCGTCCTCCTCGGGCTCTCGATAAGGGCCCTCACCAAGCTCGGAGCCTCAGCGGCAGGACGTGGCCCAGGGAGAACGTAAGAAGGAGCTAAGCACACGCGGTGAACGAGAACATCTCCACCAACCACCGGGACGGCATCAAGGTCCCCCATCCTCCCCGAAAAACGCCCGTATCTCCGATAGGGTCCCTTCGGGGGCCTCTTCCGGGATGTAGTGGCCGGAGTCGATGGACCGCCCGTCTAAGTCGTCAGCCCAGCCGCGCCAGACCTCGAGCACGTCGTACCAGTCCTCCAGGTTGCCGCGGCTCCCCCAGAGGGCGAGCACGGGGCACGTTATCCGGTTGCCCGCCTCGCGGTCTTCGGCGTCGTGGGCGAAGTCTACGGTGGCGGCGGCGCGATAGTCCTCGCAGATGGCGTGGACCGTTGCGGGGTCTCGGAGGCAGCGCTTGTACTCTTCGAGCGCTTCGGGGCTAAAGGCCTCGACGCCGCCCCTGAAGAGGGCGTTCTCCGGGTCGGCGGCGAGGAGGCGTTCCGGCAGGTCGTGGGGCTGGGCCAGAAAGAACCAGTGCCAGTAGCCCATCCCGAAGGACATGTCGGCCCGGGAGAAGGCCTCCCAGGTCGGCACGATGTCGAGGACGGCGAGCTTCGTCACGGCCTCCGGGTGGTCGAGGGCCATGCGGTAGCCTACCCTCCCTCCGCGGTCGTGGCCGCAGAGGTCGAAGCACTCGAAGCCGAAGTGGCGCATCACCGAGATCTGGTCCCGGGCCATCGCCCTCTTGGAGTACGGTCCGTGCTCCTCGTCGGAGGCCGGCTTGGAGGAGTCCCCGTAGCCCCGGAGGTCCGTGGCGACGACCGTGAAGTCTTCGGCCAACCCCGGGGCGACGAGGTGCCACATCGCGTGCGTCTGGGGGTTGCCGTGCAGGAGTAGCAGCGGCGGGCCTTCGCCCCCCACGCGGGCCTTTATCTGTGCGTCGCCGACGTCAACCGTCTCCGTCCGGAAACCTTCGAACAAGGGCCTAGTCCTCTCTCTGCGGGGATCGGAGCTCAAGGAAGACGAGCTCGTCCGCTGCACCCCGCAGCCCCTCCACGAACTCGAAGACGCGGTACTGCCAGCCGTACTTGCCCCGGAGTGCTCGGTCCGCAACGCCGCCCTTGCGCTCGTCGGTGAGACGGGCGACCGCGCGCAGGTCGCCTCCCTTCGGGCGGCCCCTGAAGTCGCTCGGGGCGAGCGCGACGTCCGGGTTGTTGCGGATGCGCTTGGCCTTGCCGGTGTTGCGCCCGGTCACGACGCAGAGGTTGTCGTCCACCCGGGCGAACCAGACCGGCGTCGGGACGAGCTCGCCGCTCCTACGGAAGGTGCCCAGGCGGACGTAGCGGTGGCCTTCGAGGGCGTCGAAGTACCCGCGCGTACCCACTACCCTCGCCCGTAGCGGGGCAGGGAGCCTTTCGTAGGAGCGGCGAGCGGCGGGGCCGCGGCGTCCTTCTCCGAGAGGGTCGGGTTCTCGACGGGCCACTCTATACCTATCTCCGGGTCGTTCCAGAGGATCGAACCGTCGTGCTCGGGGGCGTAGTAGTCGGTGCACTTGTACGAGAACAGCGCGTCCTCGCCCGTCACGACGAAGCCGTGGGCGAAGTCCGGGGGGACCCAGAGCTGGCGCTTGTTCTCCGCCGACAAGGTTACGCCCGTCCACCGGCCGAAGGTCGGGGAGCCCGTGCGGATGTCCACCGCGACGTCGAAGACCTCCCCACGCAGGACGGAGACCAGCTTGCCCTGGGCTTGCGGGTTCTGGAAGTGGAGGCCGCGCAGGACGCCGTGAGCCGAGAAGGATAGGTTGTCCTGGACGAAACGGTTCGGGATGCCGAGCTCCTCGTAGCGGCGGCCGTTCCAGGACTCCATAAAGAAGCCGCGGTCGTCGCCGAACACTTTGGGCTCCAGGATCAGGACGCCGGGCAGGTCCGTCTCTACAACGTTCACGTGACGGGTCCTCCGTCCTTCAGGAGCTCCAGCAGGTACCGGCCGTAGTCGTTCTTCGTCATCGGGGCCGCAAGCGCCTCCAACTGCCCGGCGTCGATATAGCCCTTGCGGTAGGAGATCTCCTCGGGGGAGCCGATCTTGAGCCCCTGGCGCTGCTCGATGGTCTCTATAAAGTTGCCGGCCTGCTGCAACGACTCGTGGGTGCCGGCGTCGAGCCACGCCATGCCGCGGCCCATGATCTCCACCCTGAGCTCGTCCCGTCTGAGGTAGTCCACGTTGACGTCCGTGATCTCGAGCTCCCCCCGCGCCGAAGGCTCAAGATTCTCCGCCACCTCCACCACCCGGTTGTCGTAGAAGTACAGCCCCGTCACGGCGTAGTGCGAGCGCGGCGTCTCGGGCTTCTCCTCGATGGAGAGGACCTTTCCTTCGCCATCGAACTCTACGACGCCGTAGCGCTCGGGGTCGCGGACGTAGTACCCGAAGACGGTCGCCCCTCCCCCGCCGCCGGCCGCCCGCTCGAGCTGGTCCACGAAGCCCTCGCCGTAGAAGATGTTGTCCCCAAGCACGAGCGAGACGTCGTCCCCGCCTACGAACTTCTTGCCCACGATAAAGGCGTCGGCGAGGCCTTTGGGCTCGGGCTGGACGGCGTAGTCGAAGCTCAGGCCCCACCGACAGCCGTCGCCGAGCAGGTCCCGGAAGCGGGGCAGGTCGTGGGGGGTGGAGATGACGAGGATCTCACGGATGCCCGCGAGCATGAGGGTAGATAAGGGGTAGTAGATCATGGGCTTGTCGTAGACGGGCAGGAGCTGCTTGCTTACCGCGTGGGTGAGCGGGTACAGCCGCGTCCCGGACCCGCCGGCGAGCACGATCCCCTTCAAGACCGCCCACCGCCGCTGCCGAGACCGAGGCGCTCCTGCCGGTAGCCGCCAGAGAGGACGCCCTCGCACCACTCCCTACTCCTTAGGTACCAGCGCACGGTCTTCTCCATGCCGCTCTCGAAGGTCTCCTCCGGCGTCCAGCCGAGCTCGCGCTCTATCTTTCCCGCGTCTATGGCGTAGCGCCTGTCGTGCCCCGGCCTGTCCTCGACGAAGGTGATCAGGGCCTCGTGCGGCGCGTGGGGGGAGTCGGGCGCGAGCCTGTCCAGCAGGGCGCAGATGGTCCTGACGACCTCGAGGTTCGTCCGCTCGTTGTGGCCGCCGACGTTGTACACCTCGCCGGGCACGCCCCCTTCGAGCACCCGCTCGATGGCGCGGCAGTGGTCCCCGACGTAGAGCCAGTCGCGGACCTGCTGGCCGTCGCCGTAGACCGGGAGCGGGCCGCCGCGTAAAGCGCTCAGGATCATGAGCGGTATCAGCTTCTCGGGGAAGTGGTAGGGCCCGTAGTTGTTGGAGCAGTTCGTGGTAAGCACCGGCAGACCGTAGGTGTGGTGGTAGGCCCGCACGAAGTGGTCCGAGGCCGCCTTGGAGGCCGAGTACGGGGAGTTCGGCCTGTAGGGACTCTCCTCCGTAAAGAAGCCGGTCGGCCCAAGCGTCCCGTAGACCTCGTCCGTCGAGACGTGCAGGAACCGGAAGGCGTCGCGCGTCTCCCCCTCAAGGCCCCTCCAGTGGTCGAGGACCGCGTCCAGAAGCGCCTGCGTCTCGACGACGTTGGTCTGGACGAAGACCGAAGGCCCGTCTATGGAGCGGTCCACGTGCGTCTCGGCGGCGAAGTTGACGACGGCCGCGGGCCGGTACTCGGCGAGCAGCCGCGCCACGAGGTCCCTGTCGCCGATCCTGCCGCGCACGAAGACGTGGTCGGGGTCGTCGGCCACGGGGTCGAGCGTGCGCGGGTTTCCGGCGTAGGTGAGGGCGTCCAGGTTCACCACCCGGAACCGTCCCACCGCGCCAAGAACGAAGTTGCCCCCGATAAACCCGGCGCCGCCGGTGACCAGTAGGGTGGGTTTCTCCTCTGCCAAGATGCTCCTCTTTGTAGGTTCGAGGTTTTGAAGCATAAGGTTTTGAGGTTCTTGCTTTACCCAGAACCTCAAAACCTTAGAGCCTAGAGCCTCTGCGCGTAATCTACTAAACGCTGCATACCCTCGCCACGCTTCTTGAAAGCCTGCCGGGCGGCGCGATACTTCTGCGGGCTACCCTCGGTGGCCTCCGGCCGGTAGAGTACGGGGCGTCGTATAAGGAAAGGCGGATCTCTCATGAGCGTGCAGACGCGGGTGTTCAGGCAGGGCGTTATACGGCGGTTTCGGGGGTGGTTGCCAGAGATACCCGAGGACGCGGTGACGACCATCGGCGAGGGGGACACGCCCCTCATCGAGGCGCCCACGCTCTCCGAGCGGGTCGGCGCCCGCCTGTTCTTGAAGTTCGAGGGGATGAACCCGACGGCGTCGTTCAAGGACCGGGGGATGACGGTCGCCATGAGCCGGGCCGTCGCCTCGGGGAGCCGGGCGGCCGTCTGCGCCTCGACCGGGAACACGGCGGCGTCCGCGGCGGCGTACGCGGCACGGGCCGGCATCCGGTGCTTCGTGGTGGTGCCGGCCGGGAAGATAGCTTTGGGCAAGGCGGTGCAGGTCCTGGCGCACGGGGCGGAGATCGTGCAGATAGCGGGCAACTTCGACGCGGCCTTGCGGATCTCGCAGGAGATCGCCTCCGAGCGCGAGGGCGTTACGCTCGTCAACTCCGTGAACCCGGACCGCATCGAGGGCCAGAAGACGGGCGCCTTCGAGGTCTGCGAGGTGCTCGGCGCCCCCCCAGACGCGATGGCCCTGCCGGTCGGCAACGCGGGCAACATCACCTCCTACTGGAAGGGGTTCTCGGAGTGGCGCGAGGCCGGGTACTCGGACGCGGCGCCCCGGATGCTCGGCTTCCAGGCCGAGGGGGCCTCGCCGCTGGTGGCGGGGCACGACTTCGAGAGCCCCGAGACGGTGGCTAGCGCCATCAGGATCGGGGCCCCGGCGAGCAAGGAGGGCGCGCTCGCCGCCGCCGGCGAGTCCGGCGGCGCCATAGAGAGCGTGACGGACGAGGAGATCCTGGCGGCCCAGGCCATGCTCGCCCAAGAAGAAGGCGTCTTCTGCGAGCCGGCGAGCGCCGCGGGGCTCGCCGGCCTGCTCAAGCTCGCGGGCGAGGGGCGCGCCCCGGGGGGCACGGTGGTCAGCGTGCTGACGGGGCACGGGCTCAAGGACCCCGACGTCATCCTGAGCAGGGTCGAGTTGCCCGAGCCGGTGCCGGCGACCTTCGAGGCCGTGGCCGGACGAATGGAGAGGTCTGGCCCGTGATCTCGGTCCGCGTCCCGGCCACCTCGGCTAACCTGGGGCCCGGCTACGACGCGGTAGGGCTAGCGCTCTCTTTAAGCACCACGATAGCCCTGGACCGCTCGCGGCACCCCGAGGTAGAGGTCTCCGGCACGGGCGATGACCTCATACCCCGCGGCCCCGAGCACCCGGCCTACCGGGCGGCCCGGTTCGTGGCCGAGGTCATCGGCGAGCCGGACGCCCACTTCCGGCTCGTGCAGGAGAACGACATACCGCCGACGCGCGGGCTCGGGGGGAGCGCCGCGGCGCTCGTCGGCGGGGCCGTAGCCGCGAACGAGCTGTTCGGCGGCCAGATCGCCGCCCCCGACCTCCTCAACATCGTCTGCGAGCTCGACGGCCACCCGGACAACGCCGCCCCCGCCCTCCTCGGCGGCCTCGTCATAGGCACCCTCACCCCAACGGGCGTGAGCGCCGTGCGCCTCGAACCGGAGGACCTCGCCGTCGCCGTCGCCGTCCCGGACTTCGCCGTCTCGACCACCGCGGCCCGTCGCGCCCTGCCTGATCACGTCCCCCACCGCGACGCCGTCTTCAACGTCGGCCGCTCGGGCCTCCTCCTCGGGGCGCTGGCCACGGGAGAGTACGGGCTCCTCCGCGTCGCCATGCAGGACAAGTTGCACCAGCCCTACCGCGCCCACCTCGTCCCCGGCCTCGAAGGGGTCATAGACGCCGCGCTCGCCCACGGAGCCTACGGCGCGTGCCTCTCGGGCTCGGGCCCGACGGTCCTCGCCTTCACGTCACAAGAGCTGGCCCCCGCCGTCGCCGCCGCGATGAAGAAGACCTTCGAGGCGGGCGGGACGGAGGCGCGGTCCTGGGCGCTCGACGTGGACCTCATGGGCGCCCGCGTCGAGCCGTAGGACAGACAGTTAGCTTTCAGCGGTCAGCCCTCAGCTTCTGGTCAGGATCGTACTATCGGACGATTGGGAACTATTCTTCTGGACGATTCACGGCGTGGGGCCGTGGGCTACTCTGGTGGCATGATCGGGACGGACAGACCCCCCTCCGACCGTCCCGGTCACGATCCCCGGAGGCTTCGGGCACCGAGCATCGGAAGTCGCACCCGATCTTTCACGCCCCACTGCCACGTCCCGAGACAACTTCAGTTGACAGCTGAATGCTGACGGCTGACGGCTAACCCGCTTGACAAGCCTCTACCGTTGTGTAAACCTTCACCACACTTGTGCAGATATGTGAGCGAGGGCTCTTGACGGAAGTCTCAAAAACGGCGCAGAAGAAGGTCTCGGGCCTGATGCTCAAGATCCTACGCCTGCTCACGCCTCCCATCCACCCGCGAGTACCCTCGCTAGCCGTACCCACCGCCCTACGACTAATTATCGGGGCGGGCCGGGGCGGCGCCCTCCGGTTCGCCTAGAGGGCCTAACGGCGGAATTTCCCGCCCTCCGGCCTAGAGGCTTCTCTTTCAAGACCGATCTATGAGGATGGGATAACTATGGAAAACACCGCTTTCAACGTCGAATACAAGCCGCGCACCGGGAGCGAGGCGATGTGCGAGGCCCTGCTGGACGAGGGGGTCGAGTACCTCTTCGGTTACCCGGGCGGGGCCATAATGCCTTTCTACGACGCCCTCCCGGACTACCCGCTAAAGCACATCCTGACCCGCCACGAGCAGGCCGCCGCCCACGCCGCCGACGGCTACGCCCGCGCGACGAACCGCGTAGGGGTGGTCGTGGCGACGAGCGGCCCGGGCGCTACGAACCTCGTCACGGGGCTGGCGACGGCGCAGATGGACTCCGTGCCGCTCGTGGCCATAACGGGCCAGGTCGGCAGGCCGGCGCTGGGCAAGGACTCCTTCCAGGAGACGAACGTGATGGGCATGACGCTGCCCTTCACCAAGCATTCTTTTCTCGTCGAGGACCCGGACGAGCTGTACCCGACGATGCGTCGCGCCTTCGAGATCGCGCGCAGCGGCCGCCCCGGCCCCGTCCTCGTGGACGTGCCCAAGGACGTGCAGTTCGCCGCCTGCAACGACAACGGCTATCGCCGGTTGCGGGAGGCCTCCGCGCCCGTCGAGTCGCCGGCGCTGGAGCGGGCCGCGATGCTGCTCAGGAACGCGAAGCGGCCCCTCATCCTGGCCGGCCACGGCGTCACGCTCGCGGGGGCGGAGAAGGAGCTCAGGCTGCTCGCCGAGCGGACCGGCATCCCGGTGGTGACGACCCTGCTCGGGATAAGCGCCTTCCCGGACGACCACCCGCTCTACCTCGGGTGGCCCGGGATGCACGGGCAGGCGAGCGTCAACCGGGCCATCGACAAGTCCGATCTCCTGTTCGCCGTCGGGATGAGGTTCGACGACAGGATCACGGGCGCCGTCGCCAAGTTCGCCCCGAACGCGAAGGTGATCCACGTCGACGTGGACCCCTCGGAGCTCGGCAAGGTCGTCAAGCCGACCATCGGCATCGCCGAGGACGCGAGGGCTGCGATGCGCTCGGTGCTCGGCCACCTGGAGGATATTCCTGAAGGGGAAGGTTGCTCAGCGTGGCGCGGGGAGTTGGCGAAGAGCCAGGAGCCGGAGAAGAGGCGCGAGGAGTCGGCGCGCGGGGAGTACGGCCCGATCCAGGTCATGGAGGCCATAAAGAAGGTCGCGGGCCCGGAGATGCGCCTCGTCACCGACGTCGGCCAGCACCAGATGTGGGCCGCCCAGTTCTTCGAGTTCACCAAGCACAACAGCCACATCACCAGCGGGGGCTTGGGCACCATGGGCTTCGCACTCCCGGCGGCGATGGGTGTGGCGTTCGCCTACCCCGACGAGCCGGTCTGGGTGGTCGCGGGCGACGGCGGCTTCCAGATGAACATCCAGGAGCTCGCCACGATCCGGGACTTCGGCCTGAACATAAAGGTCGCCGTCCTCAACAACGGCTACCTCGGCATGGTCCGCCAGTGGCAGCAGTTCTTCCACAACCGCCGCTACTCGGAGACGCCCATAACCGGCCCGGACTACGAGCAGCTCACGGCGGCCTACGGCCTGGCCGGGCGCACGGTGCGCGAGGGCGACGACGTGGAGGGCGCGGTCCGGTGGGCCGAAGGGCAGGACGGGTGCGTGATCCTGGACTTCCACATCGACCCGGAGAAGAACGTCTACCCCATGATCCCGTCTGGCATGAGCGTCAACGAGATGATCGAGGAAGATGGCGCCTGAGGCTACGGGCGTGGCGTCCAGCACCGTCAGGGTCCGCCTGGCCGCCGGCATCCTCGCCCTCAACCGCTTCATGATGACCCTCCAGAACAAGCGGATGCCCGTCGCGGACATAGGGGTAGACGCGAACGCCGAAGGGACGAGCATCGAGCTCGGCTTCGACTGCCCGGAGGAGAGCGCGCGCCGCTACGCGGTGCTGCTGGAGAACATGGAGGACGTGGAGGAGCTCCACTTCGCCGCAACCGCCCCGGAAGGCCGGAGCGGAGAGTCCATAGACTACGACGGCCGGCGGTTCCGCTCGGTGGAGAACTCGGCGTCGGGCGAGGTAGGCCCGGAGACCGTGTTCGCCTACAAGCAGGACGGCGACGTCGTCAGCGCCACGTACGAGGGCGGCGACGTCCGGTCCGGCGTCCTGATCGCCACCGCCGACGACGGGGGCAACCTCGACGCCAGGTACGCGCACGTCAACGCCGCAGGCGGGCTCATGACCGGCGAGTGCCGTTCCACCCCCGAGGTGTTGCCCGACGGGCGCATCAGGCTGCACGAAGAGTGGCGGTGGACCTCGAGGGATGGATCCTCCGGCCGGTCCGTCGTCGAAGAGATAGGAGACTGACATGGCCCGCGTGTACCGCGAAGGCGACATAGGGAACGAGATCACGGGTAGAAAGGTCGCGGTCCTCGGCTACGGCAGCCAGGGCCACGCCCACGCCCTGAACCTGAAAGAGTCGGGCTGCGACGTAACCGTCGGCCTCTACGAGGGCTCCAAGAGCTGGCCGCAGGCCGAGCAGAACGGCCTGCGGGTCATGACCATCGCCGAGGCGGTGGCCCAGGCCGACGTGGTGATGATGCTCCTGCCGGACGAGAAGCAGCCGGCGGTCTTCAAAGCGGAGGTCCAGCCGAATCTCTCCGAGGGAATGCTCATGCTCTTCGCCCACGGCTTCAACATCCACTTCAACCAGATAGTCGTTCCGCCGGAGGTAGACCTCGGCCTCGTCGCCCCCAAGGGACCGGGTCACGTGCTCAGGCGCCTCTACGTCGAGGGCAAGGGGATGCCCTCGCTCTTCGCGGTCGAGAACGACGCCTCCGGGCAGGCGAGGGACGTGATCCTCTCCTACGCCCGCGGCATCGGCAGCGGTCGCGCCGGCATCATCGAGACCACCTTCGCCGAGGAGACCGAGACGGACCTCTTCGGCGAGCAGGCTGTCCTCTGCGGCGGGCTCTCGGCGCTCTTGAAGGCTGGGTTCGAGACCCTGGTCGAGGCGGGCTACCAGCCGGAGCTCGCGTACTACGAGTGCGTAAACGAGCTCAAGCTGATCGTCGACCTGATCTACGAGGGCGGGCTGGCCGGGATGCGCTACTCGATCTCGAACACCGCCGAGTACGGCGACTACACCGCAGGGCCCAAGATCATAGACGAAGCGGCCAAGGAGCGGATGCGCACCATCCTCTCCGACATCCAGACCGGCAAGTGGGCCAAAGAGTGGGTGCTTGAGAACCAGGCCGGCGGCTCCAGCTTCCTGGCGATGCGCCGTCGCGAAGCGGAGTCGCAGGTCGAGAAGGTCGGGGCGGAGCTTAGGGCCCTCGCGGCCGAGGGCGTCGAAGCCCCGGCCGGGGGCCCGGCCGCCAGCCCCGCTGGAGGTGAGAACCTATGAGTCGCAAGGCATTCGCGGCGTCGGACGCGGAGTGGTGCTACCACGGGGGCGAGTTGGTCATGATGGGCGACGTGCGCCTCTCCCCCGCCACCCACGCCCTGAACTACGGCACCGGGGTCTTCGAGGGCATCCGGGCTTACTGGAGCGAGGATCGGGGAACCCTACAGGTCCTCAAGATGCGCGAGCACTACGAGCGGTTCGAGAGGTCCTGCCGGCTGCTCAGGATAGACCTGACGAACACCGTGGACGAGCTGTGCGACGTTACGCTGGAGATTCTCAAGCGCAACGCCCCCCGCGAGGACACCTACATCAGGCCGCTCGCGTACAAGGCCGCCGAGTCGGTCGGGGTGAACCTCAAGGGCGGCTCTGAGCTCTCTATCTTCACGGTCCCGATGGGCAACTACGTGGAGCTCACGGGCCTGAAGGTCTGCGTCTCCTCGTGGCGGCGCACGCCTGACAACGCCATCCCCGCGCGCGCCAAGTGCACCGGCTCCTACGTCAACACGGCGCTCGCCGTGGACCAGGCGCACCGCGCCGGCTACGACGACGCGATCTTCCTCACCCAGGACGGACAGGTCTCCGAGGCGAGCGCGGCGAACATCTTCCTCGTCAGGAAGGGTCAGCTCGTTACGCCTCCGGTCACGGCGGATATCCTGGAAGGCATCACGCGCGATGCCGTGATGGAGCTTGCGGAGAAGGAGCTGGATCTGCCCGTCATCGAGCGCGAGGTGGGCCGCACGGAGCTCTACGTCGCCGACGAGGTCTTTCTCTCGGGGACGGGGTTCCAGATAGCACCCGTCGTCGAGGTGGACGACCGGCCCGTCGGGACCGGCAGCATCGGCTCCGTCGCCGAGCGCCTGCAGGAACTGTACTTCAAGGCCGCGCGCGGCGAATGGGCCGAGTACGCCGACTGGACCGTCGCCGTCGAGGTCGCGCAGCGGGCGGCGGGTTAGGATCGGCGTGGTTTCGAGGGGGACGGTAGCAGATGGACGAGGGCTGGGATCGTCCGCGTGGCGGTAGCTGTCGTAACCATCGTCTTGTCGTCCTCCTCGTACGCCGGGATAGCAGGTTGCGAAGCCAGCCTCTTCCTGAGATACTGCCGCCCCACATGAAGGTGAGCCTCTAACATCTTGCGTCCCCCTCTTACCATCCTACGACTAACCAGGGTGGCCTCCGGGCGAATTATTCGTCCCGGTCTCTAGCCGGGCTCGCCCAACTCCCGCGGCCACCAAGCACCCCAGATCCGCACCTCAACCAGTTTCAACGTAGGAAGGAAGAGAATCATGCGTCGAGTAGAGATCTTCGACACCACCCTCCGCGACGGCGAGCAGTCGCCGGGCATCTCGCTCTCCGTGGAGGAGAAGGTGGAGATAGCCCGCCAGCTCGCGAGGCTGAAGGTGGACGTGATCGAGGCCGGCTTCCCCATTACCAGCGAGGGGGACTTCGAGTCGGTCAGCCGCATCGCCGCCGAGGTGAAGGGACCCCGGATCGCCGGCCTCGCCCGCCTCCACGAGCGGGACATCGAGCGGGCCTGGGAGGCCGTGCAGTGGTCCGATAGGCCGCGCATCCACACCTTCGTCGGCACCAGCGACCTGCACATCGAGCACCAGATGCGCTCGAACCGCGAGGACATCTTGCAGAGAGCCGGCGAAGCCGTCGCGTTCGCCAAGAACCTCTGCGAGAACGTCGAGTTCTCTCCGATGGACGCCACGCGCACGGACATAGGCTTCCTCTCCGAGGTTGTCGCCGCGGCCGTCGAGGCCGGCGCCAACGTCGTCAACATCGCCGACACGGTCGGCTACACGACGCCCGTGGAGTTCGCGAGGTTCCTGACGCAGCTGCAGGAGCGGGTGCCCGGGCTCAAGGAGCGCGTCCTCTCGGTGCACTGCCACGACGACCTGGGGATGGCGGTGGCGAACTCGCTCGCGGGGGTCGAGGTCGGGGCCGGTCAGATCGAGGTGGCCGTCAACGGCATCGGGGAGCGAGCAGGGAACGCTTCTCTCGAAGAGGTCGTGATGGCGCTCGCCACGCGCGGCGACCACTACGGCGTCGAGGTCGGCGTAGAGACCCGCCAGCTCGCCAACACGAGCCGCATGGTCTCCAACATCACCGGCTACGAGATACCCCCGAACAAGGCCGTCGTCGGGCGCAACGCCTTTTTGCACGAGTCAGGCATCCACCAGGACGGTGTCCTCAAGGACCGGCGGACGTTCGAGATCATGACGCCCAAGGATATCGGGCTCGAAGGCACAAACATCTTTCTCGGCAAGCACTCGGGACGCCACGCCCTCAAAGACGCCCTCGAAGAACTCGGCTACATGATCGAGGGCGAGACCCTCAAGCGGGCCTTCACGCGCTTCAAGGAGATAGCCGACCACAAAAAGACCGTCACGGCCGCCGACCTCGAGGCCATCGCCGCCGATGAGGTGGGCTCTTTCGAGGGCAAGTTCGTGATGGAGTCGTTCCGTGTCGTCGCGGCGACGGGCCGCCAGAGTCGGGCCGCCGTCACCATCTCCCACGCCGAGCACGGCACCTTTGAGGCCGAGGCCGAGGGCGAGGGGCCCGTGGACGCCGTCTTCCGCGCCATCGACGCCGCCACGAACATCAAGGGCCGCCTCACAGACTTCCGCATCGACGCCGTCACCGGCGGCAAGGACGCCCTCGGCGAGGTGCGCGTCTCGGTGGAGTTCGAGGGCCACGAGTACGCCGGGCGTGGCCTCTCCCAGGACGTCGTCGAGGCCGCCGCCCGCGCCTACGTGCGGGCGGTCAACGTCTACACGGCTGGCACGGTAAGGGACACGTGGGGCGCCCCGGTAGCGCCGTAACAACCCCTGCCGGACAGGGTACCGTGCCTCCTGGCTACGGGCGCCTGGAGGGCGAGGTCCCGGTTCTCCACGCCCCGCGGCTCGCGGGGCGGGCGCGGGAGATCCAGGGCTACCTCGCGCAGGGCTCCGGCGCGCTCGCGGATATCCTGGGCGAAGAACCACCTGGACTAACGGCACTCGTCGTTGCGAACGAGGACTGGCGGGAGG
>DASYWA010000220.1:0-2573 GCA_035936475.1 Rubrobacter sp. | reverse complement strand
TCCCGGAGCCCTCGTACGCGTAGAGGATGCCCCTGCTGCTGTTGACGAGGACCCCGCCGCCGCGCTCGTCGAGTAGCGGGCGTACCCCGGAGGAGGCGTCGCCCCCCTGGGCCCCGAAGCCCGGGGTGAGAAACAGCGCCTCGGGCAGCAGCTCCCGCACCCGGCGTCCGACCTCGGGCCTGGTGGCTCCGACGACAGCCCCGGCGTCCGGGCGGTCGCCGCCGGGACGGCCCAGCCCGGCGATGAGCCCCGCGGCGACCTCGTAGAGCGGCGGGTCGGTGGCGTCCTGGAACGTCCCGGAAGAGGGGTTGGAGGTCGCCGCGAGGACGAAGACGCCCCCACCCCGGTTCTGCCGGCGCGCCTCTTCGAGGAAAGGGGTAACGGCGTCGGCCCCCATGTACGGGTTGACGGTGACGCAGGCGGCGCCGTAGACGTCCAGGTGCGCCTCCGCGTAGGCCGCGGCGACGGGGCCTATATCCCCGCGCTTCACGTCCGCTATGACCGGCAGGCCGAGGGCCGAGGCCTCCCCGACAAGGTCGGCGTAGAGGTGCATCCCGTCCGGGCCGAGGCGCTCGAAGAACGCCGCCTGCAGCTTGACGGCCGCGGCGTACGGCTCGACCGCCTCGAGGATGCCCCGGCAGAACCTCTCGGTCGCTGGGACTTCCGGGAGATCGCGCAGTTCGCCCGGAAAGCGGGAGGGTAAGGGGTCGAGGCCCGCGACGAGCGCGCTCGCCTTGCGGTGCGCGGCGTCTACCAGTATCTGCATCGTCGTCCAGGCGGTCGCGAGGGGTACGGACGCAGAGGCGCCGCGGGGGTAAGCCCACGGCGCCGGATAATCTCTGTCGTGGCTACTTGATCTGGTCTTTGAGCGCGTTGCCCGCGGTGAACTTGGGCACCTTGGAGGCGGGGATGTTGATACGCTGCTTGGTCTGCGGGTTGATCCCCTGACGGGCGTCGCGCCGCTGCACGTAGAACTTGCCGAAGCCAGTGATCTGAACTTGATCGTCCTTCTTGAGCGCGTCCGTTACGACCTCGGTGAACGCGTCGAAGAACTTTTGAGCATCGCTCTTTGAGGCGTTCGCCTTGCCGGCGATCTCCTCTATCAGCGTCGTCTTGTTCATCGTCTGCTCTGCCTCCCTGCTTCGCTTGCACTCCTCTTTCCCCCTGCTTGCCGGGGGAATATACCAGAGACACTATAGTGCCTCAATCCCTTTTTCCTACCCGTAAATCTTCGATTCTAAGCAAAACCCGGAAGGGGAACCCGCCCAGATCACCGCCAGGCTCCTCCCGCCGGTCGAGCACCGCGACTATGGCCGCGACCTCGACCCCGGCCTCGACGAGGTTCCCGGCTGCCCGCACGGCCTGCGTGCCCGTGGTGACGACGTCCTCAATCAGGGCGACCTTCTCGCCCCGCTCCAGGTTGCCCTCGATACCGCGCCCGGCGGAGCTACCGTACTCCTTGGCGGACTTGCGAACGATCACGTAGGGCAGCCCCGTGGCGAGCGCCACCCCCACCACGAGGGGTACGGCCCCGAGCTCCACGCCGGCGAGCCGCTCGACGCCTTCCGGAAGCTCAGCGGCCAGCGCGTCCGCCACGTCGCGCAGGAGGGCCGGGTCCGTGGAGAAGAGGTACTTGTCTACGTAGAAGCTGCTGCGCTCGCCGCTGGAGAGGACGAAGTCCCCCTCCAGGAGCGCCGCCTCCCTGATGCGGGGGGCGAGGTCAGCCGCCCGGCTCACCGGGCGTTCGCTCTCGGCGCTCTACGTCCTCCAGAGCCTCGTCGAAAGGCCCGAAGTCTACGCTCTCCAGGAGCCCGCCGACCTCTTGCGACTCGGACCCCGCGGCGTCGAGACGCGCCTCTATACGTGCGTTGATCTCCCCCAGCAGCTCCACCGCCGCGTTCAGGGTCCCCACGAGCTCCTCGTCGGGCACGCCGCCAAGAGAGTCGGCGATCCGCTCCAGCTCGCCCACCTTCTCGTCCAGCTCCTGCCTATCCGGTGTTTTACTGCGATCGTCCATAGGCTCCGGACTATACACCATTGCGCCTCCGGGATCGGCCCTCGGAGGATCCCGGCTCCTCGGGTCCCCGGCGCCCGCCCGCAGCCCGGCCCAGGAGCACGCCGAGAGCCGCGATCACCAGCATGGAGACCGCGAAAGGCAGGAGCGCCCCGAGCAGGAGACCGTACCCCGCCCGCAGCAGCAGGATCGCGGCCCCGGCGGCGACCGCCACGACGAGCGGGACGGCCCCGATCAGGACGAGCAACAGGGTCTGGGGATGTATACGCTTCACCCTACTTCGTCACCCGGTCTATGGCCTTTAGCAGGGCGGTCACCAGCTCTTCGGAGGCACCATCCCGCTCGGCGCGCTCCTCGACGAAATCCTTCAGGAGCACGGTGTTTATCCGCCTGATGGCCGAGAAGATGGCGTTGGTCTGCTGGACGATGTCAGCGTAGGTGACGTCGCCCTCCTCGACCATCTTCTCCACACCCCTTACGTGACCCTCCACGCTCTTGAGGCGCCGTACCACCTCGCTCTTGGTCTGCTTCTGCAAGACGCGTCCTACCTCCCCTTTTT
>DASYWA010000219.1:0-6516 GCA_035936475.1 Rubrobacter sp. | reverse complement strand
TACGCCACGTACAGCGGCGACCCGGCCTCCGTGCCCGGCCTGCTCGACCCCCGCTACAACTACCACGCCGTCACCGGCCCCGAAGGGGACCTCGTCGGCTACTTCTGCTTCGGCGCGGACGCCACCGTGCCGGCCGGCCGCAGGCTCGGCCTCTACGACGAGGACGCCCTGGACGTCGGCCTCGGCATGCGGCCCGACCTCACCGGCCGGGGCATCGGCCCGGACTTCGTGCGCGCCGGCCTCCGCTTCGCCCGGCGGGCCTTCTCGCCCCCCGCCTTCCGCCTCACCGTCGCCGCCTTCAACAGGAGGGCCATCAAGGTCTACGAGGCCGCCGGCTTCGAGGTTGTGCGGGCCTTCGGGGACCGCGGGGCCGAATGGCTGCTCATGAAGCGCCCGGCCTCGCAAAGCCCCGCCCCGGAACCCGGCGACGAGGCACGGGAAGCTGGATGCTGATGGCTATCTACGCGAAAAAGTAGGCGGCCATCACGCTCACGAAGTTGTACCCGGCGTGCGCCAAGAAGCTTGCGCTCGTGTTGAAGCGACGGCGCAGGTACCCGAGGCCCAAAGAGAGCACGAAGATGTAGCCGAGAAGCAGGGACGGGCCGTACTGCACGTGCATCGAGGCGAAAAGGACGGAGGTGGGGACGATGCCGAGGACGGGCTGGACCGCGCCGCGGAAGAGCGTCTCCTCGCCGAGGCCCGCCCCGAGCCCGATCATCAGCGCGAAGAGCACGGCCGTGGCCGCGCCCATCCCCCGCGGGTCGAAGAGGGTGCCCGAGATCTCCCCGACTTCCCTGTACAGCCCCGGCTGCAACTCCCTGAACAGGAAGTCCGCCCCGAGCGACGCCGCGAACGACCCGACGACGAAGACCGCGACGACGCCCATCTCCGTCAGGCCGAGCCGTCCGTAGCCGAGGCGGGCGAGGGTCTGGCGCAGGCCGCGCCGGACGCCGGCGCCCACGCCAAGTACGGCCACCACGACGAACGGGAGCTGGCTCGCCAGGAGCAGGCCGACCGGAACCCTGCCGCCCGTACCGAGAGAGAATGCGCCGATCTCTTCGAGCTGGTCGAAGCCGAGGATGCCGATCAGGTTATTCGTGAGCAGCACCATCGCGAAGAGCCACAAGGCGAGCAGGATGGGCGGGTCGGTCACGAAGGTCGCAGGAAGCCGGCCGACGATCTTTAGCAGGGCCGGGATGCACAACGCCACCCCGACGATACCCGCCGCGAGCACCGCGCCGGCCGTGATCGCCAGCAACCCCGGCGGATACACCTCGGCCAGCACCCCGCCCGTGAGCCGCGCCAAGCCCAACAGAGCCCCCGCGCCGAGCACGAGAAGCGAGACGAAGAGCAGGACGATCCAGAGCGAGATCTCCGCCCGCCGGCTCTTCCTGGACCACTGCGCGAGCACGGCCAGCACACCTACGAACACGGTTACAGCGAGCGAAGCGAGGAGGTTGTCCATAACCGCCCAAGAGGTTAGCACACGAAAAAACCCGGGCCGCGCGAGATCCGCGGCCCGGGAGCTTAGCCTGGGCAAGGAAGGGGGAAGCCCAGTAACCGTAATATAAGGCCGCAAGATTACAACCACGCTACCAGCAGATAACAAATAGATAACAGCTTGTCAGCCCGGCGCTTCGCGCCTTGTCAGCACGCCCTCTTCGAGGGCCTTCGGCACGTTCCGGCCTTCGGCCTGCGCTTTCAGCATTTCAGCTTCCCGAAACCCGACCGTGCCTCGCCTTGCGCGGCGGTCCGGACGACGCGCGAGGCGTAACGCACACAGACGACTGGCTGAAAGCCTCCGAAGGAGGCGCGCTGAGAGGCGCGAAGCGCCGGGCTGAGAGCGGAGGCGAAGCCGGCGTGCTATTCGCTACGGGTCCCTGTTCTCCGCGCTCTCGAGGCCGTCTAGTATGGGACCGAGCTCTTCGTCGCGCGCGGCCTCGAACTCTTCCAGGGTATTCGATTCGCGGGCTATGGAGCAGAGGCGTGCGGTGAGGCCGCTGCCGTCTCTGGCGGCGAGGGCGCGCCAGGCCAAGAGGCGGTGGGGGCGCTCCAGAATCTCGGGCGCGGCGGCGGCCTCCAGCAGGCCTTCGAGGGCAGCGTGCAGGGCCTCGGCCTCTTCTACGGTGAGGTGCAGGTGGACGGGTCGGTCCTCCGCCAAGTCAGCGGACCTTCTCCAGGTATATGCGGTCCTGGGTTATGACGACCCTGAGGTCGTCGGGGGAACCGCGCAGGTAGCCGCGCCACTCGCGGCCGAACACGTCGGAGTCTTGGACGTCGGTGCGGACGAGGATGCCTTCCTTGAACTCGTCGAGGACGGCCGGGTGCTCGGAGAGCTGTCCGCGCCGGACGGGGTCGCGCCGGTAGATGGAGTTCCTAGACCGGAAGCTCTGGACGCTCGAAGGCGTCGTGTTTAGCTCCTGGGCGATCCACTCGTCCCCCCGCCCGTCCTCGACCCAGCGCCGTATCTTCGACGCGTGCGGCTTCAACGCGACCCTTCTGTTTCCCACGTCCCCCTGCTCCTTCGACGGATCTTGTTTTCTAGTCCATATGTACCACTTTTTGTTTCTCGACGCCAGATGCATCTTTGCCGGCTACGTGGGGGGCAGGAGGGCTGCGGTCATGAGGAGCGCCAGGATCCCCCGCGCCGTCCAGCAGACGGTGCGCACCCAGTTGGACGCGACGAGGAAGCGGTGGGAAGCCGGGACGAAGCCGCGCCCGAGGACGCCGTGTTGCGGCGACTGCAAGAGTGCGGTGGAGAGCCATACCACTGCCAGCAGGATCAGACCTAGCACGGGCAAAAATAAGGGGACGCCCTCGGGCAGCCTGACCGCGAGCGCTACGGCGGTGCCGGCCTCGACGAGCATCGGCGGGCCGACGACGAGGCCGGTGAGGCGGGAGTGGGCCAGCGAGTAGTCGGCGAAGCCTTCCCTGCCGACGCGGCCGAAGAGCGGGTAGTGGACCACCTGGACGAACCAGATCAGGCCGACCATAAAGAGCGTCGCCCCGACGTGAAGGAGAAGGAGGAGTTGCATCCGTAAACTAGGCCCCGCGGCCCAGCAGCCTGTCCGCCGCCGCTAACCCGGAGAGGGCCGCGCCCTCCACCTTCGGCTGCCCGAAGCCGTCGCCGCAGAAGACGAGCGGGGGATTCTCGGACGCCACGAGGCAGGCCTCCTCGTGCGAGGAAGTGACCCAACTGTAGCGCCACCTGGCGAGCGAGGTCTCGACGGCCGCGGCGGCCAGGTCGGCACCGAGTCGCTCCCCGGCGAGGTCGAGCAGGGCGCGCGTTACGTCCGCCTCCTCGTCGTCGTAGTGCTCGTGGGACCACTTGGGGCCGGCGTGGATCGTCAGGGCCGGAAGGTCTGAGATGCCCTTCGTTGCGTTGTCGCCGATCCAGTCGAGGGGCTCGCCCTTGATCTGGACGCCCCCGGGTTCGGGGACCGGGGAGGCCCCGTCGAGCAGGGCCATCAGCGCGAGGCAAGGATCGTAGGAGACGCCCTCCAGCTGCTGGCGCGTACCTTCGGGCAGCGCGTAGTTGCCGGATTCGGCGAGCGCGAGGGACTGCGGAACGGGGGCGGTGAGCAGCAGGGCGTCTCCCGACACCGACGTGCCGGACTCGCAGACGACGGTCCATCCGTCTCCGGTACGGTCCACGCGGGTGACGCGTTCGCCGGTGCGCACGTCGAGGCCGGTGGCGAGGTGTTTCGGGATCGAGGTCATCCCTTCGGAGCCGCGGTAGCGGGGGTGGCCGTCGGGGTTGGCGTTGCCTTCGGCGTCGGCGAAGCCGCGGGACCACTCGGCGGCGGCGCCTTCGGCGAGCCAGCCGTCCACCAGGCTCTCGAACCTGCCGTCTCTGACCGTGAAGAATTGGGCGCCGTGGTCGAAGCCGGCGCCGCTTATTCGGCGGGTCGCCATCCGGCCGCCGACGCCCCTGCCCTTGTCCAGGACGGTGACGCGCCAGCCCGCATCCCGGAGCTCCCCGGCGGCCAGCAGGCCCGAGATGCCGGCGCCGACTATTACGCAAGATCTTTTCGGCATCGCGTTCTACGCCTTCGCCTGGCGGCGGGCCGGGGGGCGCAGGGCGGAGAGGCCGCCGTCCACGCCGATGGTCTGGCCCGTGATCCAGCCGGAATCGGGGCCGAGCGGGTACGCGACGGCCGCGGCGATGTCCTCCGGTTCCCCGAGCCTGCAGGGAGGATGGAGGTCCACCGGCGTCTCTCTGGCGGTCTCGCTGCACGTGACGTTCTCGGTCATGGGGGTCTGCTCGAGGCCCGGCGAGACGACGTTGAAGCGGAGGACCCTGGGCAGGTAAGAGGGTGCCGCCGAGAGCCCCAGCCTGATGACGCCGGCCTTCGCGGCGGCGAGCACGAGGCGGCCGGCGTCGTCGCGGGCCAGGCGGCGGCACAGCTCCGAGCCGATGCCGCCGGTGGCCCCGAGAACGACGAAGGTGTTCACGTCGCTATCCATGGGTGAGTCCCCTTTCTCTCCGTAGGTGCGTCATCTTCGCGGCCAGGCCGACGCTCTGAAAGTGGACGTCGACGATGTCCCGGACGTCTTCGGAGTAGCCGCCGGCCATCGTCACCGCAACGGGTATGCCGCGCTCCCGGCAACCTTCCAGCACGATGCGGTCCCGTTCGGCGAGGCCCGCCTTCGTCACCGAGAGCCGGCCCAGGCGGTCGCCCGCGAAAGGGTCGGCGCCTGCGAGGTAGATCGCCAGGCCCGGTTCGGAGGCGTCCAGCGCCCGTTCCAGGCCCGCCGCGAGGGCTTCGAGGAACGCCGCATCGTCCGCGCCGTCGGGGAGGGGGACGTCGAGGTCGCTCTTCTCCTTGCGGAAGGGAAAGTTCTTCTCGCCGTGGATGGAGAACGTGAACACCGTCGGGTCGTCTGCGAGGATTACGGCCGTCCCGTTCCCCTGGTGGACGTCGGTGTCGATCACCACCACCCGCCCGACGAGGCCGGCGGCCTGGAGGGCCCGGGCGGCGATGGCGGAGTCGTTGAAGACGCAGTAGCCCTCCCCGCGGTCGGCGAAGGCGTGGTGGGTGCCCCCTGCCAGGTTCGCGGCGAAACCCTCTTCGAGCGCCGCCAGGCACGCCCCCACGGTCCCGCCCGAAGCCCGCCTGGAGCGCTCGACCATCGCCTCCGACCAGGGAAAACCTATGCGCCGCACCTCCTTCTCAGAGAGCGTCCCGGAGACGACGCGGCGGAGGTAGTCGGGATGGTGGGCGCGCAGTATCTGCTCGTCCGTGACGGCCTCGGGCTCACGTAGTTCGCCGGGACCGCAGACGGAGGAGGCGGCCACCCGCTCGCGCAGCTTCGAGTACTTGAGCATCGGGAAGCGGTGCCCTTCGGGGAGGGGCAGCACGAAGCGGTCGCTGTAGAAGACCTTCATCGCGGCGGCGGGAGGGGGCTCATCCGGCAAATGTAGTACACCGGCGCCGGGCCCGTAGGAATATCTTTCATACAAAGGCGCGCGGGCGCTATGGTAGCATCGCCTACTCTCGAGTAGATGGACGATCCGACGCAACAGAGGCTCTTCGCGGAGACCCCCGGCAGCATCTCGCCGCCGGAGCCGGGGTTGTACCTCGGCACGTCCGGGTGGTCCTATGCGGACTGGGAGGGCACGGTGTACCCGCCCGGCATCCCCGCCGGCTCCAGGCTCGCCGAGTACGTCAAGGGCTACGCCACCGTCGAGATAGACTCTACCTTCTACGGGACGCCGCGGCCTTCCACCGTGCAACGCTGGCGCGAGGTCGCGCCGGACGGGTTCCAGTTCGCCGCCAAGTTCCCGCAGGAAGTGACACACGAGAGGAAACTTGTGAACGCCCGCAGCGAGGCCGAAGGTTTCGTCCGCACCATGCAGGCCCTCAAAGACAGGCTCGGTCCCTTGCTCCTCCAGCTTCCGCCTTCCTTCACGGTCGAGAGCATGGGGGTGCTGGACGACTTTCTCGCCATGCTCCCGGATGGCCCGCGGTACGCCGTCGAGGTGCGCCACCGGAGCTGGCTCGGTTCTGATCTCCCGGAGATGCTCCGCGAGCATGGCACCGCCCTGGCCCTGATCGACTACCCCGGGATGCCCCGCATGGAGGAGGTTACGGCTGACTTCTCGTACATCCGCTGGCTCGGCAACCGCCGCGAGTTCCCTGAGGGACACACCCATCTCAAGAAGGACCGAGACGATGACCTATTGTGGTGGTCGGATCTCGTGGATCGCTTTCTACAAGAGAGCAGGACCGTCTTCGCCTACGCGAACAACCACTACCAAAACCACTCGCCCTCGACGCTG
Source organism: Rubrobacter sp. (assembly GCA_035936475.1). GTDB lineage: Bacteria > Actinomycetota > Rubrobacteria > Rubrobacterales > Rubrobacteraceae > Rubrobacter_D. The sequence goes on along the minus strand of DASYWA010000219.1, from coordinate 233 downwards.
GAGCGGTTCCTCGAGATCCGGCGCGGCCGGGATTGACCGTCCCGGTCGTCTTCAGCACGGGTTCGCTCTACCCTTTTGGCCTCGAGAGGGTTTTCGGGTGGGCCGCCGAGGCCGGCTTCGACGGGGTCGAGGTTATGATGGACGACCGCTGGGACACCCACCAGCCCGCGTACCTGAGCGACCTCGCCCGGGGGCACGAACTCCCCATCCTCGCGCTGCACCCGCCGATATAT
>DASYWA010000218.1:0-19553 GCA_035936475.1 Rubrobacter sp. | reverse complement strand
GGAGTAGACCTTCTCGACGTCCCTGTCGCGCTTTTCGCCCAACAACCCTCCCCGGGTTCGCTGAATGCTCGACCACCCGGTAGCTTATCTGGTTCGAAGGCCGGGAGAAACCCACGGCAGCGGGCGGGGCTATGTGGACTTCCGAGAACCCCCTACAGGCGAAGTTCGCAGAATAAGCCCGACGCGAAGTTCGGAGAAAGGTTGCTAAACGCAGTTGGTGAATAGGGGTCGAGGGATCCCCCATCGCACGTCCGTCAGCGAACGGGGTGCTAGACAGGCCGGGATTCATCGGCGCTTCATCGCCCCATGCTTAGCTCCTCGCACGATGAAAGGACACGTGGACCATACCGGCTCCGGGCTAGCGGTCGAGCCCTCGGCCTTCGTCCTGCTGGTGGGGGCCTGGCTGTAGGCGATCTTCGCCTTCGGCGTGCACACGACGGCCGTCCAGGACCCCCCCTCGGACGGGGCCCCGTTGTGTCCGATCTCATACCCGCGGCGCCACGCCGGCCCTTATAAGGGGTGTCGCAAGCGCGCGGGAAGGGAAGAGAAGGTCGCAGCGGCGCGACGCCCTCCAAGTCGGTCCACACCGCTATACTCTAGGCCTTCCCCGGGCCTACGACCTCGAAGCGTACCTCTTTAGTGGAACCAACTATCGTCGCGTAGAAGGCCAACCCATTGCTGTGTGTACGGTGGCCATAGCATCGTGTAGTGGTTGGCGCCCGGTAGGACCATCTCCGAGCGGACGTCCAGGGTCTCGGCCATGACGTCCCGGGTCGCGTCCGGGATAAGCGGGCGGCTGCCGGGGAAGAAGCCTTCCGCTGCGCGGACCAGGGCGACCGGGCAGCGCACGGCGCGCATCTCGTCCGCGGTCGGGCTGGTCTCGGTGACGGCCGGGGAGTCCTGCTTGGCGGCGTCGGAGGAGCATTTCGGGTTGTAGCCGCCCTCCACCTCCTGCAGGTCGTAGCGGTAGTAGTCGGCGAGGTCCGGCGGCAGGTCCGCCATCGTGAGGTTCTGGTCGGGGAACCAGAAGTCGAGGTAGGCGTCTGGGGTCTCGAAGACCATGTCGAGGCGGGAGAAGGCGCGGGCGAGGCCCTCGCGGATGGCCTCGGCCTCTCGCTCTTGCTCTTCGGTCATGTCCTCGTGCGCGGGGACCTCCACGCGGGGCCAGCCGCCGTCGAGGAGGACGAGGGCGCGGACGCGGTCAGGGTACGTCAGGGCGGCCCTGAGGGCCACAAAGGCGCCCATCGAGTGGCCGGCTATGGTGGCGTTCTCCAGGCCGAGGTGGTCGAGGACCCGGAGGAGGTCCCCCGCGTGGGCTTCGAGGCCGTAGCCGGAGTCCGGTTTGTCCGAGTCGCCGCGACCACGACCGTCCACGCCGACGAGGCTTCGGGTTGGGCCCACGAGCCTCGCGGCGGACGTGAAGGCGCGGTGCTGGGCGGTTATGCCGTGCAGGCAGACGACGGGGTCCGGGCCGGCGCCGGCGCGGCTTATGGAGATCCCGACCTCCCCGGGGACCCGCTCGCTCTTCCAGGGGCTCCGTTCCATGGGCGCGCATTATACAGGCGCGGGGACGAGGACGGATGGTACATTACCGGCATGGAGACGCAGCAGATGGAGTTTTACGAGAACGTCCTCGAGGTCGTCGGGAATACGCCGCTCGTGCGGCTAGGGCGCGTGGAGGAGGGAGAGGGCATCCGGGCCACCCTCCTCGCCAAGGTCGAGTACATGAACCCCGGCGGCTCGGTAAAGGACAGGCCAGCGCTGAAGATGCTGGAGGTCGCCGAGGAGCGGGGCCTCCTCAAACCCGGCGGCACGGTCGTCGAGCCGACGAGCGGGAACACCGGCGCGGGGCTCGCGCTCGCGGCGGCGGTCAGGGGCTACAGGTGCATCTGCGTGATGCCGGAGAAAGCGAGCAAGGAGAAGCAGGACCTCCTTAAGGCTCTAGGCGCCGAGGTGGTCGTCACGCCCTCGGCGCCGCCCGAGGACTCGGAGAGCTACTACAAGGTCGCCGAGAGGCTGGCAGGGGAGATCCCGGGCGGCTACAAGCCCGGTCAGTACGAGAACCCGGCCAACCCGCTCGCCCACTACGAGACCACCGGCCCCGAGCTCTGGCGCCAGACCGCCGGCCGCATCACCCACTTCGTCGCCGGCATGGGCACCTGCGGCACCATCACCGGCACCGCCAGGTACCTCAAGGAGCAGAACCCGGACGTGAAGGTCGTAGGCGTCGACCCGGAGGGCTCCATCTTCTCCGACCCGGACGACGTCCACCCCTACGCCGTCGAGGGCGTCGGGGAGGACTTCTACCCCGGCAACCACGACGGCAGCGTCGTGGACGAGGTCATACAGGTAGACGACCGCGAGTCGTTCTTGATGACCCGGCGCCTGATGGCCGAGGAGGGCCTCTTCGTCGGCGGCTCGTGCGGGATGGCCGCCGTCGGCGCGGTCAGGGCCGCGAAAGACCTGCCGGAAGAGGCCGTCGTCGTCGTGCTCCTGCCGGACACCGGCCGCAACTACGTCTCCAAGGTCTTCAGCGACGAGTGGGTGCTCGCGAACTCCGGCGCCACGCAGGAGGACCTCCAAAAGCCGTACCGCGTCTTCGGGGAGGGATAATTTGAAGTTCGCCACCAGGGCCATCCACGTCGGGCAGGACCCGGACCCGGCGACCGGGGCAACGATCGTCCCGATCTACCAGACCTCCACCTACACGCAAGAGGCCCCGGGCCAGCACAAGGGCTACGAGTACAGCCGCGCCGGCAACCCGACGAGGACCGCCCTCGAAGAGTGCGTCGCCGCCCTGGAAGGCGCCGAGCACGGCCTCGCCTTCGCCTCGGGCCTCGCGGCGACGACCGCCGTGATGAGCCTGCTAGGCCCCGGCGACCACATCGTCGCCGGCGACGACCTCTACGGGGGCTCCTACCGCCTCTTCGACAAGGTGCTGCAAAGATCCAACGGCCTCGACTTCACCTTCGTGGACACCACGGACCCCGAGGCCGTCGAGGCGGCGCTGCGGCCCGAGACGAAGATGCTCTGGATCGAGACGCCCACGAACCCCATGCTCACCCTCTCGGACGTGGCCCTGCTCTCGGAGATGGCCCACGGGCGCGGCGCCACCGTCGCCGTGGACAACACCTTCGCCTCCCCCTACTTCCAGCAGCCGCTCTCTTTAGGCGCGGACATCGTGGTCCACTCGACGACGAAGTACATGGGCGGCCACTCCGACGTCGTCGGCGGGGCTGTGATGACCTCGGACGGGCACGCGTACGAGAAGATCAAGTTCTACCAGAACGCCGCAGGCGCCGTGCCGGGGGCTTTCGACTCCTGGATCGTGCTCAGGGGCCTAAAGACCCTCGCCGTCAGGATGCGCCAGCACGAGGAGAACGCGCTCGCGGTGGCAAGGTTCCTGCAGGACCACCCGCAGGTCGCGACCGTCAACTACCCCGGCCTCCCGAGCCACCCGCAGCACGAGCTCGCCAAACGGCAGATGGGCGGCTTCTCCGGGATGGTCTCCTTCACCCTCAAGGGTGGGGCCGAGGCCGCCTACGCGGCGGTCCAGAAGACGGGGGTCTTCCACTTCGCCGAGTCTTTGGGCGGGGTCGAGTCACTTATCACGCACCCGGCCACGATGACCCACGCCGCGATCCCGAAAGAGCAGCGCGAATCGCGCGGCGTCACCGACGGCCTGCTCCGCCTCTCCGTCGGCATCGAGGACGCAGAAGACCTCGTCGCGGACCTGGAGCAGGCCATAAGCTAGCCTATCCGAGGCGGGGGACGGCCGCCCGGTCGTAAGCGAAGGAGGCGAGCGGCCGGTAACCGTCGAGATGAGGGTCACAACTACACGGCGCCGGAAAAGCCCGGCGCCGTCTCCTCCAACGCCCGCGTGCGCAAGGGCGGCAAGCGGATGACGGTCGTCGAGGCCGAGGTCGCGGCGCTGGCCGTGGCGCTGGCCACCGGCACCTACACCAGCGTGGGCTAGGGGCCCGCCCCTACCCCGCCCGAGGGAAGGCGCCGAGCTGCATAACGAGCTGAAGGTCGCTCATCTCGGACCACACTTCTTGCACGAGCCCGTCCCTGACGCGCAGGATCAGGATGCCGGTCTCGAGGACGCGCTGGTTCTCTGAGGGTATGCCGAGGAGGCCGCCCCTGTACGTCGCCCACCCCGAGTTGCGGGCGACGACCTTCTCGCCCTCGGAGACGACGTCGTGGACGGTCCACTCCCTCTCCGTAAAGGCGGAGGTGTACCACCGCAACCATTCGCGGAAGGCCTCCCGCCCGCGGGTGGCCTCTGAGCCGCCCTGCCCGTGGGCCACGAAATCGGGGGCTACGAGGCTGTCCACGGCGTCGAGGTCGCCCCCTGGTGAAGAGGTCGTCGAACCAGCGCCCGACGACGTTCTCGTGTTCTGCCGTCGGCACGGCGGCCCCTACCCAGCCAGGACTTCCGGGTTGCGCTCGCGGTAGGCGTCGCGCCAGGAGATGAGTTCCTCCAGCGGGGCGAGGTCGTAGTCGGGGCCGGTAAAGCCCAGCATCAGGTGGGTTATGCCCCTCTCGACGTAGCGGTCGGCGTCTTTGATCTGCCCGGGGTTGATGAGGATGGAGCGCTCTATCTCGCCCGGGTCTCGGCCCACCTTGCCGCACCAGTCGTCGAGGATGCCGCTCTTGCGGCCGGCCTGCTCGGGGTCGCCGAAGCCGTTCCAGATGTGGGCGCGCTCGGCCACGATCCTTAAGGTCACCTTCTCGCCGCCGCCGCCGATGAGGATCGGGATCCGGCGCGTCGGAGGCGGGTTGAGCCGGCCCAGACGCTCCTCTATGACGGGCATGGCCGCGTCGAGGTCGCGCAGGCGGTCTGGGGCGGTCTTGAAGTCGTAGCCGTACTCGTCGTAGTCCTTCTGGAACCAGCCGGAGCCTATACCGAGGATCAGCCGTCCCCCGGAGATGTGGTCCACGGTGCGCGCCATGTCCGCGAGCAGGTTCGGGTTGCGGTAGGAGTTGCACGTCACGAGCGCCCCGAACTCGACCCTCTCGGTCGCCTCGGCCATGGCGCCCAGCAGCGTCCAGCACTCGAAATGCTTGCCCTCGGGCTCCCCTGAGAGCGGATAGAAGTGGTCCCAGTTGAAGAGCGTGTCGGCCCCCATCTCCTCCACCCTCAGCCACGCGTCGCGCATCTGCGCGTAGCTTGCGTGCTGCGGTTGTATCTGCGCCCCGACCCTTATCGTCGCCACCGCGTCCGCCTCCTCCTCGCATCGGTTGCCCACCGGCAGATTATGCACCGGCGCGCGACCTCGCGTAGGCCACCGCGTCCCTGGTGGTCGAGCGGAGCGTCCAGTCCCCGAACTTCTCCGACCAGCCGGCGCCCGCGAGGCGCTCGCGGACGCGGAGCTTGACGTGGGTTAGCAGGATGCCCACGCCGCGCGAGCGGTAGCCGGAGACCAGGGCCTCCAGGCCCTCCACGGCCGTAACGTCTATGGCGTTGATGCCGCGGCAGTCTATGACGATCCAGCGCACCTTGGGCTTCTCCGAGACGAGCTCTATGAGCTTCTCTTCGAGGTAGGGGATGTTGGCGTAGTACAGCGAGGCGTCGAAGCGCACGATCAGGACGTCGGGGTAGGTCTCCGCCGCGGGCCACCGTTCCAAATCGAGGAAGGCCCGCTCTTCGGGGACGAACCCCATCTGGGTGACGTTCGGGTAGGCCGTGCGCCGCAGAAAGGCCAGCAGGGCGAACAGCGCCCCGGCGAGGATGCCCTCCTCGACGCCGACGAGGAGCGTGACGAGGAACGTGAGGACGAGGGTGGCCCCGTCCACGGGGCTTACCTCGAAGATGCGCCTGGCCTGCCGGAAGTCCAGGAGCCCGAAGACGGCGACCAGGATGACCGCCGCGAGCGCGGCGTCGGGCAGGTAGTAGAAGAGCGGCGTGAGGAACAGCAGCGTCAGCACCACGACGCCTGCGGTGACCACCGAGGCGAGCTGGGTCCGCGCCCCGGCCTCGTACTGGACGGCCGTCCTCGAGAACGAGCCGGCCACCGGCATCCCGGACGTGAACGCCGCCGCCACGTTGGCGAGCCCGAGCCCCCTTAGCTCGGCGTTGGACTCAAGCCTGTAGCGTTCCCTGGCCGCCACGGCCTTCGCCACGGAGACCGACTCCACGAACCCCACGAGCGCCACGGCCAGCGCCGCAGGCAATAGTCCTCGCACCGTCTCCAGCCCGAGCGGCGGCACCGAGAGGTCCGGAAGCCCCCCCGGCACCTCACCGACGATCTCGACCCCGAGGTCCCGGAACCCGAACAGGTACACGACGGCCGTGGAGGCCGCGGCGGCCACGAGAGCCCCCGGCACCCTGGGGAAGAACCTCGCCAGGCCCACGAGCGCCGCGATGCTGCCCAACCCGATAGCCAGCGTCGGGAGGTTCGCCCCGCCGACGCGGCCGGCGAGGGCCGAGAGCGCGCCGATAGTGGACCTCTCGTCGCCGGCCGGGATGCCGAGCAGGGCCGAGGCCTGGCTCAGGGAGATCACGACGACCGAAGCGTAGATGAACCCGCTCAAGACGGGCAGGGGTATAAAGTTGGAGACGAACCCGAGCCGCAGGAGCCCGAGCCCGAGCTGCAGAACCCCCGCCATGAGCGCCAGCAGCAGCGCGAGGCCCACGTACTCCTGCGTCCCCGGTTGCGCGAGCGCCGAGACCCCCGAGAAGGTCAGAAGCGCCATCAGGGCCGGCGGGCCCACGGGCATGTGGCGCGAGGTGCCGAAGAGGGCGTAGGCCACCGTCGGCGCGATGGAGGCGTAGAGGCCGTAGACGGGCGGCAACCCGGCCAGAACCGCGTAGGCCATCGCCTGGGGCACGATCATGACCCCGACGACCAGGCCGGCCGAGAGGTCCCGCGGCAAATCCGCCCGCCTGTAGCCCCCGAGCCAGCCGAGCGCCGGCACGGCGGCCGTCAGGCCCCGCCCCACGGACCCTCCCCTAGTCATCCGCGAGCCCTCCCCCTTCTCGTAGACACCCACAAGTTTACGCCCCCTAGCACCCCTGCCGCGCGGGGCCCCGGCCCGCCCCCGCCGGCGCGGGTATGATGTGGGGAGGGGTGGTCCCCGGGGAGGCGCCGCGCCGAGCGTGGCGTCTCGTACCGGCACCATCCAGAACACCGTTTCGCGAGGAGGCCGGGTGCACAAGTTTCTGATCCACAGGGCTGGCGACCACGTCGGGGTGGCGACCTCGGACATCGGGGCCGGGGAGAAGGTGGTCGGGGTGTACATGGACGACGACTCGACGGTCGAGGTCGAGGCTTTGGGGGACGTCCCTTTAGGGCACAAGATCGCGGTCGAGGGCCGCGAGGCCGGCGGGGAGGTCACGGAGTACGGCGTCAGGATCGGGGTGGCGCCCGACGGCTTCGAGCGGGGCGACTACGTCCACACGCACAACCTCAAGAGCGCGAGGTGGTAGGCATGGATCTCTTCGGTTACAGGCGAGAGAACGGGCGCGTCGGGGTGCGGAACCACGTCATCATTTTGCCCGTGGACGACATCTCGAATGCGGCGTGCGAGGCGGTGGCCAACAACATCAAGGGCACGATGGCGCTGCCCCACTCCTACGGGCGGCTGCAGTACGGAGAGGACCTGGCGCTCCACTTCAGGACCATGATCGGGACCGGCTCCAACCCGAACGTCGCCGCCGTGGTCGTCATCGGCATCGAGCCCAACTGGACGGGGAAGATCGCCGACGGCATCGCCGAGACCGGGAAGCCTGTCGCGGCGCTCTCCATAGAGGGCTTAGGGGACCTCGAGACCGTTCGGCGGGCCTCCTGGAAGGCGAAGGAGTTCGTCCAGTGGGCCTCGGAGAGGCGCCGGGAGCCGGTGGGTCCCGAAGAACTCGTCGTGAGCATCAAGTGCGGCGAGTCGGACACCACGACGGGCCTCGCCTCCTGCCCGACGGTTGGCGTGGCGGTGGACCGGCTGATCGAGAGCGGGGCCACGGTCTTTTTCGGGGAGACCTCGGAGCTCACCGGCGGGGAGCACCTCATAGCGGAGAGGATGGCCACGCCCGAGCTTAGGGAGGAGTTCCAGAGGGTCTACGACGACTACGTCGAGCTTATCGAGGCGCAGTCGGAGGACCTGCTCGGCTCCCAGCCTACGCAGGGGAACATAGCCGGGGGCCTCTCGACCATCGAGGAGAAGGCGCTCGGCAACATCGAGAAGACGGGAACCAAGCCCGTGATCGGGGTCCTGAACCCGGCCGAAGTCCCGCGGAACGGGCCGGGACTGTACTTCATGGACAGCTCCTCGGCCGCCGCGGAGCACGTGACGCTCATGGGGGCCGGCGGGGCGGTCCTGCACATGTTCCCGACGGGTCAGGGGAACGTGATCGGCAACCCCATCGTCCCGGTGATAAAGGTCTCGGGGAACCCGAACACCGTCGGGACGATGGGCGAGCACATAGACGTGGACGTGAGCGGGCTGCTCAGCCGGGAGCTCACGCTGTCGCGAGCCGGCGACCTTATGATGGAGCACCTCGCGCGCGTGGCGAACGGACGCCTCACCTCCGCGGAGGCGCTCGGCCACCGCGAGTTCACGATGACCAAGCTCTACCGGAGCGCGTAAGGGTTGGCCGCCCGGAGAACGACGCCCGCACGTCCCGTCGAGCACGCGGGACCGCGGTACCCCGGAAGCCGGCGAGCCGGGTGAGCGATCCCGGGCCGGAGAAACGCCCGGGGCTCGTGGTGCACAACGGCCACCCCCGAAACGTCGAGACCCCGCCGCGCCTGCTTGGGGAGAGCTTCGTAACGCCCACCGACGCCTTCTACGTTCGGTGCCACGGGGACGTGCCGGAGGTGGACCCCGAACGGTACCGGTTGGCCGTCTCGGGCCTCGTGGAGAGGCCACTCCGGCTGTCGCTGGAGGAGATCCAGGGCCTCCCGAAGACGGAGGCCACAGCCACCCTCTACTGCGCGGGCAACCGCCGCGCGGAGCTTGCGAAGAGGGAACCCATACCCGGCAAGGTCGCCTGGGACGTCGGCGCCGCGGGCAACGCCCGCTGGGGCGGCGTCCTCCTGCGCGACGTGCTCGGGGAGGCCGGCATCGAGGAGGGGGCCCGCCACGCCGCCTTCACCGGCCTCGACCGGGACGTGGAGTCCTCCACCGGAGCCCCCTTCGGCGGCTCCGTGCCCATCGAGCGGGCCGTCGCGGACCGGGTGCTGCTCGCCTACGAGATGAACGGCGGGCCGCTAGCGCCGGAGCACGGCTTCCCGCTGCGCCTCGTCGTCGGCGGGTACGTGGGCACCCGCAGCGTCAAGTGGCTCTCGGAGATAACGCTGCAGACCCGGCCCTCGGACAACTACTACCAGGCCGTCGAGTACAAGCTGTTCCCGCCGCATGTGAGGTCCGAGGATGTGGATCACTCAGAGGGCGAGATGCTGGGCGAGATCCCCTTGAACTGCGTGATCCTCACCCCCGAAAACGGCGAGACGGTGGCGCGGGGTCCCGTCACCGTCCGGGGCTACGCCGTGGCGGGCGGCGACCACGGGATCGGACGGGTGGAGGTATCCACGGACGGGGGGAGGCTCTGGACCGGAGCCTCCCTTTCGGAGGAGGGCGGCCCGGGGACGTGGCGTCTCTGGGAGGCGACGTTGGAGCTGGCCCCCGGCCCGCACGAGATCGTGGCCCGGGCATTCGATTCCGAAGGCGGGACGCAACCGGCGTCCGTCGATGAAGTCTGGAACTTTCTCGGCTACGCCAACAACGCCTGGCACGGGGTCGAGGTCGAGGTCGGGGGTTGAGCCGGGGCTAACCGGCCAGCGCCCAGAGCGCCGTGGCTACGCCCAAAGCGCCGGTCAGGATCACGAGGCCCAAGCTCAAGGCCCGGAAGGCCCCCTCCGAGACCCTCTTCAAGAAAGCCGTGCCGACGATCTTCCCGACCATGGCGGCGGGCACGAGGACCAGGGCGAGCGAGATCTCACCCCCCTCGATCAGACCCCGCCCCGCCAGCACGAGCAGACCGACGAGGCTCATGGCGAGGAAGTAGAGCGCGCTCGTGCTCCTGAACTCCGCCTTCGGTAGACCCCGCGAGGCGAGCAGCAGCACGATGGGCGGCCCCGCGAGCCCGGTGGAGGTGGAGAGCGCGCCGCTGGCCGACCCGGCCACGACCGGCCCCCACCGCGTCCCCGCCCCCGGCAGCCGCACGTCCCGCATCAGCAGCAGGGCCGAGAGCACCACCACCGCCCCGACCGCCAGCCGGATGTAGAGGGGGTCCAGGATCCGCAAAACCTCCGCCCCGAGCACCACCCCGACGACCGAGGGCAAGAGCAGGGCCAGCGCCAGCGGCCGGCGTGCCTCCCGCCAGGAGTCCCACACCACGGCGACGTTGATAAAGATGGAGAAGAATACCGTCAGCACCACGACGGTCCTCGGTTCGTAGACGAACAAGAGCAGCGGCGTGCTGATAAGCGCAAGCCCGAACCCCGTAAGCCCCGTGACCGTCCCCGCCAGCAGCGCCGCAAAAAGCGCCACCAGGAGCGCCCAGGTCAGCAAGAAACCGCCGGACGCTCAGAGAACCGACCGCCCCGCCACGCCGGCGCCATCACGCGGGAACGCGCCCCTCGTCTCTCCCTGTCTGAAAGCCGATAGCTGACGGCTGAAGGCTAAATTAGCGCAGCACGCCGGCGTAGAGGCGCTCCCAGGCCTCCATCTCCGGCGTAAAGTACCGCACCCGCGTCTTCTTGTACTCGCGGGTGGAGTAGAGGGACTCGCGCTCGGTTATGCCGGTCTCCTCGGCCATCGCGTCGAGCACGTTCTCGCACTCCTCGACGCTGCGGCCGTGGACCATGCTGAACACGGAGTAGGGCCAGTCCTCGTAGGTGGGGCGCTCGTAGCAGTGGCTCACGGCCTGGTACTGGGCGAAGGCGTTGCCCACCTCTTCTATGCGCTCCTCGGGGACCTTCCAGACGCCCATCGCGTTCGCCCGGAAGCCGGCCTTGCGGTGGTAGAGCACGGCGGAGAAGCGGCGCATGATCTTGCGCTCCCTGAGGTCGTGCGCCAGCTCTAGTAGTTCCTCGTAGGAGAGCCCGACCTGCCGGCCCCACAGGTCGAAGGGGCGCGGTGTCAGGGGCACGTCCTCCTGCAGCGCCTTTATGGCGGCCTTGTCCTCCTCGGAGACGTTGCGGTCGGCGCCCGCGCGGTCGGACTCGCCGTACTGCGGGGCCTCCTTCTTCGCGGTCGCCCCCTTGTTCATGTCGAGGGTAACCCCGATCTTGAACAGCTTCAGCGTCGGCAGGATGCGCGTCCTCTCGGCACCGCTTATGTGGTGCAAGACGTCGACGGTGCCCTCGAGGCCAAGCCGGGAGTCCGGCGGGACGGCGACCGTGTACCAGAGGTTGAACTCGTTGTTGCGCTCGTAGTTGTGGGAGACGCCCGGATGCGAGTTCACGGCCTTCGCGCCCTCGTTCAGCCTCTCGGCCGGGATCGTGGCCGCGACCAGGCTCGACTCGTAGCCCAAGACGCGGGTGTCGAAGATGGCGCTGATCTGGCGTATCACCCGACCGCGCTTGAGCGCCTCTATGCGGCGGATGACCTCGTCGCCGCCTATCCCCAACTCGCGCCCGATGGCAGCGAAAGGCTCCCGTTCCAGCGGCACCTCGCGCTGGATGAAATTGAGGATGTTCTTGTCTATGCTATCCATCATTCGGCTGTCGGAGATTGTGCTTACCACGTTTTGGAGCGCCCTTCTACGACGGTTTCGGACTACTATTGCGGGCCATCATAACAGCCAAGATCGAATTCTGGTATGAGAATGTTTACGGCGTTACGTTCGGGCGAGCCCCGGAAGATCGGCCGTCTCGATGGCGCGTCCCCCGCCCGGTAGGTAGGAGGATTATCCGGGTGGGCGCGGACGATCGTGCGTACGAGCGCCGGGAGGCGATCCGAGGAGGCCCCGGACGGCGGGCCTTCGAAACTATCCCCGCCGCTCCATCGCCTTCTGGTACTCGGCGTGGACGTTCTTGATGTCCTTCCAGACGAGGCGCTTGGTGTTGTCGAGGTCGTCGCCGCGCTGGCGGAGGACGTAGGCCGGGTGGAAGGTCGCCATCGCTTTGGCGCCGTTTGCAAGGTCGTACCACTTGCCGCGGTCTTTGGTGATCTTGAAATCTTTGTCTATGAGGGTCTTTGCGGCCGGGCCGCCGAGGCAGAGTACGATCTCGGGCTTCACCGCCTCCATCTGGCCCTGGAGGTAGGGGTTGCAGGCCCGGATCTCGGTGGTCTTGGGCTGGCGGTTCTTCATCCGGCCGCCCTCCGCCACGGCGGCCCGGCACTTGACGGTGTTCGTGAGGTAGACCTCGTCGCGGCTGAGGTCGACCGCCCCGAGGATGTCGTCGAGGAGCTTGCCGGCCCGGCCGACGAAGGGCAACCCCGTGGCGTCCTCGTTCTCGCCGGGTCCCTCGCCGACGAGCATGAGCGGCGAGTACGGGTCGCCGCTGGCGAAGACCGTGTTCGTGCGGGTCATCGCAAGGTCGCACCTCGTGCAGACGGAGACCTGCCGTGCTAAGTCCTCCAGCCTTTTCTCGCGGCCCTCGCCGTCGTCCGCGGCGTCGAAGAGACTCTCCAAAACTCCTCCTGAGATTTGCGTGCTTGTGCTATTCTACACCGCACGTTTAACGGGTTTCGGGAGAGCGTTTGGGCATCATAGAGTTCAGCGGGGTGGACAAGTTTTTCGGGGACTTCCACGTCCTCAAGGACATAAACTTCTCCGTGGACGAGGGCGAGGTCGTCGTCGTCATCGGGCCTTCGGGGTCCGGCAAGAGCACGCTCCTGCGGTGCATAAACGGCCTGGAGGAGATAACCTCAGGCAAGCTCACCGTGGACGGCTTCCCGGTCCACGACAAGGAGACCGACATCAACAAGCTCCGCTCGGAGATAGGCATGGTCTTCCAGCAGTTCAACCTCTACCCGCACATGACCGTGGCCGAGAACATAAAGCTTGCCCCGGTGCGCGTGAAGAGCGTCCCCCCGGGCGAGGCCGACGAGCGCTGCGAGCGGCTGCTCGCGAGGGTGGGCATCCCCGAGCAGGCAGACAAGTACCCAGAGAGCCTCTCTGGCGGCCAGCAGCAGCGGGTGGCGATAGCCAGGGGGCTCGCGATGGAGCCCAAGATCATGCTCTTCGACGAGCCGACCAGCGCCCTGGACCCCGAGATGATCAGCGAGGTCCTCGACGCGATGGCCGACCTCGCCCGCGGCGGCATGACGATGGTGGTCGTGACCCACGAGATGGGCTTCGCCCGCCGCGTGGCCGACAGGGTGGTCTTTATGGACGAGGGCCGCATCGTGGAGGTGGGCACCCCCGAGCACTTCTTCGAGAACCCCGAGCACGAGCGCACCAAGCGCTTCCTGAACCAGATCCTCCACTGACCAACGGCCGGTACGGCTCCTGTCCGCCGGTGGCCCTCGCGAGGTCTTCGAGGTGAGCGGGGTGGGGTTCGAGGGGGTAGGTCCACCGGGGTGAGGCGCGTTGCGGTCGGGGTGGCGGGGGGCTATCTTTTCCGGGCGGGTGCTGTTCCCGAGAAGAGATCGGAGTCGGCGTGAAGACGAGGTCTGTGCTCGAAGGCGTAAGCCCCTACAACCCGCCGCGGCTGCGGGAGGAGATCTCGGTGGACCGCGGCTCCGAAAGGTACGTCAAGCTGACGATGAACGAGCTCTCCTTCGGGCCCTTGCCCGAGGCGAAGGCCGCGATAGTCGAGACCCTCTCCCGCGCCGGGCGCTACCCCGACCGCGACGCGACGCCTCTGCGCGAGGCCATAGCCCGCGCCAACCCCGGCCTCTCGACCGAAAACGTCGTCGTCGGCAACGGCTCCAGCGAGACGCTCGTCGACCTCATGCAGGTCCTCGACCGCCCGGGCGAGGTCGTCATCCCCTGGCCCTCCTTTCCCTTCTACGTCTCCGCCGCGCGCGTGGTCGGTCTGGAGGCGAAGAAGGTCCCCCTCGACGACGACCACAGGGCCGATCTGGACGCGATGCTCGCGGGCGTGACGGGGGAGACGCGGGCCGTGATCCTCTGCAACCCCAACAACCCGAGCGGGACCTACCACCCGCTCTCGGAGGTGCGGCGTTTCGCACAGGCCCTCCCGGAGGGCGTGCTCCTGATCCTGGACGAGGCCTACTACGAGTTCGTGGACGACCCGCTGTACGCGGGTTCTCACGAGCTGGTGCTCGAGTCGGAGAACGTCGTCTCGACGAGGACCTTCTCGAAGGTGCACGGCCTCGCGGGCTTCAGGATCGGCTACGGCCTCGCCCCGGGAAGCCTCGCCGCTCTCGTCTGGAGCGCGCACGTGCCGTTCAGCGTGAACCAGGCGGGCCAGGCCGCCGCAGAGGCCTCCCTGGGCCAGCCGGAGGCCATAGCCGGGCGCTCCCGACTGATGAAGCGCGAGCGGGAGCGCGTGCAGGAAGCCTTCGGCGCGGCGGGCCTGGAGTACGTCCCCTCCCACACCAACTTCGTCATGGTCGGCGCGGAGCCCCGGCTCTTCGAGAAGACCGGCGTGCTCGTGCGCGAGGGCGAGGCCCTGGGCTACCCCGTCGGGTGGAGCCGGGTCACCATCGGCGGCCCCGAGGAGAACGACCGGCTGCTCGCCGCGCTCCCCTAGGGCGGTCGGCCCTCGCGGGCGGCCTCCCCCGGCGGGGCTACCGCAGGAAGAGCGCGACGACGAAGAGCACTATGCCGATCGTCGCGACGTTCCAGACGAGCGAGCGGACGAGCGGGACGCCGACGACGTAGAGCGGCACGTAGGCGACGCGGGCCCAGAGGTAGAGCCACGCCCCCCACTCGGTGAGCGCGCTGTGGGTATCGGAGACGTGCGCGGCGAGCACGACGGCGGCGAACAGCGGGAAGGTCTCGAGAAAGTTGCGCAGCGCCCGGTCGAGGCGCCCGGCCACGCCCCTCAGTGGCGGCGTCGGCTCGTCCCTGGGGCCGGACGTCCACCGGTAGCCGCGCTGCAGGCTCGCGGCGTGGGAGGCGGCGACGATCTGGACGAGGCCAAGCACTACGCCGAGGACCAACATCCTCAACTCGACGGTCACGGCAGATCCTCTCCCGGGCTAGCCGGTCGCCGCCCCGCACCAGGCCGAGATCAAGAACGCCACGGTCTTTGTCGCGGTGACGAGGTCGGGGATGCTTATGTGCTCGTCGGGCCCGTGGGCGTCGCGCACGTCCCCGGCCCCGTACATCACGCACGGCGTCTCTCCGAAGCGGACGAAGAGGCGCATGTCCGCCCCGTAGGAGACCCCCTCGACGGCGGGCTCTCGTCCGGTCACCAGGGCGTGGGCGCGCTTCACGGCCTCGCAAATGGGGGCGTCTGCGGGCACCTCCGCCGGAGCGAACTGGCCGCCGAACCACTCCAGGGTCGGGGGATGCTCGCGCAGGTACGGGTCCCTGGTGGCGACGCCGGAGAGGAGTTCGCGGACCCTCTCCTTGAACGCTTCCACCTCTTCGCCGGGGATCAGGCCGGCCCTGCCCTCCGCCACCAAGTCCTCCGGCACGGTCGAGGCCCAGTTCCCTGCCCGCACGACGCCTATGTTGATCGGAACCTTGTTTTCCAGGTGATCGTAGAGGGGATGGGAGAGCGCGGCGTTGCGCTCGCTCTCCAGCCCGCGCAGCGCCTCGAAGAGCGGCAAGAACTTCTCCAAGGCCGAGACGCCCTCGTCGCGGACGGCGGCGTGGGCGGAGCGCCCGGGGACGGTGAGGCGGAAGACGAGCGAGCCCCCCTGGGCCGGCACGAGCCGCAGTCGCGTGGGCTCGGTTATGAGGGCGGCGTCGGCCCTGTAGCCCCGCAATACGGTCGAGAGGGCGCCCAAGCCCCCGTTCTCCTCCCCCACGGTCGCCGTCACCGTCACGTCGCCGGCCAGCTCGACGCCGGCGGCCTCTAAAGCGTCGAGCGCCGCCAGGTGGGTGACGAGCCCGCCCTTCATGTCGCAGGAGCCCCGGCCGTAGAGCCTGTCGCCGACGACCTCGCCCCCGAGCGGGTCGTGGTCCCAGGCCCCCGGCTCGCCGGGCGCTACCGTGTCCACGTGGGCGTTGAGGAGCAGCGACCGGCCGCCGCCCCGCCCCCGGCGGACGCCGGCGACGTTCGGGCGGTTCTCGTACATCTCCTGGTCGCCGACGTGATCGCGGTAGGGCTCGACCTCTTCGGCCTTCGCCTCCCACACGTCCACCTCCAGGCCGCGCCCGCGGAAGGCGTGCTCGACCTTCTCCTGGACGGCCCCCTCCTCCCCCGTGGTGGAGGAGACGCGGACCAGCTCCTGCAGGAGCCGCACCGCGTCGTCGCGGCGGGCCTCGACCTCGCGGGTCACGGCGTCTACGAGCTTCCGGTCAAGGTCCGTCATGAGGTCCCCCCTACAAAACAAAGCCGACGGGCAGTGCGGCACCGTAGCACGGCCGCCGGCCCGACGCTTGACCGGACAACGTCGCGTAACTATATTGGCTTTCCAGAAACCACGGTTCGGGACCTGCGCGCGCAGGTCCCGTCGGATACGGAGAAGGGCTTCATTATGGCAAAGGGTCTGTTCGGGAGGGTTCTGCCGCTGTTCTTTCTGGCGGCAGTGTTGATGGCGACGCTCGCCGCCTGCGGCGGCGGTGGAGGAAGCGGAGGCGGGCAGGGGGGTGGAGAAGACATCACCGTCGCCTCGGACATCGCCTACCCGCCGTTCGAGTTCGAGAAAAACGGCGAGCCCGTCGGGTTCGACATAGACCTCATGAACGAGATCGGCAAGCGCGCGGGCTTTACGCCCGAGTACCAGAACGTCGGCTTCGACGGCATAATCGGCGGCCTCGCCAACAACCAGTACGACGCCGTCATCTCGGCCATGACCATCACGCCAGAGCGCCAGGAGCGCATAGACTTCTCCGACCCTTACTTCAACGCCGACCAGTCCCTGCTCGTGCCGAGCGACTCCGACATAGGGTCCGTGGACGAGATCGGGGACGCCACCGTCGGCGTCCAGATCGGCACGACCGGCGAGATCAAGGCCAAGGAGTTCAAGGACCAAGGCGAGTTCAGCGGTGAGGTCCGCACCTTCGACACCATCGAGGACGCCTTTGCGGCGCTCAACAACGGGCAGATAGACGCCATCATCAACGACCTACCCGTCTCCCAGGACGAGGTCAACAGCTCGGACGGGGCCCTGGAGATCGTGCAGGTCATCCCGACCGGCGAGCAGTACGGCATAGCCTTCCCCAAGGGCAGCGACCTGCGCCCGGACGTCAACAAGGCGCTCCAGGAGATAAAAGAGGACGGCACCTACGAGGAGATCTACAAAAAGTGGATCGGCCGCGCCCCGGAAGAGATCCCAGAGTAGGACGGTAGCACGTTGCCTTTCGAGTGGCCCGTGGAGATCGACCCGGGCCGCTTCAGTCCCTCGAACATCCAGGAGCAGTACCTGGACCTCGGGGTGGTCTTCGACAACTTCGACATCCTGCTGCAGGCTTTCCTCGTCACCTTCGTGCTCGCGCTCCTCGCCGAGTTGCTCGGCATAGTCCTCGGGCTCGTGCTGGCGCTCATGAAGATAGGGCGCTCGAAGATCCTCTCCGCCCCGGCCCAGGTCTACATAGACGTATTCCGGGGGACCCCGCTCCTGGTCCAGATAATCTTTATCTACTTCGCCACGCCGAACATCGGCATCCGCATCGAGAGCCTCTTCTTCGCCGGCCTCGTGGCCCTCACCCTCAACAGCGCAGCCTACGTCGCCGAGATCTTCCGCTCCGGCATCCAGAGCATAGACAGGGGACAGATGGAGGCGGGCCGGGCCTCGGGCCTCACCTACGCCCAGACCATGCGCCACATCATCGTCCCGCAGGCCTTCCGCCGCGTCATCCCCCCTCTAACCAACGAGTTCGTGATGCTCATAAAGGACACGTCCATCGTCTCGGTGATAGGCCTCGAAGAGTTGCTCCGCTCCGCGCGGGTGCTCCAGTCGGCGACGGCCAACGCGACGCCGCTGGTGGCGGCGGCGTTCTTCTACCTGGCGATCTGCCTGCCCCTGATCTACCTGGCGAACGGCCTCGAGCGGCGCTTGAACAGGCGTGTGGCCTGACGATTTCCTTTACCTATCGCGAATCCTCTCTTGGGATTGTACGGGCCGAACGCGCTTTTCGCCACCCTCAGCTGTCGTGTAGCTGTCAGATGTAGCCCTCGGTATCGGGTGCGATGAAAGACCGTCCTTGCTCCGGCTCGGCGCACCAGCCGTGGGCGCTTGAGATACGCCTCTTGGCTCGGTCGCGGGGCTACGTTATGGACGGATATTTCTCGATGGCAAGGGCCATATATTCGGCTTCTAAGCCCCCAACTTTTGCCCGCTGGCCCGGAGGTCAAGAAACGTATTCGAGAGCCTCAGTGAGGCTTCTGAGGGCCTCTCAGGAGACTCTGATAGGGTGTTTTTGGGACTTCCCGATCCAGTGCTGAAAATGCCCCCCTTCCTCCGGTTGACAGCAGCGGAACACGTCACAAATACCGCACGAATCAGCAGGGTCGTATGCCCCGATGTAAAGGTACCGAGCCACAAGTGGCGTGGTCCGTTGGCGTACATAAACAAACATCCTGTAAGTACACTTAATCCCTTGAAGGGCAGGGGTGTAACCCCCTTAGTTTCCCGTGTCATTTTGTTGCTCGGGACTCCTACCCATATGAGCCTCAAGACGTGTAGGCACGTCGAGGGGAATTTCTGGAAAAGCCTCTTTTCGGGGCTAGATGGGGCTGATGGTACTAGGGGGCAAAATTGTGTGGGGAATTTCAGGAAAGGGTTTTGATATCTAGGATGACCCATGCCCTAGCTCATTAATAATTGAACGAAGAGACGAGGTTGGCTTCTACGAGTCTAGGATTCCAAAGGGTACCTCAGTACCAAAACGGTATGGCAGTGGTTCACGCAGCACCCTTGGTGGAAGAGGGAGCTTCTTCCTCCGAGGGAGATTCCTCTGACTGAGGGTTCTGGCTACGGCCCAAAAACTGAACACCATCGGCAACCACGTCAACCGCACTGCGCTTGGTTCCATCCTCAGCTTCCCATGTGCGGTACTGCAACCGTCCTTCTAGCAGGATGGGATCACCCTTCTTCTTGTATTGGGCGATAGTCTCGCCAAGCTCACGCCATGCGCTGACATTGAAGAAATCTGCCGCGTCATCCTTTGACCTGACCCGATTGACCGCTATAGAAAAGCTACAGACAGGTATGCCGTTAGAGGTAAACCTGAGTTCGGGGTCACGGACAAGGTTGCCAGCCAACATTACCCGATTGAAATTGACCATCTGAGTTCTCCTCACTCTCTTTGCTTTGGTAATGTGAACCTGATCTTCTCAGGTTCCGGCCTCCGCTCATGGGGTGATTATCCGGCAAGTAACATAATTTCCAACCCTAGAAATGTGATCAGCCGGTCGAGGAAGCAGAAGGATATGATGAGCGGTGTCTAACTCTTCCTTAAAAGAGGAGACCTCTCAGCAAGGTCGGGAAGATGACGATTTATCGGCGCACAATCGCGGAAATCAACGGCGTATTTCGGTACCAGAGGCTGCTGATTTCGAACCATAAATGTACAGCGT
>DASYWA010000217.1:0-10090 GCA_035936475.1 Rubrobacter sp. | reverse complement strand
GAAAGTCGGCAGGCCGCGGGGAGGCTCGGCATTTATTCCGAGCCTCCCGTAAAGAGCGGCTCGTCCTAGGAGGCGGCCCCGCTGCCGTCGTCGCGGGCGTAGCGCTGGCGGAGATGGACGGGCCGATCGGCTGGCCGATCGGCGGCCTGCTCGGCGCGGGCCCGCTCCCGGCGGCGGCGGACGCGGAGGTTCAGGAACTCGACGAAGACCGAGAAGCCCATCGCGAAGTAGATGTAGCCCTTCGGGACGTGCTGGTCGAAGCCCTCGAGGAGCAGGGCGAGCCCGATCAGGAGCAAGAAGCTCAGGGCCAGCATCTTTATGGTGGGGTGGCGGTTGACGAAGCCGCTGACGGCCTCCGCGGAGATCAGCATCACCACGATGGCGATGACGACGGCGGCGATCATTATGATGATCTCGTCCACCATACCGACGGCCGTGATCACCGAGTCTAGCGAGAAGACTATGTCGAGGAGCAGGATCTGGATGAGCACCCCGGCGAAGGTGGCCCGCGTCTTCGCGCTGCTGTGGCCCTCCTCGCCCTCCAGGTTCTCGTGGATCTCGTATGTGCTCTTGCCCAAAAGGAAGAGGCCGCCTCCGATCAGGATCAGGTCCCTGCCCGAGATCTCCTGCCCGACTACGGCGAAGAGAGGCTCCGTCAGGCGGATTACCCAGGCCAACGAGAGGAGCAGCAGAATGCGGGTGATCAGCGCCAGCCCCAGCCCCAGGCGCCGGGCGCGCGCCCTCTGGTGCTCGGGCAGCTTGTCAGCCAGGATCGAGATAAAGACCACGTTGTCGATGCCGAGCACGATCTCCAGCAGCGTCAGCGTGAGCAGCGCGATCAAGTTCTCCGGGCTAAATAAGACGTCCAAGCGCCTGCGTCCTTTCTCGGGCGGATAACCGGGGCTATGCTACCCGCTGTCCCCCGATCTTGCACGCCCGAACCGGCGCAGCAGTCTTTCGACCTGTTGCCGAACCCGACCGTCTCGGGTCTGCCCCGTGGCCCTTCCCGGCGGGCGCCAGCCGGTGGCGAGCCGGACGCGACGTTCCTAGCGGACCCTGAGGACTTCCTCGATGGGCGGTCGCTCGACCAGCTCCTCGACGTACTCCTGGAGCTGGAGGCCATCAGGGGTGGCGACCGCGTGCAGGTAGTCGCTGAACTGGAAGGGGGACACGGGAGCGTCGGGGTCGCTCGTCTGGTTCAGGCGACCCTCCTGCCTCATCCGCCGGGCTACCGCGCGCAGGACTGCGTAGGACATGCGGGAGAGGTCGCGCAAGGGTTGGTGGCGGTTCTGGCGGGTGCCGAGGTCCACCTGGGCCATCGCGTCGAGGCCTACCTTCTTGTAGGCGTCGATCATGATCCCGGTCTCCACCGCGTAGCCGGTGAGGAACGGGATGGAGCGGAAAAGATCCCTGTCGGCCACGAACTCGCCGGCGAGCGGCTGCACGAAGCCGGTGAGCTCGGGGTAGAACAGGTTGAAGAGCGGCTTGGTCGAGAGCTCGGTGACCCTCCCGCCGCCATCCACCTGCAGGGTCTCCTCGCTCCTGAACGGGCGCCGGTAGGCGGCCTTGACGTAGCGCACCGCCGGATCCTCGAGGATGGGGCCGAGGATGCCGTAGACGAGCTGGGGCTCGAAGTCCCTCGTGTCCGCGTCCATGAACATGACGACGTCGCCGCGGGCCACGGAGAGGGAGCGCCACATCGCGTCACCCTTGCCGTGGGCGCCGCCGTGCTCACGCATAAGCTCGTTCTCCGAGAAGACCTCGGCGCCGCGGTCGGCGGCGACGTCGGCGGTGCCGTCCGGGGAGTCGGCGTCGACCACCAGGATCTGGTCGACCAGCGGGTTACCGCCCGCGTCCCCGTTGACGGCGTGGATCTTGTCAACGATCGCGCCGATGGTGTCCGCGACGTTGCGGGAGGGCAGGACCGCGGTTACCGTGAGGCCGCGCTCTTGCTTGCGTCGGCCCAGATTCTCGAGGTCGGAGAACCGCCGGTAGTCATATGAGCGATGCTTAAACCAATCTCTGGCGTCCACGGTCATCACGCACCTCTCGGAGACTTCGCGGTCAACAGCCAGGGTAAGCTACCTTACTCTTGTAGCTTTGTCTACCGTTCTTTGAAGATCTTAATGATCCGCCACCTCGGATATTTCGTAACGTCCGTGCCACGTCCTCGAACGTCGGGATGGTAGAATCCAGAACCTTTTCGAGGGTGTTGACCGCAAAGAAACGGAGAAGTTCGACCCCGTGCGCATAGTTTTGACCAACGACGACGGAATAGACGCCCCGGGCCTGCTCGCCGCCCGCCAGGCGCTGGAGAAGGTGGCCGACGTCCTCACCGTCGCCCCCGACCAGAACCGCAGCGGCGTCGGACGGAGCATCTCCTTCGGCCGCCCGTTGCACGTCGAGGAGCGGAAGATGGCCGACGGGCAAGTCGGCTACGCGTGCTCCGGGACGCCCGTGGACTGCGTGCGCCTCGTGGCGTTGGGTCTCATGGACTTCGAGCCGGACCTGGTGGTCGCCGGGATCAACCACGGCGAGAACCTGGGCGACGACATAACCTACTCGGGCACCGTGGCGGGTGCTATGGAGGGCATCGTCATCGGGGTCCCGGGCATCGCCGCCTCCCTTAGCATCGACCGTCCCTGGCACGAGAGCGCCGAGGAGCTCACGCCGATGAACGACGGCCTCCACTTCGAGGCCGCCGCCGAGTTCGTCGCCCGCCTGGCGAAGGTCGCCCTGAAAGGCCTGCCCAGCGGGCGCATCCTGAACGTCAACGCCCCGAACAGGACCAGCGGAGACCTCAAGGGCGCGCGCGTCACCAGGCTCGGGCGCAGGATGTACAAGGACGAGCTCGTCGAGGTCAAAGACGCCGACGGGCGGGTCGGGTACGACATCTACAACAACCCGCCCGGCTACCACGAGGAGGAGGACACGGACTTCGCGGCCATCGCGGACGGCGAGATCAGCGTGACCCCGGTCCACCTGGAGCTCACCGACGACGCCGGCCTCGAAGAGATAGGCACCTGGGATGTGAACTCCCTGCTGAACGGTACGAACCCGTAGTGCTCGCCGCCGTCCTCTTCGACTTCGACGGCACGCTCGTGGACACGACGGAGATGATCTTCCAGTCCATGCGCCACGCCACCTCCTCCGTCCTCGGCCGCGACGACTTCTCGCGCGAGGAGCTCCTCGCCAACGTCGGCCAGCCCCTCCCGCGCCAGATGGAGCTCTTCGACGCCGAGAGATCCGAGCTCCTCCTCGAGGCCTACCGCGCCCACCACGAGGAGCACCACGACGCCCTGATAGCGGAGTTCCCCGGCGTGGACGAGGCCCTCTCGCGCCTGCGCGCCGCCGGCGTGCGGATCGTCGTCGTCACCTCCAAACGCCGCCGCTCCGTCGAGATGGCTCTCGAAAAATTCCCCGGCCTCGACCTCGTCGTGGACCGCTTCGTCACCATGGAGGACACGGAAAGGCACAAGCCCCACCCCGATCCCCTCCTCAAGGGCCTCGAGCTCGTGGGCGGCATCCCCAAGGACGAGGCCGTCTACGTCGGCGACTCCCCGTTCGACGTGCAGGCCGCGAAGGCCGCGGGCCTCCGCAGCGTCGCCGTAAGCTGGGGCGCCTTCTCCGAGGACACCTTGCGCGAAGCCGAGCCCGACCACCTCTTACCGGATATCGAGTCAGTGGTGGACTTGCTCTTGCGCGACGAAATTCAGGCGGCCGGCTAGAGCCCCGCGACGGCCTCCGTCAGCGCCTCTAGCTCCTCTTCCGTGTTGAACAGGTGAGTGCTCGCCCGGATGTAGGGCCTCTCGGCGGGGACGAAACGCACGACGAACCTCTGGCGGAGCAGCCGCTCGGCCGCGTCCTTCGCCTCCACGCCCTCGACCTCGAAGCTCACGAGCCCGCTCCCGGCCGGCCGCGGCGAGCGCAAAGAGACGCGCGGCAGCCCGGAGAGTCTTTCCATCAGCCCGTCGGCCAGGCGCCGGATCTCCGCGAAGCCCTCCTCCCCGCGAGCGCGGCGCTCATGGTGGAGGCCTCGAAGCGCCGGGCGTCGGGGCGGAGCTCGTAGTCCCCGTGCTTGTCGAAATCGGCGGGGCCGGAGAGCGAGTGGTAGCCGACGTTCGGGCTGTGGACCGAAAGGCCTGGCCTTGCGTAGAACGCGCCCATGCCCTCGGGCCCGAGCACCCACTTGTGCCCGGTGAAGGCGTACATGTCGGCGCCCGTGGCGGGGACGTCCACGGGGATGTTCCCGACGGACTGGGCGCCGTCCACGAGCGTCAGGATGCCGCGGTCGCGGGCGAGGGCGCAGATCTCGGCGAGCGGCAGCACCCGGCCGTCCGTCCAGTCCACGTGCGAGAGCGCTATGAGGCGGGTGCGCGGGGTGAGGGCGGCTTCGATCTTCTCCGCCGTGACCGGGGGAGGGATGAGGTTCAGCTTCGCCCCGAAGCGTTTGCCCGCGGCGTGCAGCGGCATCAGGCAGCCGGGGTGCTCCGTAAGGGTCGAGACCACCTCGTCCCCCTCGCGCCAGTCGATGGCGGCGACGCCGAGGTTCATGCCGTGGGTGGTGTTCTGGGTGAGGGCTATGTCGTCCGGGCCGGTGTTCACGAGGCGGGCCGCGGCCTCGCGGGCGCGGGCGTTGGCTTCCGCCTGACGTTGAAAGAGGCCGACGCCTTCGAGGTAGGCGGGGCCCGAGCAGAGGTCGTCGGCCTCGCGCATGGCCTCGATCACGCGGTGGGGCGGCGGGCCGCTGGCGCCGGAGTTCAGGTAGGCGAAGTCGTTGTCCGCGAGGGCGGGGAAGTCTTCACGGGGCAGGTGTGCGGGGGTGATGTCGGCTCCTTTTCCGGTCTCGGACGGGCGTTCTGTATAATAGCCGCTCGATGCACAACGGCGACCTGGTCAGGATGGGCCGCCGCCGGCGCCGGGCGCGCAGGGGCGGCGGGAGGGCGCTTCAGAGGATCAGGAACGTCTTCTTGCTCCTCTGCGCGGCGACGATCCTCGGCACCGTAGCCCTCTTCGCAGGTGCTGCCAACACCTACAGGGCGTTCGCCGACGAGATGCCAGACCTCGACAGCTACCGCTCCACGGAGCTCGCCCAGACCTCCACCGTCTACGACGCCGACGGCGAGGTCGTCGAGCAGCTCTACGGCGTCCAGAACCGCTTCGTGGTGGGCCTCGACGACATCGACCCCACGCTCCGGGACGCGGTCGTCGCCATAGAGGACCACCGCTTCGAGGAGCACCGTGGGCTGGACTTCGAGGCCATCGGCCGCGCCGCCGTCGAGAACGCGAAGACCCTCTCGATCCAGGAGGGCGGCTCGACGATCACCCAGCAGCTCATCAAGAACACGTACATCGCCCAGGAAGACCGGTACGTACCCTCGTTCCAGAGAAAGTTCGTGGAGGGGTCGCTCGCGTGGCAGTACGAGAAGGAGCACTCCAAGGAGGAGATCCTGGAGCAGTACCTCAACACCGTCTACTTCGGCGCCAACGCCTACGGCGCCGAGGCGGCCGCCAAGACGTACTTCAACAAGAAGGCCGCAGACCTCACGCTCCCCGAATCCGCCCTCCTGGCCGGCATCATCAACCTCCCCGGCGTCTACGACCCCTTCGCCGACCCCCAGACCGCCAAAAAGCGGCGCGACGTGGTCCTCGACAGGATGCTCAACTACGGCTACATAACCAAAAAAGAGCACGACGAGGCGGTAGAGACGGGCCTCGATTTGAGCCGGGGCCGCGTCCAGTACGAGAACGACAACGAGTACTTCCTCAACGCCGTGCGCAAGGAACTCGCCAGGGAGTACGGTGACGACGCCGTCTACGAGGGGGGGTTGAAGATCTACACGACCCTCGACCCCGAGCTGCAAGAGATGGCCGACGATGCCGTCGATTCCGTCGTCGACCCGGCCTCGGGGGACCCTTCGGCCTCGCTCGTCTCGGTAGACCCCGGGACGGGCGCCGTCCGGGCGATGGTCGGCGGCTCGGACTTCAGGCAGGTCAAGTTCAACCTGGCGACCGAGGCCCACCGCCAGTCCGGCAGCGCGTTCAAGCCCTTCGTCTACGCCGAGGCCGTGGACCAGGGCCTCTCGCCCGAGACCATGTACGTCTCCGAGCACCTGGAGGTGCCGATGGGGGAGGGCGAAGACCCCTACGTCGTCGACAACTACGACTTTATAGAGCGGGGACCCATCAACCTGGAGAAGGCGATGGCCGACTCGGACAACACGGTCTTCGTGCAGTTGGCGCTCGACTTAGGCCTCCAGAGCGTGGTGGACATGGCCCACGACCTAGGGATAGAGAGCGAGATCGACGCCTACCCGTCGACCGCCATCGGGGGGCTCCGCGTCGGGGTGACCCCCTTGGAGATGGCCTCGGCCTACTCGACCTTCGCCAACGCCGGCACCCACATGGAGCCCTACCTGGTCCAGAAGGTCACCCGCGAGGAGGACGGCGAGGAGGAGACGGTCGAGGAGCACCGCCTGGTGGGGGAGGAGGCCCTCAGCCGCGACGAGGCGGCGGTGGTCACGGACTCTTTACGCGGCGTGGTGGAGGACGGCACGGCCAGCTACTACCACGACCTCGACGCCGAGATAGGGCGCCCGGCGGCCGGCAAGACCGGGACGAGCAACGAGTTTATCGACGCGTGGTTCGTGGGCTTCGTGCCGCAGCTCTCGACGAGCGTGTGGGTGGGCTACCCGAACGAGCGGCGCTCGATGGTCAACATAAACGGGCTGGAGGAGATCAACGGCGAGAACTACCCTTTGGACATCTGGTCCCTCTACATGCAAAACGCCGTCCAGAAGTTCCCCGTCCAGCAGTTCGACACCCCGAGCCCGGACCTCGACCTGGAGGTCAAGACCGACGGCCGCACCTACGTCAAACCCCCGCCGCCACCGGAGCCGCCGAAAGAGCAGACCGCCGACGAAGAGACCCCGAACGAACCCGCCGACGAAGGCCCCGACAGGGAAGACGAACCCGGCATCTTCGGCAACGGCGAGTGGCCCTTCGGGGAAGAGCGCGCGGAGCCCCGCGCGAGGACAGACGCGCCGGGGAGACGCCCCGACCCGGATCGGCCCTTCCGGAACGGCCGGGACCCCGCCGCCCAGCCGCCGGCCTCCCCGGCGCCGGCGGCCTCCCCGGCGCCCGCCGCGGACCCTCCCGGGCAGCGAGGGCCGGTACGGCCACGAAATCGGCCCCGCTAGAGGTACGAAGGCCGAAAGCCGACGGCGCGGTCTAGTCGCCTACCCCGAAGCGTCGGCGAGCGCCGCAAGCACCTCGTCGTGGACGGCGCCGTTGGTGGCGATGAGTCCTTCGGAGTCTACGGTCCAGGGCGAGCCGTCGAGGTCCGTGGCCCGGCCACCGGCCTCCGAGACGAGGAGGACCGTCGGGGCGTAGTCCCAGGCGGTGTTGCGGGTGCCGACGGAGACGTCGAGGTAGCCGGCGGCGAGCCACGCGCCCCGGATTCCCGCGCTCCCCAGCGCGCGCAGCTGCCAGGAGTCGAAGAGGACCTTCTGCAGGCCCGGCTCCTGGGAGCGGCCCCAGCCGCGCAGCGAGAGGTCCGCGCCGACGACGGCGTACTCCAGGCGCGCGGTCTCGCTGACGCGCAGGGGGATGGTCTGCCCGTTGGTCTCCCTGAAGGCCCCGCCCCCGAGGCGCGCGTGGTAGAGGTCCCCGATGCGGGGGGCGGCGACGACGGCGTGGGTGACCCGCCCGTCCTCCAGGACGGCCACGCAGGCGCAGTACATCGGGTTCGCCTTGGTGAAGTTTGCCGTCCCGTCCACGGGGTCGAGCAACCAGGTCCGCCCCGTCCCGGAGATCTCGCCGCCCTGCTCCTCGGAGAGGATGGCGTCATCCGGGAAGCGCTCCCTGATGGCGTCAACCATCAGCTTCTCGCAGAGGAGGTCCACCTCCGTGACCACGTCCTTGGGGGCCTTCTCGACGATCTCGCCGACGTTCTCCGCGCGCGAGAGCTGGAGCTCGCCGGCCCGCCGGGCGATGTCACAGGCAAAGTCGAGTACTTCTTTAGAATCGCTCATGCCCCAGAGTCTACCGGGCTTTGCGCGCCGGTTCTCCGCCTAGCGGAGGTACTCGCGCAGGTTCTGGGTGCGGCGCTGCTCGCGCAGGAGGTTCAGGGTCTTCATCTGGATCTGGCGCACCCGCTCGCGCGTGATGTCGAACTCGCGGCCGACCTCTTCGAGCGTGCGCGGCCTGTCGTCCTTCATCCCGAAGCGGAGCTCGATGATCTGGCGCTCCCGCTCCGGCAACTCGTCGAGCGCCTCCCGCAGGTGCGCTTTCAGGAGGGATTCGGAGACGGCGTCCGTCGGGGTGACGGAGCCCGCGTCCTCGAGAAAGTCGCCGAGCTCGGAGGAGTCGTCGTCGCCTACCGGGGTGGCGAGGCTGATGGACCGCTGGCTGATCTCCTGCAGCCTTTGGATCTCCTCGACAAAGACGCCGAGCTCGCTGGCTATCTCCTCTTCGGAGGGCTCGCGCCCGAGGCCCTGGACCATGCGCCGGTGGGTGCGGTGGTACTTGTTGACCTTCTCGACCATGTGCACCGGGATACGGATGGTGCGGCCCTTGTCCGCGATGGCGCGGGTTATGGCCTGGCGGATCCACCACGTGGCGTACGTCGAGAACTTGAAGCCCTTGGACGGGTCGAACTTCTCGGCCGCCCGGATGAGACCCAGGTTCCCCTCCTGGATGAGGTCGAGGAAGGAGACCCCGCGGTTCCTGTACTTCTTGGCGATGGAGACGACGAGCCTCAGGTTCGCCTCGACGAGGCGGTCCTTGCTCCTCTTGCAGCCGCGGGCGATGCCGTTAGCCAGGCGGATCTCGTCGGCGTGGTTCAGGAGCGGCACGCGCCCGATCTCGGCGAGGTACATCCTTATGGAGTCGCCCGTCGCGACGGCGTGCGCGATCTGGGCCGCAGGCGCCTCGGGGACCTGCACGGTGGCGGGCTTCCCGCCACCTTTGGCCGCCTCGGCCACCTCGCCGGAGACGAGCGTTATCTCCTCTTCTTCGAGCGCGGCGTAGAACTCCTCGACCTCGGTGGCCGAGAGATCCCCCTCCTGCACGAGACCGGCGACCTCATCCGCGCTGAGGAACCCCTGGGTTCGCCCCCGATTCAAAAGCTCGTCGGTTCTCTCAGCCAGCATCATGGAGTTCTGGGCCGCCATTGATCTCCTCTCGTAGCCGGTTTGCCATCGCCGCTTCTTGACGCCGGGAGCGCGTTTGTTAACTCCTCGTGAAAATTAACCCGCGTAGGGTAGCACACCACATATTGACCGTCATCGAAGTTTTCGCCTATTTCGTGTGTTTTCTTTTGCCCCGCGACCGCGTGTATACAACAAACGTTATGTTTCGACAATGTTTCGAGGCTGTTTCGATCTTTTTTCGCTCCAAAGCTGGCCGGATGGCATATCTACGGGTAGATGGCCGGGTAGATGCGGGGGCGCTCTTGCTACACTACCGGCGTGGATCTCGACCCGGCAAACCTCTCGCGAGTCCTCGGGGTGGAGGTGCCCCCGGGGGTGCGCTCCGTCTCGGGCGTCACGCACGACTCCAGGGCCGTACGTCCCGGCTTCGCGTTCGTCGCGATCCCGGGCTTCAGGCACGACGGTGCCCTGTTCGCCGCCGAGGCCGCCCGCCGGGGCGCCGCCCTCGTCGTCGCCGAGCGCCCCGTGGACGGAGTCCCGACCGCCGTCGTCCCCGATGCCAGGGAGGCTTTGGCCGCCCTCGCCAGGGTGGTTCACGGGGACCCTTCGGCGGCGCTGGCCGTCTACGGCGTCACGGGGACCAACGGCAAGACCACGACCTCGTACGTGCTCCACGCCGTGCTCTGTGGCGCGCGCGGCGAGGAGAGGTGCGGCCTCATGGGCACGGCCGAGACCATCGTGGCCGGGGGTCGCAGGCCCGCGGTGCGGACGACGCCCGAGGCGCCGGAGGTGCAGGGGACGCTCGCTGAGATGCTGCACGCCGGCGTGGAGCACGTGGTGATGGAGGTCTCCTCGCACGGCGTCGCGCTCAAGCGGGTGACGGGCACGCGCTTCGCCGGCGCGCTCTTCACCAACCTTACCCGCGACCACCTCGACCT
>DASYWA010000216.1:0-22106 GCA_035936475.1 Rubrobacter sp. | reverse complement strand
GGCCGAGCGCTCGGCGCCGCGCTCGCAGCCTTCTGAGGCGTTCGCCGAGGCGTGGCGCAACCGCCAGCGCGAGCAGATAAGGGAGGCCTTGGGCACGCTGCCGGAGGAGCAGCTGAAGATACTGGAGCTCGCCTACTTCTCGGGTTACACCCACGTCGAGATCTCCAACCTCCTCGCCCTGCCGCTTGGCACGGTCAAGGGCCGGATGCGCCTGGGGCTCAAGAAGGTAAGCGGTTTACTCCGTTCGCGTGGCCTGTCGGACCGGACGGACCAGGGGCGAGCCGACGGGTCCCCCGCGCGGGCGGACTCGAGCCGCCGACCCGCCCACCACACCTAGGCCGGTTTCTCTGCTCCGGCTCGTTGTCCGCGTCGGGTGCGGTACCCCCCGCCGTCGGCGCCGGGCACGAGGAGCCCGTAGAATCCTCTTCGAGAAGCGGACGACCCGACCGGTACGCGCCGATACCAGGATGGTGCCACCAGGAGCCCTATGACGCCCGAGAGATCACACTTCGAGGTCTACGCCGTCAGGTACGCGACCCGCGAGGCGCGCAGCGGCGAGCACTTCTACGGCCACGATCCTCACGACGTTCCCATGCCCATGGACTACTTCGTCTGGGCGGCCGTCTCCGAAGAGCACACCGTCGTGATCGACGCCGGCTTCAACGCCGAGGTGGCCGCCCGGCGCGGGCGGGATCACCTCCGGTGCCCCACCGAGGGCCTCGGGGGACTGGGCATAGACGGCGGACGGGTTCCGCTCCTTATCCTCACCCACCTCCACTACGATCACGTCGGCAACCTGGAGAAGTTCCCCGCCGCAACCTTCGTGGTGCAGGAGGAGGAGATGGGGTTCTGGACGGGCAGGTACGCCGGCAGGCCGCACTTTCGCGGGATGGTCGAGCCGGAAGACGTGCTCCAACTCGTGCGGGAGAACTTCGCCGGCCGGCTGCGCTTCGTCGCCGGCAGCGAGGAGGTGGTGCCGGGGATAGAGGTGCATCGGACCGGAGGCCATTCCCGCGGGCTGCAGGTCGTCAGGATCGGGACGTCCCGGGGACGGGTGGTCCTCGCCTCCGACGCCGCGCACTTCTACGCCAACATAGAGCAGGACCGCCCGTTCAGCATAGTCACGGACCTGGCCCAGATGTACGGCGCCTTCGACCTCGTCCGCTCCCTCGCCGACTCCCCGGCGCACGTGGTGCCCGGCCACGACCCTCTCGTGATGGAACGGTTCCCGCCGGCGAAGGAGGGGCTGGAAGGCATAGCGGTCCGCATCGCCTAGCCGACGAGTCCCGGCGGTCCGTTGCGAGAATCGTCTGGGCCCCGTTGCACAATCCTCACGCTTTACCAATCTCGCGGACCAGGACCGCGCACGGGCAGCCCCGTGCCACGGAACCTATCTGGACCCGGACCCTCCCGCGTGCGCCTCGACCGTTGGCTCGATGCCCTCGGCCCCCGTGACCTCCCGCCAGGCCTCGAAGCCCTCCTGGAAGGCCACGATGCCGGCCTCGGGCAGGGAGATCTCAATGGCCTCCAGTATCTCCTCCTTGGAGAGGCCGAGGTCCAGGGCGACCCGGATGTGGCTCTGGATGTGGCCCTTGCTCGCCCGCATCACGGTCAGGCTGAGGATGAACAGCAGCTCCTTTGTCTTGCGGTCGAGTCGGCGCTCCTTGAGGTAAGCCGCCTCGACGAGGCCGTTGGCGGCCTGCAAGACGTCGTAGTCCTGGGCGGCCATCACCTTGTGGTAGTCGAGCACGTAGCCGCGCTTCTCGACCATCCCATCGACGTACGCCTGCTTCTCCTCCTGAGTTGCCATCTCTCTCCTTCCTATTAGGGTTCCAAACGTTGCCCGACCCGGGTCTACCCCTGCTCGAGCTCCCGGAGCACCGGGAACAGGTACTCCCGAAACGCGGGGTAGTTCTCCGCCATCGGGAAGTGCCCGATGCCCTCCATCTTGCGGAACTCTGCCCCCGGTATGGCGGCGGCGGTCGCCTCCGACTCCTGCGCGGTGCACGCGTAGTCGTACTCGCCGGTCAACAGGTAGACCGGGCACCTGCCGGTGTCTATCTCGCCCTCGCGTCCGCGCAGGTCCCAGTCCACGCTGTAGAAGTACGTGTCCCCGCGGTAGATGCCGGGGCCGCCCTGGCTGTACGTCCACCACACCTCGCGGCGGGAAGGCTCCGGGCTCTGGGGCGCCATGAGGCCGTAGGTCCACGACGCCGCCACCACCGAACCGTCGACGTCCGGCATCACGGACCAGTCGAGGAAACGGCCCTCGATCTTGCTCGCCCCTTCGAGGCCGATCACGGCGCCGACCTCCGCCCCGTGGAGGCGGGCCAACTCGAGCACGACCGCCCCGCCCATCGAGCAGCCGAGGACCACGGGCCGGTCCAGCTCCATCGTCCGGACGAAGGCCATGATCGCACCGACGTAGTCTTCGCGGGTGAGCAGGTACTCCTTCTTCCACCAGCCCTCGGGTGGCAGCGAGCGCCCGTGGTGGGGCAGGTCGAAGGCGAGGACGCGCCACCCGGAGGTCACCGCCGGATCGCACAGCAGGTGCCGGTACTGACGCGAATCGGACCCCGCGGTGTGCAGGCACACGAGGGGCCTGCCGCTGCCGGCCTCCTCGAAAAAGACGCGGACGCGCCCCCTTGTGGTGTCCAGGTAGACGTATCTGCCGGTTATCGGGTCGAACTCAGGCACTACCGGCCCCCAGGCGCCGGGCGAGATCGAAGATCCTCCCGAGCGCGCGCAGGTGGCGGACGAGAACCCCGCGGTCCCCTTCTATGCCGAACGACGGCACGCGGCTGTTCATGGCGAGCACGTCCGTATAGAAGGGAGGCGGCACCGGCTGCAAGAACGTCCTCCAGTCTTCGATCGTCCCGCGCAGGGTTACGCGCCACGAAGCGCCGATGTCGGGGGCAAACACGACGTCTACTACCTTTCCCGCCCGGATGCGGAGCAAGATGAGCTCCTCATCTATGGCGAGGGCCAGGTTCAGGTCGCACCAGCGTCCGATAACCCCCATCTCCTCGTCCGCGGCGACCGCCTCCTGCAACGACCCGAACCATTCTCTTTGGGGGAAGTGGGGCCGCGGAGCCGTCACCCGGTCCGTCTCCCGTGCAGGCCAGCGTCGGGAACGCAGGGGAACCCCCCTCCGTCCGGGCCCACGCCTGCGTTGGTCCCTCCCGGGTAGCGGGGGTCTCGGCGGGCCGGGCGACCGGTTGGTGACGCGTTCACGGTGCCTTCGTCTCCGCATCCCGGCTCCCGGTCACGTCCTCCAGGAAAGCGTATATCTGCGTGTGGCTTTTGGCGCCGTTTCCCTGGGCCACCGCGGCCTGCCAGACCTGGGCGACGGTCGAGCCGATGAGCATGGGGAAGTCGATCTCGGCGGCCGCTTCGAGGGCGATCTTCAGGTCCTTGCTCATCAGGGCGGTCGCGAACCCGTCGTCGAAGGACCGATCGAGGATGTACTTGGGGAACTTGACCTCGGTCGAGTAGCTCCTGCCGTTGCTGGCGTTGATGACCTCCACGAACAGGTCAGGGGAGAGCCCGGCCCTTTCGGCGAGGATCACGGCCTCCGCAGCGCTCGCCAGCGTCGTTGCCGAGAGCAGGTTGTTCAGGGCCTTGGCCAGGTGGCCGGCGCCGTGGTCCCCGACGAAGAAGATCTGACCTCCGAACGCCCGGAGGATCGGCGAGCACCTCTCGAAGACCTCCCGCCTGCCCCCCACCATCACCGCAAGTGTTCCCTCCCGGGCCTTTATCACCCCGCCGCTGACGGGCGCGTCGAGCATGTCGATCCCGGCCTCCGCGAGCCTCTCCGAGATCGTCCGGGTCGAGGATGGCTTCGAGCTCGACGTATCGATCACGACCTTGCCGGCCGAGAGGCTCTCTAGCAGCCCGTCCTCCCCGAGCACGACCTCCTCGACCACCGCCGAGTTGGGCAGTGACAGGAGCACCACGTCCGCGACGGATGCAAGCGCCTTCGGGCTCGCCGCCGGTTCGGCGGCGGTGTCCTCCAGTTGGGCCACGGCCTCGCTACCGACGTCGTAGACGGAGACTTCGTAGCCCCCTTTGATGAGCTGGCGGCACATGGGCTCGCCTATGTTGCCCAGACCGATCAAGCCCAGCTTGGGCTTCATACGACCCCTCCTCCCGGATCGTCCTTCCACCGCCGCGCGGTCACACAGACTTACCGGCTACGGAAGGTACTCCTCGAGCAACGGCAGGGCTTCGTGGGCGCGGAAGTTGGGGGACTAGAAGCGGGCCGATCCCGCCAGCCGGGATCAGACGCAACCATCACGGCGGCTTGCGTCGTTATCGGCCCGCTTCCGGTCTTCTCCCGGCTACCTACCGGGGTTGCGTTCGGTTCCAGGGACGGCCTGAGCACCCCTCGCGAGATGATCCTCGCCACGGGTTCCGGCCTCCGGCGTCGCACCTACCTGCTCGTGGAAGTCCACGTCCTTCGTCTCCGGACCCCATACCGCCCCGATAAGCATGAGCAGGGCCCCTATCACCAGCAGGGGCAGCGGCGTGTACTTGAAGGGCATAAAGCTGGCCAGGCCCGCCTGGTAGAAGGCGTAGAACGCCGGGGGGATAACCGCCAGGCTGTAGCCAAGGCCGAAGCCGGAAGCTCGCACGCCGGTCTGGAAGCGCTCGTTGATGTAGGAGGTCGTCAGGCCCCACGGCGCGGTCACCACGGACACGATCGCCGTCACGAGGAGGATGATCACAAAGAGGTTCGCTGGTGCCGTGCTTATGAGCCAGTAGTAGAGGAAGGTGCCGACCGTTGCCATGACGACGGCGTTCACGATTATGTACGGCCGACGCCCCAACCTCTGGCTGATCACGCCCGCCGCCATGTAGGACCCGGCGAGGACGAGGAAGGCGATCGTCAGGGTGATAGTGAGCTGGGTTCCGGAGAGGCCGAGCTCGGAGGTGAGCAGGGCGGGGAGCATTGCCGAAGCCGCGTACAGCGTCAGCCAGAAACCAGCCATCATCACGAACACCTGCACGAAGCTGTGCAAGTTATCGCCCTTGAATAATTCTATGAGGGGGGACCCGCCACCCCCTTCGGACTCGGATTCGGAGGCTTCTTCAAAGACCTCCGACTCGGACACGGAGTTGACAAAGTAGTAGACGAGGGTGAAGATCATCAGGGCGCTGATGACGAACGGTATCCTCCAGCCCCACTGCACGTAGGGTGAGTTCAGGCCCCCGGCCGATATGAACTGGAGCAGGACCAGGGTGAGCAGGGAGATGGCCGCGTATGCCAGCGGGTATCCGGTCATGATCAACGCCCCGTAGAAACCCCGCTTCTCCTTGGGAGAGTACTCCATCGCCAGCGGGTTCGCCGCCGAGTATATTCCGCCGACGAAGATACCATTGACCAGACGCAGGACAATGAAGATAAAGACGATCGTAGTACCCAGTAGTGCATATCCCGGCAGCAGGGCCATGAGAATCGTCACCACCCCAGAGCCAAGCAGGGCAATTATGGTCGTGCGCCTCCTGCCCACGCTGTCCGCGAGGTGCCCGAAGATCAAAGCCCCTATAGGCCGCCCGATCAGCGTCGCCGCGAAGATCGAACCGCCTACGATAGCGGTCGCGGAAGCGCTCAGTTCCGGCGCTATGAAGTAGATCAGGGCCGGCGCCAGTACTATGATGGGCAGGTAGATGTCGAACATGTCCACGAAGAACCCCATCCAGGCTCCCCGTATTGCGTTTCGTGCCCGCGGGTTCAATTCTCCCGTCCGTTGTGCGCTCGCTGCGGTCGCCATCAACTCCTCCTCCTGCACTGCATTCCCTATCCCCACTGCGATGATGTCTGTGCCCGGTGCTTCGACCCGATTACGGCTCGACCGATATTTGGCACAATGCAATGCACCCTCTCGATTGGATCACCCCCTCGGATAAGCTCCAGCCGTATCATCGCACGTGGAGGCGGCAGCCGCCAGTTTGGAGGCGTCTAGGGATGGTTCGCTAAATTCTGCTGACCTCGCGCCCGGTGCGGGGGACGCCCGTCCCGATTAGGCTGTCCCGCGTTACGAGCGCGGCCAACTCGCCTTCGTCCATTCCCTCCGTTTCTATCGGGCGCTGCGGAAGGACGAGGTAACGAAGGTCCGCCGAGCTGTCGTGGACGGCTATGCGCCTGTTCTCCGGCAACTCCAGCCCGAACTCCCGCAGCACCGCGCGCGGCTCCGCGACGACGCGGGAGCGGTAGGCGGGGCTCTTGTACCAGTCCGGCGGACGGCCGAGGATGGCCCGGGGGTAGCAAGAGCACAGCGTGCAGACGATGACGTTGTGGACCTCGCCGGTGTTCTCGACCGTCGCGAACTCGACCGTTCCCGAGGCGTCCATGCCGAGCTCGGCGGCGGCGGCCTTCGTGTCGGAGAGCAGGCGCTCCTTGAAGGCCGGATCCACCCACGCGCGGGCCACGAGCCGCGCGCCGTTCTCGTAGGTGCGAGCCTCCATGTACGCTATTTGCGCCTCCACCTCTTCCCTGGTGAAGACGCCCCTCTCCTCCAGCAACTCCTCGACGGCCCGGATGCGCGCCGCCCACGGGCTCCTGCGATGCTGCGGCTCCTCGTGTGAGTGGTCGTGCCCGTTCTCGCCCAAGGTTATCTCTCCCCTCCGCCGTGTTCCTTCGGCTCCAGCCAGTGCTCGTAGATGTCTATGAACAGGACGTCGTCCGGTGAACCATCGTAGCCGTCCCAGAGGTCGGTCTGCCGAAAGCCGACCTTGTAGAGCGGCTTCTCCGGAAGTCCGGCGCCACCGTACGCCAGCGACTCCGGGTTCGGGAACGCGCCGAGGGCTTCGGCGATCCGGCCGGGCTTGCCCTTTACGTAGTCAGGGGTGCGAACGTGACCCTCTCCCTCCATATCGCGCACCCGCACGGCGTCGCCGGGGGCGAACCTCGCGCCTGCGGCGGGCCGGATCACCCCGCGCTCCCGCGCCTCTCGAGCGCCGTGGCCCGTTCGTCTATCTCCCCTTGCGTGAGGAGGCCTTTCTCGACGACGAGCATCTCGGCCGCGGCGGCCCACCGCTCGTAGTAGCCCATCTTTCGGTAGTCTTCGAGGCTCTCGATGGCCCGGCGCATCTCGTCCGTGGTCTTGTGGCCCTTGGCGTTGAGGACGTAGTTCACCGCGTCGGCGAGGCGCTCCCAGTCCTCCACCTCGTGGTCCTCCCGGTCTACGGGGCCGAACTCCTCGCGTCTGCCGCCCATGTCATGAGCCTTTTTCATGATCTCCCAACGCCCTTTGCGCTCCATATCCCACCTTCCGAGAATTCTACTCTAGAGTTCGATGTCCCGACCGATATTCCGTTCGATGGCCCGGTCGTAGACCACCCGAGCAGCAGCGATGTCCTGTAGGGCCAGTCCCTGGCTGGCGAAGAGGGTTACGTCCTCAGGACCCCGACGCCCTTTGACCTGTCCCGCTATGACCTGCCCGAGCTCGTGGATCGCCTCGGGCAGGATCACACCGGTCTCGAGCGCGGGCATGAGGTCTCCGGCCTCCAGTCCCAACTCCTCGCGAGAATCGACGCAGGCAAAGCTCGCGCGCCGCACGACCTCGCGGTCGATCTCGCTCTTGAACAGGAAGTTCGACCCGGCGGCGTTGACGTGCGTCCCGGGCCTGAGCCACTCGCCGAAGAGCACCGGCTCGCTCGAAGAGGTGGCGGTCACGACTATGCCCTGGGCGGCGGGCTCGTCGGGGGAGTCGGTGGTCTCTATCTCCATCCCGAGCCGCCCGCCCATCTTCTCGGCGAATGCCTCGCGAGAGCCCTCAGAGCGGCTGTAGACGACGACCCGTTCGAGGTCGCGGGCCGCGGCCACGCCCTCCAGCTGGCTCTCCGCCTGCCAGCCCGCGCCGTAGATGCCCAAAGTGTTCGCGTCCTCGCGGGCGAGGTACTTCGTGGCGACGCCGGTGGCGGCGCCGGTACGGAGCTGGCCCATCTTGTCCGACTGGATGATGGCGAGGAGTTCGCCGCCCTCGGGATCGAAGAGCATCGTGTAGAAACGGTAGCCTCCTCGGGCCGCCGTATAGGCCTTCAAGCCCAAGGCGCCGACCTCCGGTGCCCCGGCGAACATCACGTTCAGGCCGGCATTCGGGAGGGCGACCCGGCGGCGAACCCGGTTGGTCGCCCTGCCTTCGGCATGCTGGCGCAGGATACCCTCGACGGCATCCAGAACGGAAGGCATGTCGAGGAGTTCCTCGACCTCGGTCTCGGTCAGGATCAGGGTCACGGCCTCTCCTCTGCGTGGATCGTCATCCGGCCACCGCTCTGGTCAAGGGACGAATCTTTGGTGGAGTCTTCGATGGCGTCGTCACCAGGTGGTCCATCCACCGTCGAGGGGGTAGACGGCCCCCGTGATGAAACTGGAGCTGTCCGAAGCCAGGAACACGACCAGGTCCGCTATCTCCGCGGGCTCCGCCATCCGGTTCAGGGGGGTGCGGTCGGTTATGGCCTTACGGAGGCCCTCGTTCTGCTGGAGGCCGGACGTGAGATCGGTGGCCACGTAGCCGGGCGCCACGGTGTTGACCCGGATGCCGTGCCTGGCCCAGTCCAACGAGAGGGTCTTGGACATGCCGGCCAGTCCCGCCTTTGAGGCCGTGTACGCCACCAGACGGGGGTCGCCCACGATGCTGTTGATCGACCCTATCAGGACGATCGAGCCGGGCCTGCCCTCGGGGATGAGCCGGCGGGCGAAGGTCTGCGCCGCGAGGAACGCCCCGGTGAGGTTGGTGGCGATTATGGCGTCCCAATCCTCCTCGCCGACCTTCTCGGCCGAGGCGTACACCGGGCTGATGCCCGCGTTGTAGACCAGCACGTCCGGGACGCCGGAGCTGGGCTCGAACCCGTCCACCACCTCGCGTACCTGGGCGCGGTCGGTGACGTCAAGGGCGTACCCGCTGACGGGCTGCCCGTGGGCCTCGGCGATGGAGGCGGCGACCTCCGAGGCCCTCTCGGCGCCCCTCGCCGTCAGGGCCACCTCGGCCCCCAGCTCCGCGAAGCGTTCGGCGATCGCCCGGCCGATCCCGCGGCTGCCCCCGACAACCAGCGCGGCTTTTCCCTGCACGTTCGCTATGCTCATCGTTGCCCCCGCTCTCCCGGCCAGCTAAGGGCTAACCGACGCGCTTTGCCTGCCCCGCCCACTCCTTCTCGCGCAGCACGAACTTCTGGACCTTGCCGGTCGAGGTCTTCGGCAGCTCCCCGAACTCGACCGCCGCCGGGGCCTTGTAGCGGGCCAGGCGCTCCTTGCAAAAGTCGACGATCTCCTGCTCGGTCGCCTCCTCGCCCGGTTTGAGGGCGACGAAGGCCTTGGGGCGTTCCCCCCACTTCTCGTCCGGGATGGCGACGACGGCGCACTCAAGGACGGCCCGGTGCTTGTCTATCGCCTGCTCTATCTCGATGGAGGAGATGTTCTCGCCGCCGGAGATGATCACGTCCTTGCTCCTGTCCCGGATCTCGACGTACCCGTCCGGGTGCCAGACGGCCACGTCGCCCGAGTGGTACCAGCCGCCCCTGAACGCCTCCTCTGTGGCCTCCTCGTTGTCGAGGTACCCCTTCATCACGGTGTTGCCGCGGGTCACGATCTCGCCCAGGGTCTCGCCGTCGCGGGGGACGTCGTTCATCTCCTCGTCCACCACCCGGACGATGTTGGAGTTGACGTGGGCCTGCCCCTGCCTGCTGAGCTTCTCGGCCTTCTCCTCTACGGGCAGGTCCTTCCAACCCTCCTGCCAGGCGCAGATGCTGGTCGGCCCGTACGTCTCGGTGAGCCCGTAGAGGTGGATGGGGTGTATGTTGAGGTCCTCGAACTGCCCGAGGAGCGTGGGAGACGGGGGTGCGCCCCCGATGGCGGTGCTGATCTCCCAGCCCATCCGGTGCGCCCGCTCGTGGTTGACGAGCCCTATCTGCACCGTCGGCGCGGCGCAGTAGTGGGTGATCCCCTCCGCGTCGAAGAGCTCCCAGATCCTCTCGGACTCGACCTTCCTCAAGCAGACGTGCGTGGCCGCCATCGACGTGACGCCCCACGGGAAGCACCACCCGTCGCAGTGGAACATGGGCAGTATCCACAGGTACACCGAGCGCGAGTTCATCTCCATGGCCGTCGCGACCCCGAGGGCGTTGAGGTAAGCCCCCCGGTGGCTGTACATCGCCCCCTTGGGCTGGCCCGTGGTCCCGGAGGTGTAGTTGATGGCGATGGTCTCTTCCTCGTCCTCGAGCACGCCGGGCACCGCCTCCGCCGAACCCTCGGCCAGGTAGTCCTCGTAGGGGTCGCCGGGCTCCCCGGTGTCGTCTATGCGCACCGTCTCTATGCCCGAAGTATCCAGCGGCTCTACGAGCTTCTCCAATTCCGCGTCCACGAAGAGCATCTTCGAACCCGAGTGATCGAGGATGTGGCCGACCTCCTCCGAGCCCAGGCGCGTGTTTATCGGCACCAGGACGCACCCGGCCGCGGGCACCGCGAAGTGGGCCTCGAGCAGCGGGGGGATGTTGGGGGCGAGAAAGGCCACCCTGTCCCCCTTCCTGAGCTCCGCGTCGCGCAGCCTGGAGGCCAGGCGGTTGACCCTCTCCTCGAACTGCCGGTAGGTGTAGCGCCGGTCCCCGTGCACGACCGCGACCTTGTCGGGGTACACGTACGCGCTGCGCCTGAGGAAGCTTACCGGCGTAAGCTCCGTCCGGTAAACCTTCTCTTGGCTTTCATGCCCCATATCGGCTCCTTCCCCCATAATTTACGCTACATCCTTATAGCCCAAACCCTCGTGGCCCAAACTCTCGCTCCGGGCAGCGCGCGCCTCTCGCGGTATCGCTCGCGGGCGGTGGTTCGACAGGAAGATCTGCGGTAGGCGCTCGAGAGCTCGCGGAGCAGGTCTCCGGAGCCATATTCCAAAGGGCCCCCCCGCCTCGCGGGCTTCCCCTTCGCAGGAGCACGGGACGATAGGCGTGCCCGCCTACCTCGAGCGAGGCTCCAGCCAGTTCCTCACCTGCGGCCAGAGGTTCTTCCTGGCGCCTCGGCCCGTAAGCAGCCCCACGTGCCCGGCATCGAGGACTATGAACTCCTTGTCCTCGCTGCTGATGAGGTCCATCACGGCCTCGGCCTGGGGCAGGAAGACCAGGTGATCCTTCCTTCCGGCGAGGTTCAGGACCGGCATCCTGATGTTGGCGAGGTCCACGCGGCGCCCGCGCAGTTTGATCTCCCCCTTGACGAGCTTGTTCTCCTGGTAAAAGTCCCGGACCCACTGCTTGTAGGCCGCCCCTGGCATCGGGATGGGGTCGTTGGCCCACTTGTTCATCGCCAGCCAGGAATCCG
This sequence comes from Rubrobacter sp., assembly GCA_035936475.1. GTDB lineage: Bacteria > Actinomycetota > Rubrobacteria > Rubrobacterales > Rubrobacteraceae > Rubrobacter_D. The sequence continues at coordinate 10,798 of DASYWA010000216.1, read as the reverse complement.
AGAGCCCGTCCCGCGCGATAAGGTCCCACATGGTCACGTTGCTGCCGATGTAGTTGACTACGGGGTTTAGCATGGCGGTCCCCGCGTAGGCGAACCTTGCCGGCAGGTTCCCGTAGGCGTTCACGACGGTGTCGGGATCGTGGTTCTTCTCGCTGAACCACTGGCCGTAGAGCCCCGAGTTCTCCGGTGAGCAATCTATGGGCGTGGCGAGCAGGATCAGGTTCTTCAACCCCTCCGGCAGGAGCGAGGCGTACATGGCGGCCATCACCCCACCCTGGCAGTAGCCGAACAGGGTAAGCTCCTCAGACCGCGAGTTCCTCAAGACCTTGCGCACCGCCCGCGGGATGTAATCCAGGACGTAATCTTCGAAGGACATGTCCCTGTCCTCGGGACCCGGTATGCCCCAGTCGAGCATGTAGACGTCGAAGCCCTCGTTGACCAGGAACTCGATAAAGCTGTTGCCCGGCATGAGGTCGAGGCAGTACGGACGGTTGAGCAGGGCGTAAACGAACAGGATGGGGACCGGGTGCTTCTTCTCCTCTTCGGTCTGGTAGTGGTAGAGCTTCGCCTTGTTCCTGGACCAGACGACCTCTTTGGGGGTCTGCCCGGTGTCTATCTGGGCACCCTCGACTATTATCCTGAGCCCCCTGGTGTACTTGTCGAGCAAGTCCTCGCCGCCCGAGGGCGCGACGTTTCCCTGCGTCATCCGGCCTCCCCGCTCCTGCGCACGTCGTCCACCCTGATCCGGCCGCCGGGTCCGCTGCCCCGGACCTCCCTGAGGTCCACGCCGAGCTCCCGGGCCTTGCGCCGGGCGGCGTCGGTGGCCTCGACGTCCTCCTTCGGAGCCCCGCCGTTGGACGAGGTGCCTAAAGCTGCGAGCAGCTGGTCCAGCTTGCCCTCCATGCGCCGGAGCTCCGAACGGTTGTCGTCGAGCTTGCGCTCCAACTGCTTTACGCGCTCTTCGAGGGCCTCCGCGGCCTCGGCCGTGGCCGGCGTGGGGTGGCCGTGCTCGAACTCCTCGAACGCCTCCTCCATGCGATCCACCTTCGCGTCCAGGCCCACGACGAGCTCGGCAACCCGCGTACTGTCGGAGCGGGTGGAGAGCTGGAGGTGACCGAAGTATTCCTCCGAGGCGCGCTGGAAGACCTGCTCGAGGGTCGCGTAGTTCTCCAGAAAGCGGCGCGAATCCTCGAGAAACGCCTCGTCCTCGAGGACCGCCCTGATCATCTTCGAGAGCGGCGCGTTCGTGGCGTTGTACCATCGCAGGTAGAAGTCGAGGGGGTCCGTGGGGAGGCCGTCCCCCTCGAGCATCTCCTTCCGGACCCCTTCGGCCATCTCCGCCCAATGGGGGCCGAGCCCCGCCAGGACCGTCCCCACCCCCAACGCCCTCTGCCAGGCTGCGAGGGTCGCCTCCGACCACTGCCGCCAGACCTCCTGCGAGCCCCCGCCCCCCGCGGCCGGCTTCCGGGCCTCCTCGAGGCCGCCGAACCACTGCCGGTAGACGCCGAACGGGTCCATCAGGGCTTCCTGGTCACCCCCTAGCATGCTCGACCACATCCTGGAGTTCGCCTCGTACCACTGTCTCCAAAGATCTGTTGGATGCGCGCTTGCTCGGGACCCCGCCCCTTCTGACATTCTCACTACCTTTCGCGCCTGGGACCTACGTTTATATCCCCCGTTCCGGGCCTATATTGCCACGTATCCGGCACGGTTTCACCACCGGCCGTTCGCGGCCCACCAAAAAGCGCGGGCTCGTCACCCCGGTTTGACGAAACCGGCTTGCGGGTGCCGGGTCGGTCCTTTGCTACAGTACGAGGTCGATCAGGTAGGGGCCCTGGGACCTCAGGCCGGCACCGAGCTGGCGCTCGAACTCCTCAATCGTCGCGGCGCGCTCCGCCTCCACGCCCATGGCCCGGGCCATGGCGACCCAGTCGAGCGCCGGGCGGTCGAGCTCCATCATGTCGTGGGCCTTCGGACCGCCGCCGGCGCCCACGTTCGCCAGCTCCCCCTTGAGGATCGCGTAGGAGCGGTTATCGAGGATGACGGTGGTGACGTCGAGCCCCTCGCGCGCCTGGGTCCACAGGGCCTGCACGGTGTACATCGCGCTGCCGTCGGCCTGCAGGCAGACCACCTTCCTGTCCGGGCAGGCGATCGCCGCCCCGGTGGCCAGCGGCAGGCCTATGCCGATCGCGCCGCCCGTGATCTGGAGGTAGTCGTGGGGGGCCGCCCCGCGCGTCCCCGCGACGAACGCCGACGCCCCCGTGAGCGCCTCGTCGACCACGATAGCGCCCTCGGGCAACGCGGCCGCGACCGCGGCGGCGGCATTGCGGAAGCCTATCGGGTCGTCGCCAGGGGGCGGCGTCTCCAACGCCTGGGGGGGCGTCCCCTTCCGGGCGTCGAGCTCGTCGGCGAGGGCCTCGAGCGCGCCCACGACGTCCTCCCCGGGGGTGGCGAGCGTGCGGACGTCGCACCCTTGCGGGCTCAGCTCGCTCGGCTTGCCGGGGTAGGCGAAGAACGCGACCGGCGCCTTCGCCCCGACGAGCAGCAGGTGGCCCGTACCGGCGAGGGTCGCGAGCGCCTCGTCCACGGGATAGGGAAGAAAATCTACGGCGACGCGGCCGGCGCCGCGCTCGACCCGCGCGTTGTGGGTCTGGGCGACGAGCCGCGCGCCCGTGCTCGCGGCGATCCTTCCCGCCAGCGTCAGGCCCGGTTCGCGCAGCGCGGGGCCGCCCAGGAACAGGACCGTAGGCTCGCCGGAGCGCAGGGTTCGCGCCGCCGCGGCTATCGCCTCGGGCGAGGCGGCGGCGCGCTCCTCGACGGGGGGAAGCGGTGCCGGCCCTTCGGCCTCTTCCCAGGAAGCGTCGGCGGGCAGGATAAGCGTCGAGATCCTCCCCGGCGGCGCCAGCGCCGCCGCCACGGCCGCCGCGCCGTCGCCGGCGACCGAGCTGCTGTCGGCCGAGGTCCGCACCCAGTGCGAGAAGGGCCGCGCCACGCCCTCGACGTCGGAGGCGAGCGGCGCGTCGTACTCTTTGTGGTAGGTCGCGTGGTCGCCGACGATGTTGACCATCGGCGTGTTGGCGCGTTTTGCGTTGTGAACGTTGGCGAGGCCGTTGGCGAGGCCGGGACCCAGGTGCAGCAGGGTCGAGGCGGGCTTCTCCGCCATCCGCGCGTAGCCGTCGGCAGCACCCGTCACCACGCCCTCGAAGAGCCCGAGCACGCAGCGCAGGCCCTCGACCCTGTCGAGGGCCGCGACGAAGTGCATCTCCGAGGTGCCGGGGTTGGCGAAGCAGACCTCGACCCCGGCACCGGTCAACGTCCTGATCAGGCTCTCCGCACCGTTCATTCCTCTGTTCCTCCCCTCGCGTGCCTGCGAAGGAAGCATACCAACGTTGGCAGGACGTACGCCGGGGCCGGTCTCAGAGAAGCCGGCAGAGGTCCGCGAGACGCTCCTCCGCCCAGAAACGCCTCCCCTTCTCGGCCGAGACGAAGGCCACGTGCCCGCCGTGCGGCGGCGTCGCCTTCGCGACGCAGGCGTTGTCCGTGGCCCCCGGACGCAGGAGGGGCTCGCAGGGCACGAGAGGATCGTCTCTGGCATGGAGGATGAGGGTCGGCACCCGTATCCGCGGGACGAAGGGGAGGGCGCTCGAGCGGGCGTAGTAGTCGTCGGCGTCGGCGAAGCCGCCGTGCGGGGCCGTGTACAGTTCGTCGAAGTCGCGAACGGTACGAAGCCGGTCGAGCCCCCGGATATCGTAGAGCTCGGGGTAGAGCCTCTTCTTGCGCTCGACGAGCCGGCGAAGGCCGCGCACGAAAGCCCACTGGTACGGACGATTCGGGGCCATTCCCAGGTTCCTTACCGTCTCGTTTAAGTCCACGGAGGGAGAGACGGCGCACACGCCCACAAGCGCCGCCGGGGCTTCCCCGCCCATCTCGCCGGCCATCTTCAGGGCCAGGTTCCCGCCCATCGAGAAGCCCGCGACGAGGATGCGCGAAAGGCCGTCGCGGTCTACGAGCTCGCGCACCACCGCGGCGAGGTCGTGGGACATCCCGCTGTGGTACAGCGTGGGCGTCAGGCCCTCCGTACCCCCGCAGTTGCGCTGGTTGAGCCGGACCACGTTGGCGCCGGCCCGGTGGGCCAGGCGCGCGGCGCCGAGGACGTAGGGGGCGTCGGCGCTCCCGCCGAGCCCGTGCACGAGTACGACGGTAAGCCGGTCGGTCCGGTCCCCGTGCCAGCGGCAGCGGGCGAGGAGGCGCACCCCCGGCTCGACCGCGAACAGGCGCGCCTCGTCCGGGTGGGCGCGGTAGCTGCGCGGCCACGCCCAGCGGGCGATCGTCTGGGCGTGGCCGTTGGCGAGCAGGGGATGCGGCCGGAACGGCTCCGCCGCGAGCACCCGCGCGGCCTCGCGCAGACGGTCTTCCGCGCCACCGAAGGTCGCCCCTCCGTCGCGGCTCATGGGATCCCGAGCACGGCGGGCCGGTGGACGCGGGACATCCTCATGCGGTCCCGGACGAAGAGCGCGGGTCGCTCGTAGTAGGTCGGTTGCTGCGAAACGGCGACCCCGCAGCTACCGTTCTCTCTCGACGCGGTTCAGCGCGTCGACCTCGGGTGCCCGCCCTGGCACGGGCAGGGATACTCCCGGGGGGAGCTCCAGCCGCAGGTCCGCTTCGCGGTCGATGCTGAGCTCGCCGCGGGTCATTCGGCACGCGAGCACATGCCCGCCGGCGCTCCTGTCGTCGGTTATGAAGTGGAAGTGGTAGCCGGGGACGTTCAGGCCCCTGGCGTGGTCGGGGAAGCGGAAGCCAACCAGGCTGCCCATAACGTCGCGGAGCTCGAAGGTGGACTGCCCCTCGATTACCTCCACGAGCGGCGGGTAGGGCTTGCGTTGCCGGGGCACGCTGCGCGTCTTTACGTGCTCGAAGCGCCCCTCCACCCGGACGGCGCAGCAGGCGACCGTCTCGCCGACGAGCCGGTCCACGTGGGCGCACAGGCCGGCGAAATCCGTCGGGGCGGGGAGCGTGCGGGGAGATCCCGGCTCGAAGAACGTCACGACTGCGAACGGCGTCCTCGTCCGGCCGTCGATCGGGTACGCCCGCCCGCCTTTATCTGGTAGAACGCGCCGTCGAGGGCGACCATCTCGCCGTCCAGCGCGTCGAGCGTGCCCAGGCCGAAATCTCCGCGAGCCCCCAGCTCGGCGAAGGTGACGTCGCCGTCGTAGTTGCCCCCCAGGAGCGCCTCGATGGTCGAGGTCTGAAAGAGGGTGTGGTGCGGCCGCCCCTCCCCCACCAGGTCCCGCTTCGCGAGGTATTCGACGTGCAGAGCGCCCACCAGCGCGGCGTCCACGGGCATCTTGCTCCCCTCGCGGGTCGGGTACGTGGCCTTGTTCTCCCTGATCTTATCCTGCGCGCCACTGCTCCGCCCAGACCGTCCGAGGGTGCCCGCGGTGGCGGAGCGGTACCGGTGTTGGGTACCGTCGTAGGTCCCTCCGTTTACCTCCACGGGCTCGGGTTCAACCCTTGCGTCGCGCCTTTCCTTTGCGGAGCAGGAACCAGGTAGCGATGCCCGGGCCGAGCACGGAGGCCCCGGCGGCGACCGCGCGTCGCACCTTGGGCGCGGCCCAGCGCCCGGCCTCCCGGTTGAACCCGCCGTCCGTTCCGGCCCACCGGGACGACGGCTCGTGGAGGTTGCCGGGAGAAGGCTCTTCCGGTTCCCGGCGCAAGAAACCGCGCTCGATCGTCCGGGCCACGGCGCGCTCGACTGCCCGCGGCGCCAGGGCGTGCGCGAGCCTTAGCGTTCTGACGGAGGCGCCCACGACCACCTCGGGGCGCGGCCTCTCGGCGCACCGCACGACGACCCGGGCGATCTTCTCGGGGCTCGCGAGGAACCCCTTCGGCCCGGCCGCCCGCCCGGAGTAGTTCGCGGCGAGCCGGTAGGCGGGGGTGTCCACGCCGCCCGGCATGATGGTGCAGACGCGGATGCCGCTTCCGCGCAGCTCGCCCCGGAGGGCCTGGCCGAGGCCGCGCTGGGCAAACTTCGTGGCCGTGTAGGCCCCCGCGTAGGGCGCGCCCACGAGCCCGAAGCCCGAGGACATGTTGATGAGCACGCCGGAGCCTTGCTCGCGGAAGCGCGACAACGCGGCCTGGGCCCCGTAGACGTACCCCAGCAGGTTCGCCTCGACCACCCGACGGTTCGCCTCGGGCGGAACCTCATCGAGCCGGCCGACCGCCGCAAGCACCGCGTTGTTGACCCACACGTCGATGCGGCCGAAGCGCTCGACGGCTCGGCGTGCGAGCCCCTCGACGTCCCCCCACTCCGCGACGTCCGTCGGCACCGCCAGGGCCTTCCCGCCCAGGGCCTCGCACTCGGCGGCGGCCTCGAGCAGCGCCTCCTCCGAGCGGGCCGCAAGGACCACACAAGCGCCGCGCCCGGCGAAACGCCTCGCCGTCGCCCGACCGATACCACGCGATGCCCCGGTGATCACGACAACCATCCCCCCAACGCGCGGTCGCGTATACGCCCCCCGCGCCAAATCACGCTCGGTCATACCCTCGTGCCCTCTCGATCCGTCGAGGCTTGGTCCTTTCCGCCCCGTTCTAGTAGCCACGTGGCCCCCGCACCGTGAGCTCCAATACACTCCTCCTATAAGGAGCCGGAAGCGACCCTCCGGTGTCGGCGAGCCGCCCACAACGGCTTCCAGTTACTCGTCGGACGGTGGGGCCATCGGCCCGCCCGCACGGTTTGCGAACCGTCCGCGGCGGATAAGAAGGAGGGCACTCCCGAGAGGCGGGAGGGGCGTTCGACGTCTATATGATTCCGGATGAAGGGACGCAAAGTGAAGGAACCCTCCAAGTTCGGTAAGGTGGCCCACAACCTCGGCATGTCGGCCTGGTTCGGCGGTACGCTCTTCGGGCAGGTCTCGCTCAACCCCACCGTAAGCAGCATCTCCGACAGAAACGAGCGCGGACGGGTCCTGAACGAGGCCTGGGCGCGCTTTCAGGCGGTGAACCTGCCGGCGGCGGTCTCGACGCTTCTCGGCTGGAGGCTCGGGGGGGTGAGGAAGGACGCGGAGCTGAGGGCGCCGGGCCTGACGCGCGCCAAGGATCTGCTGCTCGGCGGCGCGGCCGTCAACACCATCGTCTCGGCCGCGCTCGGGGCGACGGTGGCCAGTCGGTCTTCCAAAGGCTTCACCCCCGTGCGATCCGGCAACACCCCCGCGCCCGAGACGCCGCCCGGCGCCGCGGGTGCCCTGCGCTTGCTGCGGTTCTTCAGCAACGGCTCGGTGGCGCTGCTGGCCGCCTCGGTTATCGTCTCCGGCTTGATCGAGGCCGCCGAGCCCAAGCCCCGCGCCCTGCTGTCCCGCCTACTCGACTGACCCTCGTCTGCGCCGGGCCAGGGTAGACGGCCCGTCGACCCCCCATCAGGCCCAAGGCCCCGGCGGGCGCTGAGCGCTTCAGCGTCCGCCGGGCGGATAGTCCCCTACCGCGCTCGCCGGATGCGGCGCCTCGCCGGAGCGAACAAGCCAGGAAACGACGACCGTGCGGCCCCCTACCGGGTCTTGGTTGTGATCGCCGCCAGCACATCCGCCGTGCCCAACAACACGTGCGGCAGCCAGTATCTTCGGGTTCGCCAGGAACGGCACCCGAGCCAAGGAGAGGACGCCATGAAGAGCCCCTTCGCGGCATCGAACGCCAGGTGCGCGGGCATGGGCAGCACCCTCAACGCGCCGAGTTCGTAGTCGGTGATCAAACTGTAGGCCGCCCCCGCCACGCCGTCGATGCGGGGGACGAGCGCCGGCCACGGTGCGTCGTCGTGCAGGCCGAGCACCGCAGGAAAGGCGAGGTTGGCCCCGCTGGCGAGATAGTCGAGCACGCCGTGGACGCCGGTGGGGATCACACGCAGGTTCATCTTGTTCCCCCGGTTCGGAGCAAGGTCTCGGGGGTTATACCCGCTACTTTGCCGCCGTATCCGGCCCCGCCTCGGTGGCCCCTCCGTGGCTACCACGACGACGCGGGCGCCGCCCCTACGACGCGTTTTCCGCCCGCTAACGGAAGAAAAGTCGCTGCCGCGCCCCGCTACGGCGGCCTACGCAGGCCACCGCGAAACGGTACGCCAGCGGGCCGGTGCGTGCCGGCGTCAGGTACAGCCTCTAGCCAAAGGCGGCAACGCCGGCTTCCGCCACCTCGTGGTCCTCGTCCACCGTGCCCCCGCTCACTCCTACCGCGCCGACCACCGCGCCATCGCGCATCAGCGGGATGCCGCCGGCGAAGATGACGATCCGGCCGCCGTTGGTGGTGTTGATGCCGAAGAGGGGCTGGCCCGGCTGGGCCATCTCGCCGATCTTCCTCGTCGTGAGGCCCCTCCCGGCCGAGGTGAAGGCCTTGTCTATGGCGATGTCGACGCTCGCCACCCAGGCCCCGTCCATCCGGTGGAAGGCCACGAGGTTCCTTCCGGCGTCCATCACGGCTATGTTCATCGGCTGGCCCATCTCCTGCGCCTTCTGCTCGGCAGCAGCAATAACCCTTTGGGCTTCTTCGAGCGTGATCACCGCTTTGGTCCTTCCCCGCTTACGGACACGTCATCCCCACCACCTGCAAGTCGCGCCGATCCATCATAGCCCATCGTGCCGTTTCTCTGCCTTGCCCTCTGTTGCGACGGAGAACTCGGGCCTCCCCGGCTTGACCTCGCGCAGCACGTTAACCGTATGGGAGTACTCGGTTACGATGTCGTTTCTAGGTTACTACCCTCCTCTATTATGTTGCCTCCTTTACCCTCACCACCGCCCGAGATGCACACTAGGTCGCCGGCGACCTCCATGGCGCCGTCAAGGTGGGCGATGACTTTGAGCCTCAGCATCTTATAAACTTGGTGACGTTCCTCGGCCGTGAGAGAGTCCAGGGCCTCCGGCGCCATCGAAGCGTAGTGCTCGAGCAGGAGGTTCTTGTCCCGCTCCAGCCGCTCTATACCCTCCTGATGGTACTTTAGGATCGCAAGCTCCCGCTCGGCAGCCCTGCGTGTCCCCTCAAGCTCCTCAAGCCTCGCGGCTAGCTCGTCGATGGTCATGAGGCCCTTGGCGGTCTGTTCCTGGTAGTTGCTCCGCATGCTATCGGTCTCAGCGAGCTTGCCCATCCACGCCTTCCTCTCAAGCTCGGGATCACCGCGCCGGTTGTTCTCGCGCTTCTGATCAATCATTTCTTCCAGGTCTGTCCGCAGCCGCTCCGGGTGTGTGAGTATGTCAGAGACGGTCTTCCAAACCTGGCCCTCTATCTTCTCGGCGCGGTAGTTGGTCCGCATCTGGCATGCCTCCAGGCCGTTGACGGCGCGATTCGGGCATCGGTAGTAGTAGCGGCGGGGCCTGCCCTTGCTGCTAACCGGGACGCTAGAGAAGGTCCACCCGCAACCCCCGCAGCGGAGGATGCCGCCGGAGAGCTCCCAGAAACGCAGCGCGGCCATCGAGGGTTTCCGGGTCAACCTTTCCTTGAGGTTTTCGCGGGCGGCATCCACGAGTCGGCAAGGGATGCCTGCGTCCGGGATTGGTATGGCTATCCACTCATCCTTGGGGTTCCACGTGCTCCTCTTTGACTTGCGGTAGGAGCGCTCCCCGTTGGGACCTATCGTGGACGACTGCTTCTGAACGTGCCGCTGTTTCCCGTACCACCAGATACCGTAGGATCTCCCCGGGTCGAGTTTTGCGGCCACCTCCTCCGAAACAAGATCCACAACCTCCTCATGGGGACGTGGACGATAAGCGTCGTTTTGCACGCAGATCCTCAAGAAGGCTTGGCTCCAGTAGCGAGCACCGCTGGGCGTGGGGATGCGCTCACGTTCCAGGATCTTCTTGACCGCCCACAAGCTTTGCCCCTCCGCGCCGATCATCTCGAAGATGCGTCGTACGACGGGCATCTTGTCCTCGTCAATGACGTAGTTGTCGCGCCTCTCGTTGTATAAAAATCCGTAGTCGGGCGAGGGCCCGGCGATCACCTTCCCCTCTCTGGCTTTCCTAAGCTTGCCCCTTCTCGTTCTCTCTGCGGTCTTCGCCCTTTCGAATTTTGCTAACTGATCCAGAATACCGTCCGTGAGCTGTCCCTCGGGAGAATCGTCCTCTCGGTCGTTGAGGGCCCGCAACTTGGTGCTGTAATGGTAGGCGGGCTCGCGGGCGAAGCGGTCCCTATCCTGGGCGAGCACCACAGACACGCCGCCGGCGGCCACGAGGTCTCGGACCCGGTCCATGCCGGGCCGCTCCAAACTCGCCCCACTCTGACCCGGGTCCGCTACCTCCTCGAGGACCTGGTAACCCTCACAGGCGGCGTACTCCCCGAGGGCTTCGAGTTGCTGGGCCAGGGAGTATCCGCTCCTGGCCTGCTCGTCGGTGGAGACGCGGGCGTATAGGACGGCGGTCTTGGGGCCGTGCCCGTTCGTGTTCGTCACGGTTAGCCCCCTATCAGCTCTGAGGGGTCCACGCCCAATGCCTCTGCCAGCTTGCGGCGTGTCGTAGGCCGAGGCTCGGCGTTGTTTCGTTCGATGCGCGAGAGGGCGGCGACCGTCAAGCCCGCCTTATCGGCGAGTTCTCTCTGCGTTAGGGCCCGCTCGTCTCGCAGCCGCTTTACCTTGTCTCCGACGTAGACCACTGCCTGCATGCTAGCAACCTTCCGGTGGGGTTCTTATGCTCCGAGGATATTCTATCATATAGCTATATATTAACTATAATTTAACTGGTAATAGATGCGGAATGGGAGAACACAGCGGCCGGCAGCGAGACAGAGGAGTAGCGTGCTTATCCTCCGAACTTCGTGTGTAGGGGGTTCT
>DASYWA010000215.1:0-17436 GCA_035936475.1 Rubrobacter sp. | reverse complement strand
GAGCGCCGACCGGGTGGTGCCCACGGCCTGGGGGAGGAAGTGGATCGCGTAGGCGAACACCAGCAACGCAAGCGTCTGGTAGGCCCACGGCGCGTAGTTGGCCCCGAAAAAGACGAGCGAGAGGGCGAGCACGATGCCGGGAAGCGCGTACCCTAAGTACGTCGCCTTCTCCACGAGCCCCGAGAGCCTGCCCCTGAACCTAACCGACAGGATCGCGACCGGCAGCGCCGCAAGCGCCGTGACCGCTGCGGCCAGCCCCGAGGCGTAGACGGAGCTCCACGCCGCGTTCCACAGGGGCCGCAGCGGCTCGCCCTCCGCAAGCCCCCGCGCGAGCCAGAACCCGAGCACGCCGACGGGTGCCACGAGCGCGAACAGGACTATCCCGCCGCAGAACAGCAGCGCCGGCAGGCGCCAGCGCCCGAGGGCCACCGTGTTCGCCGGGCGGGACGCCGCGTTCCCGTGGTAGCGGGCCCGGCCGCGGGTGCGGCCCTCGACCAGCAGGACGGCGATAGTGAGCGTGACCAGCATGAGCGCCAGGATCGCGGCCGGCGTCCGGTCGAAAGCCGAGCGGTACTGGACGTAGATCTCGTTCGAGAAGCTGTCGTATTGCAGGAGCGAGACCACCCCGAAGTCGCTGAGGCAGTAGAGCGCCACCAGCAGCGCGCCCGCCACGATCCCGGGCCTGAGCTGCGGCAACGTGACGCGCGCGAACGTCGCCCACGACCCGCTCCCGAGGCTCCTGGCCGCCTCCTCCATCGCCGGGTCTACCCCCCGCAAAGCGCCCCTGACCGTCAGGAACACGTAGGGGTAGGAGAAGAGCGTGAGCGCGAGCGCGGCGCCCGGGAAGCCGTAGATCTCCGGTAGCCGATCGACGCCCAAGGGCTCCAGCCATCCCTGGAGCATCCCCCGCGGCCCGAGCACGCTCACCAGCACGAACCCGCCCACGTACGAGGGCACGACGAGCGGCAGCGCCGCGAGCACGGACCAGACCCTGCGCCCCGGCAGGTCCGTCCGGCCGGTGAGCCAGGCGAGCGGCACGGAGATCGCCACCGAAGCGGCGGTGACGACGCCTGCCAGCAGCGCGCTCCGGCCGAGCACCGCCAGCGTGTCGCCGTCGACGACGACCTCCGCTATCTCCTCCCACCCGCCCTCGAACGAGCGCACGACGAGGTAGACGAGCGGCAGCGCCATCGCCGCCACGACGAGCCCGGCGAGCCCGCCGAGCAGCAGCGGCGGCCGGCGGCGCGTCCTGCGCCCGGTCCGGGCTGCCGCGGGGGCCGTCACCCTAGAGCACCCCCGTCTCCTGCAGGAGCTCCAGGGTGCCGCCGAGGTCGTCGAGGTTGCTCAGGTCCACTTCGGGGCTCTGCAGGTCCGAAAGCGGGGGCAGCTCTTCGTTGATCTCGACGCCATCGACCAGCGGGTACTCGTAGGTCTCGTCGGCGAAGTACTGCTGGGCCTCGTCCGAGAGCGCGAACTCCAGGAACTCGCGTCCGGCCTCGGGGTTCTCCGCCGTGTCCAGCACCCCCGCCCCCGCCGCGAGGACAAGGGCGCCGGGGTCCCCGCCCTCGAAGAAGTGGTTGGCGGCGGGCAGGTCCTGGCCCCGCTCCTCCTTGACCTGGAAGAGGTAGTAGTGGTTGACCAGCGCGACCTCGACCTCGCCCGAGGCGACGCCCTCGACGGCGCTCAGGTTGTCCGGATATACGAACGGGTCGTTTGCCTGGACGCCTTCGAGCCACGCGCGCGCCCTATCCTCGCCCTCGATGACCCGCAGCGCGGTGACGAAGGCCTGGAACGAGCCGTTGGTGGGGGCCCAGCCGAGCCTGCCCTCCCACTCCGGATCCGTGAAGCCGAAGACGGAGTCGGGAAGGTCACCCTCCTCTAGCTCCTCGGTGTTGTACGCGACGACCCTCGACCGCCCCGAGGTGCCCACCCAGTCCCCGTCGTCGGCCTTGAACTCGGCCGGGACGCGGCCGAGGATGTCCTCGGGAAGCTTCGTGAGGCGGCCCTCGTCGTCGAGCGCCCCTAGAGCGCCCGGGTCCTGGGCGAAGAAGAGGTCGGCCGGGCTGTTCTCGCCCTCCTCGAGGATGGTCGCGGCGAGCTCGGCGGTCTCCCCGTAGCGGACCTGAACGTCGACGCCGCTGCGCTCCTCGAACTGCTCGAAGATAGGACCGACCAGCTCCTCGCTGCGGCCCGAGTACACGACGAGCGACCCCTCGCCCGGCTTGAGGGCCTCCTGCGCCGTCGTCTCGCCGCCCGTCGTCTCCTCCGTCGTGCCTTCCGCCGTAGTTTCCGACCTGCTCTCCGAACCGCCTTCGTTGCCGGACCCCCCGCCGTTGCCCTCCGGGGGCGGCTGCCCGCACCCGGCCGCCACGGCGAGGAGCGCGAGCAAGGCCAGCGCGAGGACGAGGTTGCCCCTTGAGATCAAATCCGACCTTCCCTTCCGACCCCGCGCCCGCCATGCCCGGCGCGGGACAGCCATTAATGACAATCGTTTGCAATAACTCTGGGTGGAGGGTAATCTACGGCGCTGTGGTACGTCAAGGGTCAGGCGGGTGGTTTGTGAGCTGGATCAAGGGGTCCTCGTGAGCCGCGTTCTGGTGACGGGCGCGGCGGGGTTTATAGGTTCGCACCTGGTGGAGAGACTGCTGGCCGAAGGGCGCGAGGTCGTCGGGGTGGACGCCTTCACCGGATACTACTCGCGCCGCACCAAGGAGAGGAACCTGGAGGGCGCTCTGGGTAACGACCGGTTCCGCCTCGTCGAGGGCGACCTGCTCGACCTCGACCTCGACGCGCTGCTCGACGGCGTCGGGTGCGTGGCGCACCTCGCGGGGGAGCCGGGGGTGCGCAGGAGCTGGGGGCCGAACTTCCCGCGCTACGTGGCCCGCAACGTCCTCACGACGGAGCGGCTGCTCGAGGCGGCCGGGAGGGCCGGGGGCACGCGTCTCGTCTACGCCTCCTCCTCTTCCGTCTACGGGTCCGACCCGGGTAGACCGGTCGGCGAGGACGACGCGCGGGTACCGGCCTCGCCCTACGCGCTCTCCAAGCTCGCCGCTGAGGAGCTCGTGGGGCTGTACGGCCGGGAGAGGGGGGTGCCGGGGACGGTCCTGCGGTACTTCACCGTCTACGGGCCGCGCCAGCGGCCGGAGATGGCGCTCTCGCGGTTCTTGTTCTCCGCGCTCAGGGGCAGGCCGGTGGACGTGTTCGGCGACGGCGGGCAGCAGCGGGACATGACCTACGTCTCGGACGCCGTGGAGGCGACCGTCGCCGCGCTCGGGGCGCCTGCAGGCGTGTACAACGTCGGGGGCGGGAACCGGGCCAGCGTGCGGGACATGCTAGAAGCCGTAAAGACGGCAACGGGCAGGGACCTGGAGGTCCGCTACGGCCCCGAGGCGCAGGGCGACGTGAGGTCCACGTGGGCGGACTCCCGCCGCGCCGAAGAGGTCCTCGGCTACGAGCCCCGCGTCGGCCTCGAAGAAGGGGTGGCGGCGCAGGCGGCGTGGGCCGCCCGGGCGCTCACGGCCGCCCCGGCCTGATCCCCTAGCCGTGGCGCTGGCCGCTCTGGAAGGGCTCCTGCTCCTCGTCCTCCTCTACGCGCCGGGCCATTTTCTCGGCGGCAGGCTCGGCCGCAAGGACGACGGGCTCGCGGAGATCCTGCTGCTGCGCGTCTCGGCCTCTTTAGCGCTCGCGGCGCCCCTGCTCACGCTCCTGGCCCTCGCCGGTTGGTTCACGGCTCCCGTCATAGCGGGGAGCCTCGCGGGGATCTCGGCCGCCGCCTTCCTTCTCGGACGCGGGGGACAGACGACGGGGCATCCCAAGGCATGGGACCTCGGGGCGCTCGCGGTCGTCCTCGGGAGCTTCGCCCTGTACGCGCGTCCGGCGGAGTACGTGATCAACAGCCGGGATCCGGGCGTTTACTTCCTTTTCGCGGACAAGCTGGCTCGCACGGGGGCGCTGTTGCACCGCGACCCCCTCGTCGCGGCGGTCTCCTCCTTCCACCCGTTCCTCGAAGGGAAGAAGTATCCGGGCTTCTATCTCTACGGTGGGGACCTGGTCGTGCCGCAGTTCTTCCCCGGCCCGTTCGCGTTCCTCGGTTTCGGCAACCTCGTGGGGGGGACGTGGGGGAGCCTCTTCGTCGTGCCGGTGATGGGGGCGCTGGCCGTCGGGGTTGCCTACGCGCTCGGTAGCGAGGTCTTCGGCCGGTGGGCGGGGCTGCTTGGCGCTTGTCTGCTCGGGGGCAGCTACGCTTTCGTCTGGTGGTCCCGCCACCCGTCGAGCGAGGTGATGACGGCGCTTCTCGTGCTCGCCGGGCTGTGGCTCGCCGTCAGGTTCTCGCGCGGGGCCGGGCCGCTCACGGGCGTATTCGCGGGTCTGCTGCTGGGTGGGGTCATGCTGATCCGGGTGGACGCGTTCCTGGCCGCCGCGGCCGTTCCGCTGCTCTTCGGCTTCGACTGGCTTACCCGGCGCTCCGCCCTGCGCTGGCTGCTGCCCGGCCTGCCGCTCGTCGTCTTCGCCGGGCTCACCGTGGTCTACCTGAACACCCTCGGCGCCCGGTACCTCTACGTTATCTACACCGAGCACGGGCTGAAGGAGGCCATCGCCCTCTCCCCGCTCGCGGCGCCCGCGGGCCTCGTGCTGGCCGCGGGGCTCCTGTACGTGCGGCGGCGGTGGGGCGGGGGCATCGGTTCTCGCTTCGAGACCTGGGGCCGGCGGATCGCTCTTGTCGGCGCCCTCGGGTTCGCGGGGCTCGCGCTGTGGGGCTACTTCGTGCTTCCGGTCCCCTGGGGGACGTTACCCGACGGTTCGCGGGACTTCGACGCCTACAGGACCCAGATCCTGCTCCGGCTCGTGTGGTTCGTGACCCCCATCGTCGCCTCTCTCGGCCTCGTCGGGTTCGTGCTGGCGGCCCGCGGGATGGACGCGGCGCGCGCCCTGCTCTTCGGGGCCTTTCTCGCCTTCGGGGTGCTGTACGCCGCCATCCCGAACGTCGCCCCCGACCTGCCGTGGGCGACCCGCCGCTTCGTCCCGGCGGCGTTCCCGATCCTGGCCCTCCTCGCCGCGCACGCGGTGGTGGAGATAGGAGGCTGGGCCTCCCGAACCGTCAGCCGGCGGGCCGGCGTCGCGGTTGGCGGGGCCCTCACGGCGCTCGCCCTCGCGTGGACCGTCCACACCACGCTTCCCATCCTTACCTTCCAGGAGCTAGACGGCGCGGTGGCCGCATACGAAAGGGTCGACGAGGAGATCCCGGCCTCCGAGGCCATCTTTATGGAGATGCCCGAGGGCTACGACGTGACGGCCTCGACCTTCGAGTACCTCTACGGCCATCCCGTGCTCCCCTACGACCGCGCCCGCTTCGTCCGGGAGGTAGATGAGCTGGAGCAGGCGGGGCTCCTCGAAGACGCCGTCTACGTCACCACCGACGGCGGCCCCGCGCCGCTGCTGGCAGACTGGGACTTCAGGCAGGTCGGGTCAGCCGACGTGGACCTGCCCCGGCTCGCCGCGGTCGAGAAAGAGCTGCCGACCGTGAAGGAGAAGCTGCAGTTGGATTACCGCATCTACAGGATGGTGGAGGAGCGGTAGGGGCCGCGGCAAGGGTTTCGGGACGGGCCCTCAGGCCTTGTCGAAGAGGTTTTCGCCGACGAAGCCGTCCTGCGTCGCGCCCGGCGGGCAGGCGAAGAGGGCGCTTGAGGTGTGGCGGATGTACTCGTTGAGGCGGTCGTTGGCGGCGAGGCGTTGCTGGAGGGGGACGAACTGCTTGTGCGGGTCGCGCTGGAAGGAGATAAAGAAGAGCCCGGCGTCTAGCTGGCCGCGCTCGGCGTCGAAGCCGTCCGTAAAGGAGTAGCCGCGGCGCAGGATCTTCTCCCCTTCCTCCTGGCGGGCGAGCCGGACGTGGGCGTCGGGGGGGATGAGGGGCTCTCCGTTCTCGTCCCTGGCGCTCAGGTCGACCGGGTCGAACTCTTCCTCCTTGCCGATGGGGGCGCCGCTGTACTTGTGGCGGCCGATGCTTGCCTCCTGCTCGGCCAAAGAGACGCGGTCCCATACCTCTATTAGCATCCTGATCCTGCGCGCCACCAGGTAGGTCCCGCCGACCATCCACGGAGGCCCGTCCTCCTCTGGGACCCACACGAACCTGTCCATGAGGTCCTCGTCTTCGGCCTTTATGTTGTCGGTGCCGTCCTTCATCCCCATGAGGTTGCGCGGGGTGGCCTGCGTCTTGCTGGTGCTCGCCGTCCGCCCGAAGCCGAGCTGGCTCCAGCGCACGACCGCCAGCCCGCGCGAGATCCTGACCAGGTTTCGCACAGCGTGGAACGCCACCTGCGGATCGTCCGCGCAGGCCTGCACGCACAAATCCCCATCCGAACGCCCCTCGTCCAGCACGTCGCCCGTCAGCGGCGGGAGGGGAGCCAGCGCATCCCGCCTGCGGTCCGCGAGCCCGAACCGGTCCTCGCCGTCTTTGCCGAAGAACGAGGGGCCGAAGCCGAACGTCAGGGTGAGCCTGGCGGGGGAGAGGCCCAAGGCCTCCCCCGTGTCGTCGGGCGGCAAGAACTGGCTGTGGTTATCCTCCCCGGCCGGACCGCCCCGCGCCATGCGCCCAGCTGCCTCCGACCACGCGCGGAGGAGGTCGCGCACCTCGGAGACCTCTTCGGTGACGAGGTCCAGGGCCGCGAAGTGCAGGTGCTCCTGCTGGGCGGTCGCTATGCCGGCCTGATGAACGCCGTGGAAAGCCACCGTTCGGAATTCCGGGCCGACCGCAGGATCCTCGCCGGTGTCCCGCGCGTCGGTCTTCCTGCCGAGCGTCGCGTGGCCGCCGGCCGCGAGGGCGATGCCCGCCCCGGCGGCCCCGGTGACGCGGAACAGGTCCCTGCGGCTAAGCTTCCTGCCGAGGGGCTTGTTGCTCATGAACCCGGTTGCACCGCCCTAACCTTCGAGCACCTGCCCGACCCTGGAGAGGGGCTCGGCGAGGGCGTCCACCTTCTGGCTCAGCGTGCGGCGGTCGGCCTCGTTCAGCGTCTCGTAGGAGACCCAGCCGTCGCCCTTACGGTACTGGTCGAGCTCCTCGTGGACGCCGTCGAAGCGCTCCTCGACCTCGTTGGCGAGGCCGAGATCCTCGCCGGCCACCTCCGGCTTCAGCTCCTCGAAGGCGGCCTCCGAGCCCTCGACGTTGGCGTTTATGTCGTAGAGGTCCGTGTGCGAGTAGCGGTCCTCTTCGCCCGTGATCTTGCCTGCAGACACCTCGTTCAACAACTCGACCGAGCCCGTGACGAGGTCCGCGGGCTCGAGCTCCAGGCCTCCGACGTCTTCGCGCAGACTCCTCACGTCTTCCATGAGCCGCCGGGCGTATTCTTCCTGGCCTTCGGTGGTGTTCTCCTCCCACAGGGCCTTCTCGATCCTGTGGAACCCGCGCCACTCGTCGTCGGGAACGTCGCCCTCCCGCGCGTCGATGCTCGGGTCGTAGTCCCCAAGCGCCGCCGCCACCGGCTCCACCCTCTCCCACGGCTCCCGCGTAGGACCGAACAGCCGCTTCGCCTCCTCCACGTCCCCCGAGATCACCGCGTCCATGAACACCTCCGTCCGCTCCTCCAAAAGCGCGACCTGCTCGACCACGTACTCCTCGTACCCGTCCGCGGCCTCCTCAAGCTCCGGGCTCCCACCGACCGCGACCGTCCCCGTCGTCTCTTCCGAAGTGGTCCCCTCCGCCGTGGTCTCCTCAGCCGTGGTCTCTTCCGCCGTGGTCTCGCCGCCCGTGGCCTCTTCGGACCTCGCCCCGCTGCCCTTTCCGCCGCCATCCCCGCCCTGATCGTCGTTCGACGGCGGCGGCTGCCCGCAGCCCGCGACGACCAGCGCGCCCAGTACCAAGAACGCAGGTCTCACCGGCCCGTTGCCCCGCCCGATCTTCTCACGCAAGAGGGTTCCTCCGAACATTAATGATAGTCATTTGCAATAACCCGGGAGGAAAGTTAATGTACGGCGGCGGTTCGGGTCAAGCGCGGAGCGAGGTTTATGTGAGGCAGATCAAATCGTGGGCGGTACGAGGTGGGGGCGTCGGCGCACGCCCGGTCTTCGCGCCGGTGGGGGATGCGTCGTGAAGGCGGCCTCGGGGTTCGAGATCCTGGCGGCCAGGATGTGGAACGTGCTGAACGAGGGCAAGTCGTTCCATCCCGTGTTCGTGCTCGGGACGTTCGTGCTGCTGCACTTCGGGGAGGTCTTGTCGGCGGGCTTCTGGGGACGGGCGCTGCCGGCGCTTCTTGTGGCGACGCCGCTCGTTTTTGTGTTCGTCCGCTACGACTTTCCGCTCAAGTTGCGGTGGGCTCTCTGGGTGTTCTTGGCGGCGTTCGTGGTCGCGTTCGGGTTCGTGGACGTGGGGGCGCTAGCGCTGGCGCTCGGGCTGTACGTCTTCTTCACGGTCTTTTTCTGGGGGACCTTCTACTACCACCTGCGGACCGGCGCGCCCAAGACCAACTTCGTGCGGTTCTGGCGGCTGGTGCTGGAGAACCCCGACTCCACTAGCGGAAACTTCCTGGAGCAGGTCCCGAAGGCGCTGATCGTGTTGTTCGCGCTCGAGTACCTGGTCTCGGGGCCCGTTACGGTGTGGAGGGCGCTGGCGGTACTGGCGTTCGCGACGGCGGTCGGGGTGGCTGCGTGGTGGGTTCACCGGCGATTCTTCGACTGGAAGCCCGTGTATCCGTCGGAGCCGACGGCCGTCGTTAACCGCGGGGCCGCGCTGGCGAAGCGGGTGATCGTGGTCGTCATCGACGGGTGCCGGCTCGACAGGTTCCACGAGGCCCAGAAGCCGTATCTGGAGAAGATGATGGCCGGCGGGACGGTCTACGAGAGCGTGGAGACCGTCTACCCGGCAAGAACCGTGGTGTGCTTCTCGTCCATGCTCACCGGGGCCGCCCCCGAGAGGCACGGCATCACCTCCAACCTCGTCCTGAAGTTGGGGCTGAAGGTCGAGAGCGTCTTCGACGTGTTGCGAAAGGCTGGGAAGAAGGGGCGGCTCGTCGGGATAGCGCACCTCATAGACGCCTTCGGGGACGACGTGGCGAGCGTCACGAGCGTCGCGCACAACGACAAGATAGACGGGAACCTCATCGCCGCCGGCAGGCGCGAGCTCGAGGAGCACGACCCCGAGCTTCTCGTGCTCCAGTTGCTCGCCGTCGATCAGAACGGGCACGTAAGGGGGACGCGGTACCCCGAGTACGTGGAGCGCATCGAGATCACGGACAACCTCATCGAGGGCTTCATGTCCTGGTGCGAGGAGCGGGGCTACCTGGACGATACGGCCGTGATCCTGATGGCCGACCACGGCCAGGGCATCGGCATCGGCGCCCACGGCCACCTCTCCGAGGGCGAGCGGTTCGTCCCGTTCGCGATGTGGGGCAGCGGGGTGAAGGGCGGACGGACGGTCGCGACACCCGCCTCCGTCATGGACCTCGCGCCGACCATCTGCTACCTGCTCGGCGTCGAGCCGCCGGAAGGCTCGACGGGACGGGTCCTCGAGGACGCGCTGGAGGGTACGGGGTGAGCCGCATCATCGCCGTCGTCGTCCCCGCCAAGGACGAGGAGGCGACCATCGGAGCCCTGCTCGACGGCATCTCCAACGTAGCCGTCCCTGGCCACGAGATCCACCCGATAGTCGTGGACGACGGCTCGACGGACGCCACGGCCGCCATAGCCCTGGGGCGGGGCGCCGCGGTCGTGGCCCACCCCGAGAACAGGGGCCTCGGCGCGGCGGTCAGGACGGGCCTCCGGGCGGCGGTGGCGGCGGGCGCCGCTGCCGTCGCCTACCTCGACGCCGACCTCGAGTACGCCCCGGAGGACATCCCGAAGCTGCTGGAGCCCGTGCTCTCCGGCCGGGCGGACTACGTGCTTGGGAGCCGCTTTCGGGGCGGGGTGCGGGGGATGCGCCTCTACCGGCGGGTCGGGAACTACGCGTTCACCGCGCTGCTCGTGCTGCTCACCCGCGCGAGGATCACCGACGGGCAGACGGGGATGCGCGCCTTCTCGCGGGAGGCGGCCGACCGGGCCGAGATCGTCCACGACTACAACTACGCCCAAGTGCTCACGCTCGACCTGTTGCGCAAGGGTTTCCGGCTCGAAGAGGTGCCGATCCGGTACAGGGTCCGCGAGCACGGGGAGTCGTTTGTCCGGTGGAGCTACCCGGCGAAGGTCCTGCCCGCCATCTGGCGCGAGATGCGCAGCCCGTAGGGGCGGGACCGGGGTCAGCGTTGGACGTGCTGGATGACGGCTTCGGTCATCTCCTCCGTGTCGGCGTCTCCGCCGAGGTCGCGCGTCCTGGTGCCGGAGTCGATGGTATCTTCGAGGGCGGCGAGGATCTTCTGGCCCGTCTTCGGGTGGCCGGCGTGCTCGAGCATGAGGGCGGCGGCCCAGATGGCGCCCGAGGGGTTGGCCACACCCTGGCCGGCGATGTCCGGGGCCGAACCGTGGATCGGCTCGAAGAGGGAGGGGAAGGTACCTTCCGGGTTGAGGTTCGCCGAGGGGGCTATGCCGATGGCGCCCGAGACGGCGGCCGTGATCTCCGAGAGAAGGTCCCCGAAGAGGTTGGAGCCGACGATCACGTCGAAGCCCGCCGGGTCGAGCACGAGCCGGGCCGCCAGCGCGTCCGCGTGCATCAGGGAGGCCTCGACGTCGGGGTACTCCCGCGCTATCTCGGTAAAGATCTCGTCGAAGAACGGCATGGTGATGGAGATGCCGTTGGACTTCGTGGCGCCGACGAGCAGGCCGCGCCTGCCCTTCGCCTCCTCGAAGCCGTAGCGGACGATCCTCTCGACGCCGCGGCGGGTGAAGATGCTCTCCTGGACGGCGATCTCGTGCGGCGTGTCCTTGTAGATGCGCCCGCCGGAGTCCGAGTACTCGCCTTCGGTGTTCTCCCGGACCACGGTAACGTCGAGGCCGTTGGGGTCGGCCAGAGGGCTCCTGACGCCGCGCAGCAGCCGCGCCGGGCGCAGGTTCACGTACTGGTCGAATCGGCGCCGGATGGGGAGGAGGAGGCCCCACAGGGAGATGTGGTCAGGGACCGTGGGCCAGCCGACGGCGCCGAGATAGATCTCGTCGAATCCTCTCAACGTCTCGATGCCGTCCTCGGGCATCATGCGCCCGTGTTCGAGGTAGTACTCGCAGCCCCAGGGGAACTCCGTGAAGGCGAGCTCCAGGGAAGGATCCGCCCCCGCGGCGGCCTCCATCACCCGCACCCCGGACCTCACGACCTCGGGGCCTATGCCGTCCCCGCCTATGACCGCCACGTTCACCATCGGGCCATGCTAGCAACCTATCACGCTCCGGTCCAACCGAGGGAGGATATAATCCCGTGGCAGGGAACACGGAGAGGAGAAGCGTGCCTAGAGCCACACTGAACGGCGTCACGTTGGCCGAGAGCGACCAGACCGTGGTCGTCGAGGGGAACCATTACTTCCCGCCGGGGTCCGTCAACAGGGGGCTCCTTCGGGAGAGCGACACCACCACCCACTGCCCGTGGAAGGGCGACGCGAGCTACCTGAGCGTCGAGATGGACGGCGCCAGCGTCGAGGACGCGGCCTGGTACTACCCCGAGCCGATGCAGGCTGCGGAGAACATCAGGGACCACGTAGCCTTCTACGGCAACAAGGTGGAGGTGGGGGGCTAGCCCGGCGGTACTTGATTTTGCTGAAAGCTGACGGCTAAAGGCTGACAGCTTCCACCGTCGCGTGGGGCGACGGGGAGAGGAGGTCCGTCGTGAACGGAGAGCTTAGGCGGCAGAGGGAGGCCGCCCAGAGGCTGGACGTCGCGGCCAGGGAGTCCTACCGGGCCGCCGTCGACCACGCCTTCGAGTTGCAGAAGGACGGGATGAAGCTCTCCCGGGCCTTCTTCCAGAACTGGGTCGAAACGCTCGAGGAGGGGGCCGAGATCAACCGCCGCGCCCTCGAAGACCTGCAGCGCATAGCGGCCGAACAGCGGCAGGTCTTCTACGGCCTCTCCCGCGAGTCGCTCGACGCCTACGACGGGTTCCTCGACTCGCTGAGGGCCTACGAGGAGGAGGTCTCCGGCGACCGGCCCCCGAATCGCAGGGTTTAAACGCCCGCGGCCTTGAAGGTCGGCCTCTTACCCTATAGATTAGACGGTGTAAGCCAGGCGACGGGAGTTGCGTCAGCGGTTCATGCAAGAAGAAGAGGTCCCAAAGACCCTCCACCCGCCCTCCCCAGGCTTTAGTGACGTAAACCCCCTCGCGGCTGGCGTGCTCAAGCGCAACGGCGTCAAGTCCTGGACGAAGCCCGCGCCCTCCCTCTACCCCCACCAGTGGAGCTGGGACTCCGCGTTCATCGCGCTCGGTCTCGCCCACGTGGACAACCGCAGGGCCACCGACGAGCTAGAGGCCCTCTTCTCCGCCCAGTGGAAGACCGGCAAGGTGCCGCACATAGTCTTCGACCCGGAGGCGCCGCCCAAGAGCTACTTCCCCGACGCCGAGCGCTGGAACTCCAACGGCCTCTCCGAGCACGCGCCGACGGGGCCGCACACCAGCGGCCTCTGCCAGCCGCCCGTCCACGCGCTGGCGGTGCGCAGGATCTGGGAGACCGCCCAGGGCAAGGACGAGCGCAGGCTCGAGAACGCCCGCCGGTTCCTGGGCGAGAACTACCCGCGCCTCCTCTCCTGGCACCGCTACCTGGCGACCGCCCGCGACCCCGAGAGTTCCGGCCTCGTCACCATCTACCATCCCTGGGAGAGCGGTACCGATAACTCGCCGCGCTGGGACGGACCGCTCGACAGGATACCCATAGGAGAGGTTCCGACCTACACCCGGCGCGACGTCCAGCACGTCTCCGACCCCTCGCACCGGCCGACCGACGAGGAGTACGACCGTTTCCTGTGGCTGCTGGAGCTGTTGAAGCGCGCCCGCTACGAGGAGGCGGACATCTACGGGGGGCACCCTTTCCTCGTCAAAGACGTGCTCTTCAGCGCCATCCTCGTCGCGGCCAACGAGGCGCTGCTCGAGATCCACGCCGCCATCGGGGCGCCGGAGGAGGAGCGGGGCACTATCGAGCGCTGGATCGAACGGGGAAAAGAGGGGCTGGAGGACCAGTGGGACCCGGAGCTCGGGCTCTGCCTGGACCGCGACGTTCTCACGGACGAGCCGTTGCGGGTGCGGACCGTCGCCGGCTTCGCGCCCCTGATCTCCGGCGGCCTCGGCGAGGGGCGCCTCGCGGACGTGCTCCACACCCTCGACTCCCCGGCCTTCGTCGGAAACCCGCAATTGCACCGCCCGCTGCCGCCGAGTACCGCACCCGACGAGCCCGGCTTCCACCCCCGCAGCTACTGGCGCGGACCCGTGTGGCCCGTGGCGAACTGGCTGCTGTGGTGGTCCCTGCTCAGGGCCGGGGAGCCGGAGAGGGCCGCCTCCCTGCGCCACCACACCCTCGAAGGGCTCGCCGAGAGCGGCTTCGCCGAGTACTTCGAACCCTTCACCGGGGAACCCCTAGGATCCGGCGAGCAGTCCTGGACCGCCGCCATCGCCCTCGACATGCTCGCCACCGACGACGCCGTCTAAAAGCGATAGCCCGGACGTTGCGGGCGTCCGTTCCTCCCGCCCCACGTCAAGAGACCGAGGGACCGTGATCCGGTCGCGTCGGCTGGCGCGTATATGTAGGTGAGATTTTTCATGCAGCCAGTTACCACCATCAACGGCCGGTACGTCACCTCCGAGCTTCTGGGCGGCGGAGGCATGGCGCAAGTCTTTCTGGCCCGCGACGAGGTTCTCGAGCGGGATGTGGCGGTAAAGGTGCTCCGCGAGCAGTACGCGGAGGACGAGGAGTTCGTCGAGCGGTTCCGGCGCGAGGCCCTGCGCGTCGCGTCGCTCTCCCACCCGAACATCGTCCAGGTCTACGACCGGGGTGTCTCGGAGGACGGGCGCTACTACATAGCCATGGAGTACGTGCCCGGCGGTACGCTCAAAGAGCGCATCGTCCGGGACGGGCCGATGCCCTCTGGCACCGCCCTGGCCGTGGCCGTCCAGATCGCAGAGGCCCTGGGCGCCGCGCACGAGCGGGGCCTGATCCACAGGGACGTGAAGCCGCAGAACGTGCTCGTGACCGCCTCGGGCGACGTGAAGGTGGTCGACTTCGGCATAGCGCGGGCCGCCGCGGCGGTCGTGATCTCCGCGACGAGCGCGGTCCTGGGCACGGCAAGGTACATGTCGCCCGAGCAGGCGATGGGCCGAGCGGTGGGGCCGTCGAGCGACTTCTACTCCCTCGGCGTGGTCCTCTACGAGATGCTCACGGGCGAGGTGCCATTCGAGGCCGACACGCCGGTCGCCACCTCCATGAAGCACGTAAACGAGCCGCCGCGCCCCCCCAAGGAGATCAGAGGGGAGATCCCCGAAGGGGTAAACGCCATGGTTCTCAGGCTTCTGGCGAAGGACCCCGGCGCCCGCTACGCGAGCGCGGCGGCCCTCGTCGCCGACCTGTATCGCGTCGCCGGTGGGCTCGCCCCGGTAGACCAGAAGGGGAGAGAGGAGCAGACCGAGCGGCTCCGAACCGCGCCGGCAAGCCCGGTCCCGGGCGGGCGCGCACCACGCCGGAGGTTGGCCCGTCTTTTGATCCCACTGGCCCTCCTGGCAATGGTGGGGGCCGCCGGCTGGGGCCTCCTCACGGGTCCGAACGTGGGGGATATTCTGGGCAAGCTCGAAGGCGTGCCCGACCGCGTCGTCCCTCCGTCGGACGTGAAGGTCCCCGACGTCGAGGAACTCGACGAGGCGGCGGCACGCAAACGCCTCGATGGGGCCGGGTTGGGGACGGCTGTCAAGAACCGGAGGAGCGAAGAAGAAGACGCCGGGCAGGTGCTCGAACAGTCGGTTCCCGCCGGGAAGAAGGTCGAAGAAGGCTCCAGGATTCTGCTCGCGATCAGCTCCGGACCCGGCGACCAACAGGGCGCGGCCCTGGAACCCGCCTCGGGCGATCGACCGCGAGATACCGGAGAAGCCGCCGGATCCGGCGACCCACCAAACCCCGAGAACTACGGGGACGCGGGTTCCGGCGTGGATACCGCCTCTCCCTCTCCCGAGCCCGTCCCGAGCGTCGCGCCCGACGCCGGGCAAGGGGCACAAGAGGCCCCGCCCGAACCGTCGGCCCGAGAGGAGCCCGCGCCGGCACCCTCCTCGCCGGAACCCGCTGCACCGGAACCTGCGTCGCCGACCCCCTCGTCCCCGGAACCGGCCTCGCCCGAGCCGGCCTCGCCGGGGCCCTCGTCACCCGAGCCGGCTTCGCCAGCCCCGCCCTCGTCCGGTCCGTCCGAGCCCCGAGATTCCTCTGCGCCACCGTCCTCCCCTTCGCCTTCGTCCGGCGAGGCCGCTCCTACGGGATCTCCTTCCCCGGAGGACGGATAGCCCCGCACGTTTTGCGAGACGCCCCCGTGCGGTCTCTGCGCTGGGCACCTGGCGGGGCGGTTGCTCTACAGGAAGTCCTACGCTGGGGCCTCACCCCGGCCTAGCCATTCGTCCCTGCGTTCTTTGAGCCACGTGACCCGCAGCCTGTTCGCCGCTATCCTGGCCGGCATGTCCTCCGGCTGGAGGTCCTCCAGGGGTTTGTAGACCGTGTTGCCGCCGCTCATCAGCGCCACGAGCCCCCGTTTGGCCTGGGTCTGATCGTGCTCGGCGAGTTGCCGCAACTGGGCCGGGAGCTCCCCCGGCAGCGGCGCGCCGAGGTGCCTGGCCAGCTGGCCTTCCTGGCGCTGCTTGATCTCGCGCCGCTCCGTCTCCATGAACTCTCTCCAGAGCGTTGCCTGATCCTCGGCCTTCTGCCTCTTGGACTCCGCGCGCTTGCGCACGAGCTCCTGTTGGCGCAAGACGTCTTCCCAGGCCTCCTCGATCCCGAGCCGGCCCCCCTCCAGGGTCTGGTTCGCCCCGTCCGGCTCGGGGCGGCTCTCTTCGACCGTACCGTGATCTCCGTTTAGCACCAGCGAAACCCTTCTTTCGTCCACGAGCCCGGACGTCCTCAGGGGAGTACGCGCGAGCCCGCTTGTATAAGTGATTGGTTAAAGTCGCTTCGGCTCAGCCCAAAGGCAGCCAACTTCCCAATTAATAAGCATTGTATCATGGAAGTGCCCGCGCGCCTCCCGACGGCCCCCCGTCAGCCCCCGAGTACCTCGACCTCGGCCTCTATCTCGACCGAAACGCCGAGCGGAAGCTCCGCCATGCCGACCGCGGAGCGGGCGTGGTCCCCGGCCTCGGGGCCGTACAGCTTCAAGATCAGGTCGGAGAACCCGTTGATGACGTTGGGCTGCCGGCCGAAGCCCGGCGCGGAGTTGACCATCCCGAAGACCCCGAGCCACGCGACCACCCGGTCCAGGTCGCCGAGCTCGCGCTTGAGGCTGGCGAGCATCGAGGGCGCGGTCAGCCCGTCCGCCTCGTGGGCCTGCTCTTCGGAGACCTCCGCGCCGACCTTGCCGAGCGGCCCCGCTACGGAGCCGTCGGGGTTCAGGGGAACGTGGCCGGAGACGCAGGCCCGGTTCGCGCGGACCCGCACCCACGCGAAGGGCAAGACGAGACCCGGCGGGGTCTTTATCGGCTCCGGCACCACGAGCCCGAGTTCTTCGAGTTTCTGTTCCACCCTCACGGTCTGCTCCACTCTCTGCGTCCGCATTCTTGCCGAGCCTCCGGCTTGCGTACGGAGATTACGATCTTTCGGCTTCGGCGGCGGTCCGTCGTACCGGCGAGAACGCCGTGCGGTATGCCGCAAAAGTACGTAGAATCGGTTCTCGACGGAGGGGGTGCACGGGCATGGCGCAAGAGATGACCGACAAAGAGTACGGGGACTTCCTGCTCGGCAGCGTAAGGACGGCGACGCTGGCAACGGTGCGGGCCGACGGGCGGCCCCACGCGGCCCCGATCTGGTACCACCTCGACGGCGAGACGTTCGTATTCACGACGGCCGAGGATACGGTGAAGGGCAGGAACATGCGCCGCGATCCCCGCGTGAGCCTGTGCATCGACGACGAGAGGCCGCCGTTCCACTTCGTAATCGTCGAGGGCGTCGCCGCGCTCGCCGCCGACGACCCCGACCTGCTCCGCTGGGCGACCCGCATAGGGGGCCGCTACATGGGCGAGGACCAGGCCGAGGCGTTCGGGCGCCGCAACGCCGTCCCAGGCGAGCTCCTCGTCCGCGTCACGCCGACGAAGGTGCTCGCCTACAAGAACATCGCCGACTGATCCGGAACGATGTACGGCGCGTGCGATACGGGGGAGTGGAGAGGGCGGGAGGCCGCCGAGCTGCTGCGGTCCGTCCTCGCCGAGCCCCTGGCCGACTGGCGCGAGGTCTACGAGAGCTTCTCGCCGGTGGACCTCGAGACGGGGGAGAGGCGGGGGCGCGTACCGCCCCCTGGCGCCGACTCCCGGCGGGCCGCGGTGCTCGTGCCGGTGCTGGCTGAGCCTGATGGGCTCCACCTCGTCTACAC
>DASYWA010000214.1:0-5246 GCA_035936475.1 Rubrobacter sp. | reverse complement strand
CGTTGTGAGCGTAGCCGCAGAGAAGAAGCGCAGGGGGGGCTTCTTCAAGAGGGAGTTCGGCGACCCGGAGCGACGGACGGCGTACTACATGGTGCTGCCGGTGCTCCTGATCATCCTGATCGTTGCCTTCTTCCCGATCATGTACGCCGTGGTGCTGAGCCTGACGGACTCCACCGTCGTCCAGACGGGCCCGTTCGTCGGCTTCGCGAACTACGTCGAGATGTTCCGGAACCCGGACTTTCTCGAGGGCCTGACCAACACCGTGATCTTCACAGCGGTGGCCGTGACGCTCGAGTTCCTCATAGGGCTCGGCATCGCGCTCGCCATCAACCAGGCCTTCAAGGGCCGCGGCCTCGTCCGGGCGGCCATCCTCGTGCCGTGGGCCTTCCCGACGGTCATCTCCGCGGTGATGTGGCGGCTGATGTTCCAGGACCAGGTCGGCGTCATCAACTACGTGGTCAACACCCTGGGAATCATCAGCCAGCCGATCCTCTCCGACAGGACGCTGCTCCTCATAGCGGCCATCGGCGTTGACGTGTGGAAGACGATGCCCTTCATGGCGCTCCTCCTGCTCGCCGGCCTCCAGACGATCCCGGGCGACGTCTACGAGGCCGCCAGGGTGGACGGGGCGAACGTCATGCAGCGGTTCTTCCGCATCACGCTACCGCTCCTGAAGGGCACGATCCTCGTCGCGGTCCTCTTCCGCACGCTCGACTCGTACAGGATCTTCGACCTCTTCTGGGCGATGAGCAACCGCGAGCTCGAGTCGCTCTCGACCTTCGTCTACAAGTCGGTGAGGGTCAGCCAGCTCCTGTTCGCCCAGGGCAACGCGGCGTCCGTGTTTATCTTCATCACGTCCTTCCTGTTGGCGTTGTTCTTTATCTACGGTCTGGGCATGCAGACCTCCACGGAGGAGTAGGGATGGCTAGCGCAACGGCATCCAAAGGCGGCGCGGGGAAGGGCACCCTCAGCGCGGTCCTGTTCTACGTGTTCCTGACGCTCTTCGTGCTGGTGAGCATGTTCCCGCTGCTCTGGATCTTCAAGATGAGCATCATCACGAGAAGCGAGCTCTTCCAGTCGCCCCCGACCCTGCTGCCGAACACCACGAACGGCTCCGAATACGCGCAGATCTTCGGCGACGCGGCCTTCCAGCAGGCGCTCATAAACAGCTGCATCATCTCCGGCGTGACGACCGTGATCTGCCTGTTCTTCGGCTCCTTAGCCGCCTACGCGATAGCCAGGCTCCGGTTCGGGTTCAAGGGGATCATCATGACGCTGATACTTGCGATCAGCTTCTTTCCGGGTGTCGCGATCATCGCCCCCCTGTTCATCCAGTTCAGCACCTTCGGCATCATCGACACCCTGGCCTCGGTCATCATCACGGACGTGGTCTTCGCCCTGCCCTTGACGGTGTGGCTGCTGGTCGCGTTCTTCCGCGAGCTGCCGAGGGACCTGGAGGAGGCCGCCAAGGTTGACGGGGCGACGACCATCCAGGCATTCCGCAAGGTGATAGTGCCGCTCGCCGCCCCCGGCGTCTTCACGACGGCGATCCTCACCTTCATCTTCGCCTGGAACGAGTTCCTGTTCGCCACCACGTTCCTGCTCACGCCGCAAACCCAGCCGGTGACGGTCGTGATCCCGAACTTCGCCAGCCAGTACACGACGGACTACGGGGCCCAGGCCGCCGCAGCTGTTGTCGTCACGGTGCCGCTGGTCATAATGGTCCTGATCTTCCAGCGGCGGATCGTCTCCGGCCTCACCGCCGGCGCGGTGAAAGGCTGACCTGGAGGCCAGGAACCAGAGGGAGAAGCTCTGGGCCAGGGACATAGAGCCCGGGCAGAGGCTGCGCTCGAGCTTTATGGCCGTGGACGCGGCTGTTCGCAAGGACAGCCGCGGCGCCCCCTACCTCTCTTTAAAGCTCGTGGACCGCACGGGCTCCGTGGACGGCCGCATGTGGGGCCGTCTTCCGGAAGACCTCATGCAGGAGATCCCGGGCCCCGCGTACGTGGACGTCGAGGGCCAGGCCCACGAGTACCGCGGCACGCTGCAGGTGAAGCTGGATAGCCTGCGCGTGATGGGTCGGGAGGAGGTCGCCGAAGAGGACTACCTGCCCGCAACCGAGCAGGACCGCCGGGCGCTCGCCGCCGAGCTCGAGGCCGCCGGCCGGAACCTGGAGAACGAAGACCTTCGCCAGCTCTTCGAGTTGATGGTCTCGGACGCGCCGTTCTGGGAGGCCTTCTGCCAGGCCCCCGCGGCCAAGGGTATGCACCACGCCAGGATCGGCGGTCTCTTAGAGCACTCCGTGAACTGCTCGAGGATCGCGCGCGCTATCGCGGAGATCTACCCCGTGGACCGCGACCTCCTGCTCTTCGGGGCGATCTTCCACGACGTCGGCAAGGTGCGCGAGCTCTCCTGGAACGCGGGCGGCTTCGCCTACACGACAGAGGGACGCCTCCTGGGCCACGTCGTCCTCGGCGAACGCCTCGTCTCCGGGTACATCGCCATGCTCCCCGGCTTCCCGGAGGAGCTGAGCCTCAGGATCTCCCACCTCCTCCTCTCGCACCAGGGCGAGACCGAGTACGGTTCGCCCGAACGCCCGAAGACCCTCGAGGCCCTGCTCGTCCACCTGGCGGACAACCTCGACGCCCGCGCGGAGATGTACCTGGAGTTCACCAAGAACGTAAGCCCCGGCGGCTGGAGCCACCACGAGAACCCCCTCCAGCGCGCCCTCTACGTGCCCGGGGAATAGCTTTCGGCGGTCAGCTTTCAGCCATCAGCAAAAAGGACGGGCTTTAGCCGCGAGCTTGATTCCGAGACGTAGCCGAGATGGCTGTAACTCTTGCGCGCTGTCGAAGCATGCGAGCTTCGCGGCGCAGTCCAGAGGAGAAGCTGATAGCCGACCGCTGAAGGCTGACCGCTCTACTTCTTGCGGCGGTCGTCTTCCTCGTCGTCGTCATCGTCGGCGGCGGAGGTGATCTCTTCTTTGAAGTCGTCGACGGCGCGGCGGGCTTCGGTGACGAAGCGGCCGACGTCCCGGGCCATCTTGGGGAGGGAGCTCGGGCCGAAGATGATCAGGAAGATCAGGCCTATGACGATTATCTCGCTTCCTCCGACTCCCAGCATGCGCTTAATATAACCCGCGGGGTCCTTCGGGACAATCGGGCCGCGCGGTGGCAGCGTATATACTCAGACCATGTTTACCTCAGAAAGGTTTTTGCCGTGATCTCCTGGAACGCCGCCCGCGCTATAGCGGTAACGCTCGCCTCCCGCACGGAGAGGTCGCCCGCGGGCGACTTCGACTACCCGGCCGCCGTCGAGGAGACCCTGAGACCCCTCTCGGATTTCGCCGGCATCGAGCTTCCGCGCGGGACGGACGCGGCCCGAAATCTCGTGGTGGCCGACCGGACGGAGTGGATAGACTTCAACATCGAGGGCTTCGGGGCGCTCATGGAGCCCGTCCTGAAACGCGCCGCCGCGGGCGCTGGGAACGTCACGTGGGCGCTGGGCGGGGCCACGCTGACGGCCCAAATGGGCCTGCTGCTCGGTTTCCTCTCCTCGAGGGTCCTCGGCCAGTACGACACGGGGCCCCTGCTCTCCAAGGAGCAGGCCAGCGGGCCGGGCAAGGTCTTTTTTCTGGACGGGAACATAGCCGCGGCGGCGGGCAGGATCGGGGTCCCGCTGGACGGGTTGCGGCTCTGGATCGTGCTCCACGAGATGACCCACGCGCTGCAGTTCGAGGGCTACCCCTGGCTGCGCCGCCACCTGGGCTCGCTGCTGGAGAGCCTCGTGGGCCCGCTCTCCGAACGCCTCGGCGTCAGGGAGACGGTGCGGCGCCTCTCGACCAACCTGAAGACCGGCGGGCGGTCGATGGAGCTGGTGATGAGCCCCGAGCAGCGCGAATCCTTCGACAGGATGCAGGCCGCGATGTCCGTGATCGAGGGCTACTCGGACTTCGTCATGCACAACGTCGGAAAGAACCTCGTGCCCCACTACGAGCACCTCAAGGACCGGATGGCGAGGAGCCGGGCCCACCGCCCGCCCTTCGAGACCGCCGTCTTCCGCCTCACCGGCATGGACGTGAAGCTTGAGCAGTACCGCCTCGGCGAGCGGTTCGCCGACGCCGTCGCCAGCCGCCAGGGCATGGACGGCCTCAACCGCGTCTGGGAGGGCCCGGAGAACCTGCCGACCCTGGCGGAGGTGCGCGACCCCGGCCTCTGGATGACCCGAATGGACGGCCCCTAGTGCCCGACCGCGACGAAGACCCCGTCTCTTTGGGCTACGAGTTCGCCCGCGAAGAGGAGGCCCGCGCCGCGGCCTCCGACCTCGACCGGCGCTTCGACGAGCGGGAGCTTGCCGGCCTGCGCATCTACCGCGTCCGCTGGAACAACGACTTCATAGTCGAGGCAACCTTCCCCCCTGGCACCCCGCCCTCCCGCCTCGAAGACGCCCGCGCGCTCCTCGGCGAGTCCGGCGCCCCCGTCCACCCGGACGACCTGAAGGACTACAAGAGGGCGACGCAAGAAGGCCCCGGCGGCCTTTCCGGCTGGGTCCGGCGCCTGTTCGGGAGCTAGTCAGCCCGCCGCTTCGCGGCTTGTCAGGACACTCAGGCTTCGCCTACGCTCTCAGCACGCTTCGGGCCTTTCAGGCCCTCGCTCTCAGCGGTCGGCTTCTTGTCGTTCGGGACGCGAGCGGTGCCGTTTGTCTCGTGGTTGCTAGCGGAGATGCAGTTCTCTTCTTGCCTTTCCTCGGGCGCGGGCGGGGTTGAAACCCGCCCCCACGGGGGGGGGGGGAGGTCGGCGACCGCCCGGGGAGGCGGTCCCGGTCTCCGCCTCGGCACGGCACGACCGACGCTCCGGGCTATACCGCGCATGGAGAAGGCTGAAAGCCTCCCGCAGGGAGGCGTGCTGAAAGCTGGCGCAGCCAGCGTGCTGAGAGGCGCGAAGCGCCGGGCTGACGAGCGGAGGCGTTAGCCGGAGCGTGCGGACTAGCCGCCGAAGGCGGCTAGTCGATCTTCTGTTCGAGGCGGGTGATCTGCTCTCTGAGCTCTTCGATCTCGTGTTCGAGGTACCTCTCCCGTCCCCGGACGCGCGTGTAGCCACTCTCCAGGACGGTGCCGAAGCGGTCCGCCGCGCGCCCGGCCATGCGCCCGGCCGCGCGCCCGAAGAAGCGCACGGACGTGCCCAGCCCGCCCACGGCGGAGTGGCCCGCCGAGCGGGCCGTGGGGGTGGCGGCGAAGGCCCCGACGG
>DASYWA010000213.1:0-11772 GCA_035936475.1 Rubrobacter sp. | reverse complement strand
TCGGGGCCCTGCTGCTGTGCCTGGCCGCCGGGGACGCTCTGGCAGGCGTCGAGATCGGCGGGGACGGGGACAACACCCTGCGCGGCTCGGCCGGCGCGGACACCCTCATGGGCTTCAACGGCGGGGACAACCTCCATGGCGGCGCGGGCGACGACGCCCTCCACGGCGGCGCCGGGAAAGACGAGATCTACGCCTACCCGGGAAGGGACGACGTGCTGGGCGGTGCCGGCGACGACTTCATCGAGACGAAGGACGGGGAGGTCGACCGTGTGAGCTGCGGCCTCGGCGACGACTCCGCCAGCGTGGACCGCGAAGACCTGATCTCCCCTGACTGCGAATCCGTCTACCCAGGTTAAGGCTTTGAGGTTCTAGGTTTTGTGGCGAGGCTCGGGATAGTCTGCCCAACCAAGCCTTGTGGACGGTACTGCTACCTGCGCGCCCCGGAGGCGCTGGGGATGGCCGTCGCTGTTGTCCTTAATGCCCAAGACCTAGCGCCTCAAAGCCCCCTCTAAGCCACGAACCTCCAGCTCACGAAGAGGGCGCAGAAGACGAGCGAGACGAGGGCACTCAAGACGACGCCCGTTACGAAGACGGGGCGGTTCTTGTGCAGCATGCCGAGCACCATAAAGAGGGGGAAGGCGACGAGGACGTAGCGCGGGGCCCCCATGAGGGGGTTCTGGGGCGTGCCGAAGAGGGCGGCGGGAAGGACGAGCAGGAAGGCGTAGAGGGCGAGGTCCGGCGGGAGGTCGCGAAGGCCCGCGAGCAGGACCACCACGGCGAAGAGGAAGAAGAGGAGGTTGTAGAGGTTAGCGGCCCCGGCCAGGTGGTCGGCGAGCCTCGCCAGAGACGGGTCGGACCACAGGCGCGGGTCGAGCAGGCGCCCGGCCCCCTCGGCCGCGGCCGTCCAGGCCTTGACGACGGTCGCGACGGGACCGGCCGGCTCCCGGCCCCACTTCTGCTGGTCCGTGTAGAAGAGCAGCGGGTCGCCGAAGCGCGCCCAGAGGTAGGCCGCGTACGCCGCGAGGCCGGAGGGGGCGAGGGCCAGGTAGAGGCCGCGCCAGCGGTAGACGTCCCTGTTCCTAAACCACTCGTAGGCGAGGGGGACGAGCAGGAAGAGGCCGACGTTGCGCGTCGCCGCGGCGAGGCCCGCGAGCCCGCACGCCAGCAGCAGGTCCCTCCTGACCCTGGCCGCCCACAAGGAGCCGGCCGAGAGCGCGAGAAAGAGGCTCTCCGTGTAGGCGGCGTTCAGGAAAAAGGCCGTCGGGAAGAAGGCCAGGGCGAGGACCGCGCCGCGGGCGACGGCCGCGTCCCAGTGCTCCTCGGCGATGCGGTAGACGAAAAACAGGGCGAACGGCAGCGCCGCGAGCGAGATCAGGGGCCCCCACACGGAGAGCACCCCCCACGTCACGGGCCCCCCGAAAAGCTCCGCAAAAGACCTCAGCAGGAGCGGGTAGAGGGGGAAGAAGGCGGGGGAGACCTGCTCCGGCGGCTGCAGGTAGCCGCCGGCGGCCAGCGCCACGTAGTGCTCCCCGTCCCAGTGCGACCACAGGCCCATCCTGCCGAACGGCACGTCCATGGTCACGGCCTGGAAGCGCGAGATGGGCACGACGCTCGCGAAAAAGGAGCCGGCCGCGAGGTACAGCAGCCGGCTCGCGCCGAAGACGAGCAGCACGAACAGGAGTCCCTCCTGCCTCGCCATCTCCTTCAGATAAGACATCGTCCGCCCGCGGTAGCCCGTCCGGTCGCGCGCGGCATTATACCGGGGGGACGGGGCCGTCGGCCGGGGGCTTGCCTCGACGAAAAACTCCCCGGCGTGTTGTGCAAGCGGAGGGGGATCTCCTGCTTCGCCGGGGAGCTTGGGCGCATTATCCGCCAGCCGCGTTAAGGACGCGTGACGATCGTGTATCGGTTTCTTTGCGACGCCGAATAATCGCGGATCTCTCGGTCCCGCGCCCTTTCGGGGCGTCGCCGCGGGCAACGCCAGACCACCGGGGTGGGCGGCATCTGGTGCGGGCTTGTGGGTGACGGCGTGGGCCCAACCGAGATCCTTCGGAGACCCGAACTCCTCGCGGCCCCGGGTTCATCCTCGTCGGCTACGCTGGGCGGCTCGTGCGGTACAGAGGGCGTCCGTCGGGGCCGCCCGCAGGCAAGGAGGAAGAGGATGGCGCGGGACATAGATCGGGACTCGGGAGGTCCCTTCATCACACGCACGACCTGAACGAGGAGGAGGTCGGCCACATCGTCGGGCCCACCTTCGGGCCCGCCGGATGGTAGAGCCCCGAGCCAAGCCGGTCCGCGGCGGACGGTCGCGTCAGGTGTTGCGGGGCTCGAAGATGATGACGCTGGGGTTCTGGTAGGCGACTTTGTAGAGGTCGTCCTGCCGGGCGTAGGGGAGCCAGCTTATGCCGGGGTAGCGCTTGTGGAAGACGATGTACCTGACGTCGTTCTCCTCCATGATGCGCCGCGTCTTCTCCCCGGTGGGGTGCTTGAGCACCCACAGGGCGTCCAGGAGGGGACCGGCGCCGAAGGGGGGGAGGTCCCTGGCGCGCAGGATGCGGGCGTAGTCGTAGGACTGCATCTTCGTGTAGCCGCCCATCGCTAGCATCCCGCGGCTGGGGACGTAGTCCAGGTACGGGGTCGCCACGATGCTGCCGCCCTCGTTGTTCTTCTCTAGCCAGGCGCCGGCGGCGGCGACCTCGGGCGTGGCGGGCCTGTCCCTGGGGCGCTCGCTCGGGCCCGACGCCTCCTCCAGGTTGCGCGTCGTCTGGACTACCAGGAGCCCCGCCGAGAGCAAGGCCGCCGCCAACGTTACCGCGAGGGCCGCCCGGGACGGGGCGAGCCTTGGGGCGGCGCGCAGCAGGAGGACCAGGACGGGGGCGGCCAGCAGGGCGAGGGGGGCGCCGAGGTCGCGGTCGAAGCGGTCGGGGAAGCCGGAGTAGCTCGTCTGGCTGCCGACGAAGAGGAGGGCCGCCCAGACGATCAGGGTCAGGTGCGCCAGCCTGGCGGCCGTGTTGCTGTTCGTGCGGTTCGGGAGGAGCATCATGGCGCCGAAGAGGCCGAGCCAGAGGACGGGGGCCGTGATCGTCACGAGCAGGTACGTCGGGTGGTTGGCCGGCTTGGTGCCTATCGCCATGGCGACCGCCTCGCCCCCCCGGCCCGTCTCGGCGGAATCGCTAAAGAGGCCGGCGACGAGGTTGGGCAGGTCGTAGGTGTCCCAGGCGAACGCCGCGGCCAGCACGAACAGGAGGGCGAGAGAGCCCGCGAGGGCGAGCCCGCTCCTGCGGTGTCGGAGCAGCAGGTAGGGCAGGAAGAACAGGGCGACGACGGCGAGCAGCACGGCCATGACGTAGCCGGCGATCTGGTGGTAGAAGACCGCCGAGGAGCCGAGCACGGCGAGAAGCAGGCCGGCGCGGACCGTCGGGTTGGCGTACATCCCGATCAGGGCCGCCACCGCCACGATTATGATGACCTGCTCCCCGACAAAGTTCGGGTACCGCGCCTCCTCGAAGTGCAGGTAAGCCCCGCCGAGCACGGGCCCCGAGAGGAACGCGGCGGCCACGCCCGCCGGGCGTCCCCAGAGCCTGGCGGCGAGCGCGTAGCTCGCCAGCGACGTGAGGGCGAGCAGGGCCGGGGCCAGGGCGGGAAAAAGGGCCATCGGTTCGAGGCCGCTGAGGTTGGAGATCATGGCCGAGAGCGCGTGGAACCCGGGCGGATAGAGCATGAACGACTCGGTGGAGCCGTCCTCCGCCATCATGCTCGTCATGATCGCGTGCTCGTAGCGGTCGACCCCCCTCGGGAACGGCCACCCGTTGAAGAGGGGGCCGAGGTACCCCCGCGCCAGCGCCAGCACGAGCGCCGCCGAGAGCAACCCGTAGACGAGCGCCGGCGACGCCTCTTCCCGCTGCTCCTCCGGCCCCCCGTTCGTCCTGCCTCTGCGGCGGAGGGAGAGCCAGTAGAGTACGCCCGATACGACGACGAGGGCGGCCGCCGGGATCATGGTCCACCCCCCGGCCAGGTCGAAGAACGTGCCGAGCGCCAGCACCAGCGCCAGGCACAGCGGCACGAGGGCGGCGACGCCCGGGGCCGGCGGGAGCCCGGAGATCGGGCCCGCAGGACCCTTGGCCGGGCCGAACAGGAGCCGGGCTGCGAGCCCGGCGAAGAACACGAGCGCCACTGAGACGACGGAGACCGCCGTGGTGACGCCCGTCCCGAGGACGCTTGCGAGGACGAGGGCGACGGCAGGTACCAGCGTCACCGAGAGGGCCAGCGCGTAGGCGAGGCGTTCGGCGAGGTCGTCGGTGGCGGCCAGGCACCGGGCCCAGAAATACCCGGGGACGAGGCCCACCAGGAGGGCCACGGGGACGGCCCGGATCAGGTCAAAGAGCACGCGCCGCCCCCCGCCCGGACGGCCCGCGCCGCCACCGTAGAGATCTCGCGTAAGTGGACTCGCACATCGTCAGAATGTATAACAGAGTTTTTGGGCCTGCTGGGGGCTGAGGGCGCGAGGGGCGCGCGCGGAACCTCCGCAGGGTAAAAAGACGAGACGTTCGCGGCCCCAGATGCCGCGCGGGTGGTGAGGGATTGGTTTCAGGCGAGGAGCGATCCAGACGGATACTCCCGGAGGCGGGTCGGACTGTCCTGCTTCTCCTGCTCGCCTGCCTGCTCGCCGGCTGCCTGCCGACGGCCCAGGGCCAGCCGCCGCCGGAGCCCGAGGACGAGGAGGCCGAGCGCCCGAACGTCATCCTGATCCTGACGGACGACGCGGCCGTAGGCGACCTGAAGTACATGCCCAACCTCCGCGAGGAGATGGTCGAGGGCGGCACGACCTTCGAGAACTCGTTCGTGACCAACTCCCTGTGCTGCCCGGCCCGGGCGACCACCCTGCGCGGCCAGTACACCCACAACCACCAGGTCCTCAGCAACGAGCCCCCGCGCGGGGGCTTCCAGAAGTTCCGTTTCCTGGGCCACGAGGACTCCACGATGGCCACCTGGATGCAGGAGGAGGGCTACCGGACGAGCTTTTTCGGCAAGTACATGAACGGCTACGCCGAGACCCACGTGCCGCCCGGCTGGGACGAGTGGTACGGGGTGGCGGGCAACTACCTGAGCCACGTGCTCAACGAGAACGGCCACATGGTCAACTACGACCCGGCCGAGACCTACGATACGGACGTGCTCTCGGACAAGGCTTCCGACTACGTCGAGCGGACCGCGGGCG
Organism: Rubrobacter sp.; assembly: GCA_035936475.1. Lineage (GTDB taxonomy): Bacteria > Actinomycetota > Rubrobacteria > Rubrobacterales > Rubrobacteraceae > Rubrobacter_D. The sequence goes on along the minus strand of DASYWA010000213.1, from coordinate 6,554 downwards.
CCGACCCGCCCTTCTTCACCACCGACCGTCCCTTCCTGATGTGGCTCGGCACCAAGGCCCCCCACCAGCCGGCGACCCCGGCCCCCCGCCACGAGGACACGCTGCAAGACCTGGAGGCCCCGCGGCCCCCATCCTTCGACGAGAAGGACGTCTCGGACAAGCCGCGCTGGATCCGCGACAACCCGCCGCTCACCCCCGACCAGATCGCCTACATGGACGAGCTCCACCGCAAGCGCCTCCAGTCCATGATGGCCGTGGACGACATGATCGGCGACCTCTTCGACTCCTTGCGCGAGAGCAACGAGCTCGATAACACCTACGTCTTCTTTACCTCGGACAACGGCTTCCACCTGGGCCAGCACCGCCTGGGAGCGGGCAAGTGGACGGCCTACGAGGAAGACATCCGGGTGCCCCTGGTCGTGAGCGGCCCCGGCGTGCCGGAGGGCGAGAGGCTCCCGCACATGGTCCTCAACAACGACCTCGCCCCGACCTTCGCCGACCTTGCCGGGTTGGACCCCCCGGACTTCGTGGACGGCCGTTCGCTGGCGCCGCTGCTGGACGAGACCCCGACGCCCGAGGAGGACTGGCGCCAGAGGTTCGTGGTCGAGGCTGTTGCCGAGAGGGACAGCGTCCCCCGTCCCCCCTTCGTCAACGAGAGCCAGGTCAGGCCCCTGCTCACCGGCGACCCGCTGCCCCGGGACTGGCGCAGGACCTCAGCCGGCAGGGCGGAGTCGAGCGAGGAGTGGGGCAGGCCGTGGCTCAAGGCGCTGAGGACCGAGGACCACCTCTTCGTCGAATACAAGACCGGCGAGCACGAGCTCTACGACCTCAAGAAGGACCCATACCAGTTGGACAACTACTACGACCGGGCGCCCGAAGACCTCTTGCGACGCCTGAACGACCAACTCGACTCCCTGCGCCAGTGCGAGGCCCAGGACTGCCGCGCCGCCGAAGCAGCGGAGTAGCCGTCAGCTATCAGCAAGGAATTACAAAAGCCGGACCTCGACCGGCCAAACTATCCTACGTGCATAAATACTCAATCCCTCAGGTTCCCGCCCACCACCGGGCAGAAAGCTGGAGGCTACTCCACAGGAATGAGCCTGTAGAGTATGTTTTCCTCGACTTCGACCACCCTAAAGCCGTAATTCTCGTAGCGCTCGGGGTCGGGGACGAACGCGCTGGGCAGGAGGTAGACGGGCCCCCTCTCGGCCGCCATCCTCGCTGAGGTCAACCCGCTGAAGTCGTCGGTGCCGTAGCGCCGGTCCGTCTCCTCGAGGTTCAGTTCCGCGGGCCAGACGATGTCCGCGTACTCGGCGTTCTTGTTGTGCCGGAAGGGGTCGACGAGCGTCAGGTCCTGGCGGCGGCGCTCGACGAGAACCAGGTACCACAGGCTGCTGCGGTGGTGAAGGATCGTCGCGTTCGGGGCGGCCTTCTCGGCCACCGCCTCCACCTGCTCGCGCCCGAGGTTCGCCTCGCTCATGTCGTTGGCCGCCGAGGTCTCCCGCGCCCCGACGAGCGGGACGACGAGCAACGCCGCGCAGAGGAGGCCGAGCGCCGCCCGCCCGGCCAACGGCGGGAGGCGTTCGGCCAGGTTCTCCGCCTCGGTAAGCAGCGCGCCGAGGCCGACCGCCGCCCAGAGGCAGAGGATCAGGTAGGTCGGTATGAAGTACAGGTTGACGTCCGGGATGTCGTTCTCGACGGCGTAGAAGGTCCATCCGAGGTAGAGGAACCCGAGGAGCAGGCCCACGGGCCGGTCGCGCGCGACCATCAGCACGGCACCCGTCAGCGCGACCATAATGAGGATGGGGTTGAGGTTGTCGGTGAGGTGGCCCCAGTAGAAGAGCAGCCTACCCGGCAGCTCCGCCGGCCCGAAGGCGAAGAACGAGCCCGTGAGGTTGCCCCCGCTCACGACGTACCAGAAGCGCTCGAAGTTGGACGGGTTGTTCGCCTCCATCGGCGCGTCCATCCAGGCCCGAATAGGCAGGTAGAGATAAGGGGTAAGCCCCAGAAAGAAGAGCCCGGCACTTCTAAGCATCAGGCGCCACTCCAGCAGCCGGCGCCAATTCGTGAGGCCGACGAAGAGGAGGCTTGCTGGGAGGAGCAGGCCGCTCGTGAGGTGGTGGGTGAGGCAGAGGCCGCACAGAAAGGCGGCGAGGAGCAGGTAGCGGTCGCGGCCCCGGTCGCGCCAGAGGAGCAAGGAGAGGAGGGTCAGCGAGATCAGGAGCGCGTTCATCGTGTAGACCTCGGCGATGACGGCCTGCGACCAGATCGCCTCCCCCAGCCCGAACGCGACCGCCGCGACCGCCGCCGCCACGACGCGTCGGCTCAAGAGGTACCCCGCCCCGAAGACCACCCCGACCGCAAGCGCCCCGTAGGCCGCGCTCGCCAGGTTGACCCGGTAGGCGACGTCGCCGAAGGGCAGGTAAGTGAAGAGGTGGGTCAGCGTCAGGTAGGTCGGGTAGCCGGTCGGGTGGGCGATGCCGAGCACGGCGGCCTGCATCTGGAGCATCGCGGCGTCGAGCATGCCGGGGTCGTCGTAGTAGAGGACCGTGGGCGCGAGCGTCCTCAGGTAGAGCACGAAGACGAAGAGGCCGGCAGCCGAGCCGACCAGGACCGGGCCTAGAGCCCCGAGGCGGCCCTTGCCGCCCGGAGGGGCGCCCCACGGCGCAAGGGCCCTGCCGCTCTCTCGCTTCTTGGCCAAATTCTGGAGCATCCTCGGTCGCGTTTCGGGCTGGCACATTGTACTCTAGCCGACCGTGGGTTATTAATAGACGTTAATATGGGTTAATATACCCGCCGTCGGGCAGAGCCCGATGGACAGGCTTGGCCGGTAAGGCGACCGGGCCGCCGCAGAGGTTGGACGGAGCGTTTACCGGAGTTTAAGAACCGTTTAACCGTTTATCCATTACAATCGGCGGCTGGCGTGTGCGGCGTGGTCCGAAGCGCGAAAATAGAGCGGTGGATGATCCGGGAGAGATGCCCGGAAGAAGGGAGCACGGAAAATGAAGGTACTCGTTCTAGGCGGCGACGGCTTCTGCGGCTGGCCCACCTCGCTGCACCTCTCGGCGCAAGGATACGAGGTGGCCATCGTAGACAACCTCTCCCGGCGCAAGATAGACATCGAGTTGGAATGCGAGTCCCTAACCCCGATCCGGCCCATGGGCGAGCGCCTTCGCGTCTGGGAGGAGCTGATCGGCAACCGGATAGACTTCCACAACATCAACGTCGCCGAGAACTACCAACGGCTACTGGACCTGCTCCTCGAGTGGCAGCCCGACGCGGTCATCCACTTCGCCGAGCAACGGGCCGCGCCCTACTCGATGAAGTCCAGCTACCACAAGCGCTACACCGTGGACAACAACCTCAACGCCACCAACAACCTCTTGGCGGCGATCACCGAGAGCGGGCTCGACACCCACGTGGTGCACTTGGGGACCATGGGCGTCTACGGTTACGGCACGGCCGGGATGCAGATCCCCGAGGGGTATCTGACGGTCAAGGTCGAGACCGAAGGGGGGGAGCTCGTAGACCAGGAGATCCTCTACCCGCCGAACCCTGGCAGCATCTACCACATGACCAAGACCCAGGATCAGCTCCTGTTCGCCTTCTACAACAAGAACGACGGGACGCGCATCACCGACCTGCACCAGGGCATCGTGTGGGGAACCCAGACCGCGGAGACCAGGCTGGACGAGCGCCTCATAAACCGCTTCGACTACGACGGCGACTACGGCACCGTCCTCAACCGCTTCCTGGCGCAGGCCGCCGTAGGCTACCCGCTCACCGTCCACGGCACGGGCGGCCAGACCCGCGCTTTCATCCACATCCAGGACACCGTGCGCTGCATACAGCTCGCCCTGGAGAACCCGCCCGAGAGGGGCGACCGCGTCAACGTCTACAACCAGATGACCGAAACTCACCGTTTGCGCGACCTTGCCAGGCTGGTCTCCGAGCGCACGGGCGCAGAGATAGATTACGTACAGAACCCGCGCAACGAGGCCGCCGAGAACGATTTGCACGTCCGCAACGATCGCTTCTTGGACCTAGGCCTGCAACCGACAACCCTAAGCGAAGGACTGCTAGAGGAGGTCACCGAGATAGCCAGTAGGTACGCCCACCGCTGCGACACCTCGAAGATTCCCGCCACCTCGCTGTGGAGGCCGCAGGAGGAGATCGCACACCAGCAGGAGGGCCATCGGTAAGCACTGTGGACCTATCTCTGTACTACGCGGCTCTGGAGCATCGGGATAGAATAGACCCGGAGGTGGTGATGCCGAGCGTGAGCTGGAAGATGGGCAAGGCGAAGCGGTGCGTCAACAAGGCGTCGGCGGAGCCGAGCAAGATCTGATGTTCGCGGCGGAGAACGTCAGCATCGCGGGCGTCGTCATAGCGCTGCTCTTCGCGGCCTACGGCGTCTTCAGGTACCGGGGAGGGGGGAGCAGGCTCGACCTGCTTCTCTCCCTGCTCATAGCCCTTGGCGTGGCCCTCGTCTCGGTGGCCCCGCAGATCTTCGAGCCCGCGAGCCGCCTGCTCGGCCTCGAGAACCGGGCCTTCGCCCTGCTCGGGCTCGCCAACCTGCTGCTCTTCGCGCTGTTCTTGAACATGCTCGGGCGGGTGCGGGAGGCCGGGCGTCGCAGCGGCGAGATCGTCACCGGCCTCGCCCTGCGCGACTACGCGGAGAGGTACGGGCCCTTCGAGCAGGGCTCCAGTGATCCGGAGAGGCGGGGCCAGATCCTCATAATCGTGCCGGCATACAACGAGGGCGGGAGCATCAGGGACGTGCTGAGGAAGATCCCGGAGGAAGTCCTCGGCTACGAGGTCAAGACGGTCGTGGTAGACGACGGCTCCGACGACGAGACCGGCGTCGTCGCCCTGCAAGAGGGCGTGCCCGTGGCTGCCCACGTCGTCAACCGGGGCCAGGGCGACGCCCTGAGGACCGGGTTCGCCATAGCGCAGCTCGAGTGGGCGGACGTCGTGATCAACCTGGACGCCGACGGCCAGTACAAGCCCGAGGAGATAGAGCCGCTCGTCAAGCCCGTCGTAGACGGCGTGGCGGACTTCGTGCTCGGCTCCCGGTTCAAGGGTTTCTACGAGGAGCGCGGGAGCGTCAGGCACATCGGGGTGGCCTTCTTCTCGAGGATGCTCACCATCCTGACCGGCACCCGCATAAGCGACGCCACGAACGGCTTCCGGGCCATAAGGGTCTCGGAGCTGCACAAGCTAGACCTGCGCGAGGACCGCTTCAACGCCACGGAGATCATCCTGGAGGCCCTCAACAAGAAGCTACGCTACAAAGAGGTACCCGTTACCATGCTCAAGCGCGCGGCGGGTGAGACCAAGAAACCCAAGCGCCTCGCCTACCCTCTGGGCGTGGCAAGGGTCATCATCTCGACCTGGCTGCGCTGACACAGGGTCACAGGACCCACCTTCGGGCGCTCCGGCGCTTAGAATCTTCACCATGAGGCTTCTTGCCGGGCTCAAGGGGCAGCAGGGGGCGGGCGCGGGGAGCGCCTACGTCGCGTTCGCGTTCGCCACCTCCGGGCTGTTGACCTTCATCTTCCACGGGTACGCGGGGCGTTCGCTCGGGGAGGCCCGCTACGGCGACTTCGCGGTGCTGTGGACGGTGGTCTTCCTCGTCGCGCAGGTGCTCTGGATCGGGGTCTCCCAGACCCTCGGCCGCTACGTTGCCGAGAGGGAGGCGCGGGGCGAGGATCCGCGGCCCGTGATCTCCTCCGTGAAAAAGTTTCAGACGAGGCTCCTCGCGGCGTTCCTGATCGTCTCCCTACTGATGAGCCCCTTGCTTGCGGGCGCGGTCTTCGAGGGGGACTGGGCGTTGACGGTCGCCTACGTGGCGGCCGTGGCGGCCCTGGCCCCTGAGTACTTCCGGCGGGGCACGTTCGGCGGGAGCCGGCAGTTCGCGCGCCTCGGAGCGCTACACGTCGTCGAGTCTTCCAGCCGGCTGCTCATCGCGGCAGTTCTACTGTTCGTCGGGGCCGGGATAGTGGGACCCGCCGCGGCCATGGTCTTCGCGCCGCTCGTCGCGGTGCTGGCCGTCCGGCCCGTGTCGGCGAGGGCCTCCGGAAAAGTGGGAGAGCCCTTCTCCGCCGTGGGGGCCCTGCGGTTCGCCGGGCCGGTGCTCGCGTGCGTCGCGTTCGCCCAGGTGCTCATGAACGGGGGACCGCTCATCGTCAGGCTCTTCGGCGGCACGAGCGATCAGATAGCGCTGCTCGCCTCGGCCCTCATCCTCGCCCGCACCCCCCAGTACGTCCTGAGCCCCGTGGTCTCGCGCCTCCTGCCCCACGCGAGCCGCGCCCTGGCGCCGGAGGGCGCGGCGGGCTTCGACCGGTTCGTGCTCAGGGCGGTTTCGGCGGTGGCCGCAGTGGGGGTCGCGATGGTGGCCGGCACGTGGCTTTTGGGCGAGTGGGCTGTGGGGCTGGTCTACGGCGAGGCGTTCGAGGCCGACCGGGGGTTGCTGGCGACGCTAGCTACGCTCGCGGCCTTCTACCTCCTCTCGGAGACCCTCAACCAGGCGCTCTTCGCCCTCGGTCGCGGAC
>DASYWA010000212.1:0-4735 GCA_035936475.1 Rubrobacter sp. | reverse complement strand
GGCGAGGTCGAGGCGGCGGTGGACCTGTCGATGACGGTCGAGTACGGCAGGTCCATCCCCCAGATAGCCGAGGCCGTGCGCAAGAACGTGATAAGGCGGGTAGAGAACCTGGTCGGTTTGGAAGTCACCGAGGTGAACGTCGCCGTCAACGACGTCTTCTTCCCGCAGCAAGAAGAGCAGCAGGATCGGTAGGGACAAACGAGGAGCCGATCTACCGTCGGGCCAAGGCTTTCGAGCTCCGGTTTCCCCGCATCTTGTAAGCGGACCGCGGCCACCCCGACGAAAGGCAGGACACATGTTCAGGAAAGCCGGCACGACCGCTGCGGTGGCCGTTCTCCTGGCCGTCGCGGGTTGCGGGGGAGAGCAACAACAGGACCCGGACGCAGAGGTCAGGGCCCCGGAAGAGACCGTGGCAGAGGAGAACCGGGCCGTCGAACAGACCGTCGTGGCTGGGGGCACCACCATGGAGCGAACCACCATGGAGCGAACCACCATGGAGCGAACGACCCCAGGCGTGGTGAGCGTAGGTGGCTTCTCCGTCGAGCGCCCGGACGGCGGTGAGACCACCGTACCGGAAGTCACCGTCGAGCGCGAAGAGGTCCAAAGGTACGAGGGACAGGTTCGGCCGGTGATCGAGGGCACGGTCCGGGATGTCTCCGACCTCGTGCAGACCGACGTCCGACTCGAAAATGGCGACCTCTCCCTCGACGTGGAGATGACGTCGCTGGAAGAGGCCCGCGCGAGCGTGCGCGACGGGCTTGAGCGGCTGCAGGAGATAGACCCTCCGGAGGGTCTGGAGCCCGTGCACCAGCGGCTCGTCGAAGCCTACGAGCAAGCGCTGCCAGCCTACGACGAGATCATCGGGGCCGCCGAGAGTGGGGACCCGCAACGCATGAGCGAGGCGGTGAGCGAGAACCTGCGCCGTATAGAGAGCTTCAACGAGGAAACGCGGGCCATACTTCAGGACCTGGAACAGGCCACCGGGTCGCAGCCGCGGTAGGAAGAGCATGAGCCCGGAACGCATCATCGCGGAGCCTTGGGCCTCAAGAGCAGAGGGAAGGCGGGGCGACGGGACCTCCTCGGCGCCTCGCCTGCTGCCGATCTAACCCAAGCTTTACTTCCCCCTGACCCTTGCCGCTCAAGAGGGCCGCTACGAGGCCGGAGGACACGTCGGAGACCAAGGGAAGGAGGCGAGGCATGATCCCGATGCAGATCTCCGTGCGGAAGGTCCGTCCTACTGGCGGCGGTGGTGGCAACCCTCTCTGCCCTTGGGCGGCGCAAGCGGCCGGGGCGCAGCCGTTCGAGCCGTCGACAGTCATCGACGGCTCGAACAGCTCTGAGCTTCTGCAGGGCGCCAAGGAGCGCGACTTCGTCCACGCCTACGGCGGCGGGAACTCGGCCCTCGGCCGCGACGCCAGGGACTTCATCGTCGGCGGTGATGGCGACGACCTGCTGGCCGGGGAGTCCGGTGACGACGTGGTCCTCGGGAGCGTTGGCGACGACTCGATCCCAGGCGGATTTGGTAACGACTCGCTGAACGGTGGCCCGGGCGGGGACTCCGTGTACGCGGGATTCGGCAACGACTACGTGGTGGTTGCCTCCTCCGACGGCGCGCGAGACCAGGTGGACTGCGGTCCCGGCAGCGACCGGGTCATGGCCGACCGTGGCGACCGGCTCGAGGACTACGAGGTGGTGGAGTACGCCTCAAGCTAGGATCTCCTCCACGCCGCCGAGGCCATTTACCAGGACCTGGGCAGAGAGGTCCTCATCTTCGGCAAGATATCCTGAGCCTTCGGCGCTCTGGGCCGGGGCCCTACCCTGCGAGCTCCGGCCCCCTCCCTTGCCCCTATCCGCCCGGGTGCGTGACGCCACGGCGGGCCCTCCCAAAGAACGGCCCGCCCCGGGGACGGCCGCCGGTTCCGGCTCGTGGTAGTTCTTTGGCGGTTCTTTAGGGGCACCGAGCTAACTAGGCGCCTCGAGGTCGGCCGCCCGGAACCGGCGGGCCACGGCCACGTCCGTCGAGGAGTGGAGGAGGATCGAGGCGGCGACGACCAAGGCGATCAGATGGAACATCTCCCCGGAGAGGTTCACGCCGGACTCCAAGACGAGCAGCCCGTAGACCACCGAAGCGAAGCCCTTGGGGCCGAACCAGGCCGCCGCGGCGAACTCCGGCAGATTGATGCGTGCTCCCAGAAACGACACCGCCAGGGCCGCCGGGCGAACGAGGATGAGCGCGAGCAGGGCGAACACATAACCGCCCAATCCGATCTCCGTGAGGAACGCTGGCGAAACGAGGGCGCCGAAGACGAGGATGGCGGCGAGCTTCAAGAGCTCAGCGAGGAGCTCGCCGAATTGGTGGAAGGCGTCCCGGAAACGCGGGCTGACGCTGACCACGGTTATACCGGCCGAGAAAGCGGCGAGAAAGAGGTTGGCGTGGGTAACGTAGCCCAGGGCAAGCACGAGTAGCCCCACGGAGAAAGCGTACAGGGGCTCGTAGCTCTCGGTGAGATCGAATAGCCGTCTGCGTTCCAGGCGCAAGGCGATCCAGGGGACGGCCACCCCGATGATGACCCCGAGCGCCAGCTCCTCGGCGATCGTTGCCGCCTCGACCTCCCCTCGACCGGCCACCGCCAAGAGGACGACGACGATGGGCAGAGCCAAACCGTCGTTGACTCCGCTCTCGACGTTCAAGAGGCGCCTAAGCCTCAGGGGGACCTCTTCGCGGCCCACGAGGGCCGAGGCAAAGACCGGATCGGTGGGGCTCAGGACGGCGCCGACGAGGAAAGACGTTAACCAGGGCAGACCGGCCACGAAGTGCGCGAGAACGGCCGTGAGGAGTAGCGTTAGGGGCAAGCCCAGCAGGAGGGCACGCCCGGGCAGCCGCCAGGCGTAGGTGAGGTCCCGCACGCCGAGGCGCATCCCGTCGGTGAAGAGCACGGCGAACAGGGCGAGCTCCGCCAGGCGGATAGTCAAGGGATCTTCGGGGCGGACGGTTAGCAGGTCGGTTACGCCTCCCGCCAGAAAGCCGACCACCAAGAAGAGCACCGCCGTGGAGAGAACCGTGCGCTCGGAGAGCCCCGAGAGAAGGACCGCCGCAAGCAGCGTAGCGGCGAAGACGAGCAGGAGAACCATAGGTCAGAGTTTCCTCCCCTCCGCTAGAAGGGCAGCTTGTCGTAGCGGACGAACCGACCGTAGTCCAGGAAGAAGCCGCTCTTGCCGTCCGGTACGCGGGAGAAGGCCGCCATCGGCCGACGCTCGTCCGCGCCGAAGTCGCGCAGGGTGACCTCGACCTTCTCCGGGCCGAGTTCGATGACGTTGTAAGAAGGTCCCACGTCGCCGCGGATCCTGTCGGAGGCCGCCGTCCCGGAGTGCAGCACGCGTACCCCCGAGATGCTCCAGAAGTACGGAACGTGCCGGTGGCCGGCCAGCACCAGGTCGACCTCGACCTCCCTGAGGAGCGCCATCACGTCCCCGGCGTCGCGCAGGATGTTCGTGTCCCTGCCCGTGCCGGGCACGGCGAGGATGTGGTGGTGTACGACGAGTATCCTTGGCCCCCGGTCCCAGTCCCTGAACTCCGAGTCCACCCAGGCGTAGTACTCGCGGCCGACCTCCCCCTCGTCGAGGTCAGGCTTGGACGAGTCGAGGGCGAGCACCTTCGCCTCGCCCTCGGAAACCGGGACGGTGCGCGCCCCGCTCCTCATGCCGAAGAGATCTTCGAAGTAGCGGTGTCCGACGTTGCGGGCATCGTGGTTGCCCATGACCGCCACCACGTTGTCGCATTCCAGGCGGTCGAGGTACCCCTTGGCCATCTCGAACTGCTCCCGGTAGCCGGCGCCGGTAAGGTCCCCGGCCACGGCTACCAGATCCGGCGTCTGCTCGTTGGTCTCTTCGACGACCCGCTCCATCAGGTCGGGCCTGAACTTCCCGCCCTCCTCGGCGTGGATGTCGGATATCTGTACTATTTTCATATGTTTCTCCTTATCTGGTGGTTGTGCCCCCGGGAGGGCGCCTGGAATCCGGCGGCGATCCGGCGCGGTTTCGACGTCCTCGGTCGCGCCGGGGGCGAGGGGTCCGTGTAGGGCACGCCCCGAGGGCGCCCCGCCGGTGGCCGTCCCCGCTCACTCTTTGGGGATCCACACGCGAACCGTCCCCGCCACCAGCGCCCCCGCAGCGTCCAACATCATGCCTACTATCGTGTCCGTCTTGGGCAGGATGGCTTCGGGTTTGGCGATGAAATGGTCGCAGAATCGCGGCGATGGCGAGCACGACCAGGACCGCGTGCTCCCCTCGTCCCGGCGTGGCGCTCACGGTGCGAACAGAAAGCCGAAGAACTGCCCGTCGACCGGGGTAACCACGGGCGGCGCCATCCTCGCCTTCACATCGTCCCTCCCCTCCGGCCCGGGATGCGGCCCGCCGGCCCTTGCCCGCAGAGCGGCCCTTTGCGCTCCTCTCAAGAGGTCTCGCCCAGGTCGACGATCTCCTGCAGCTCCCTCTTTAACGTGCGCGCGGCCTCCTCGGGGGACTTTTCTCCCTTGACGCAGGCGTTGAACTGCTCGGCCATCTTGAGCGACATGTCCGAGTAGTACGGGGAGAGGGGCCTCGGGCGGGCGTTCTTTATCGCCGCCTCGCCCAAGGCTACGACAGGGACCTTCTCCAAGATCTCCTCGTCGTCGTAGAGATCTTTGAGGGTCGGCAGGAACGAGCCGTTCAGCGCCCGGTACTTCTGCTGCTCGGG
>DASYWA010000211.1:0-38576 GCA_035936475.1 Rubrobacter sp. | reverse complement strand
CTGGCCGGGGCGTTGCCGCTGCTGTAGTCTGGTGCGCGGGGGACGCGGGGTCTTTTGGGGGATGGAGAGGTGATCCTATGGCGATGCTGGAGGTAAACAGCCTCAAGACGCACTTCAAGACCCAGGACGGGGTCGTCAAGGCCGTAGACGGCGTCTCGTACTCGCTGGAGCCGGGGGAGACTTTGGGGATCGTGGGCGAGTCCGGGAGCGGCAAGAGCGTGACGGCGCTCTCGGTGATGCAGCTGAACCCGAAGCCGCCGGCCTCTTATCCGGAGGGCGAGATCTTATTTGAGGGCCAGAACCTGCTGGAAGTGCCCGAGAAGCGGATGCAGCAGATCCGGGGCAACGACATCGCCATGATCTTCCAGGACCCCATGACGAGCCTCAACCCCGTCTTTACCGTAGGAAACCAGATCCGTGAGGCCATCCGCATCCACCAGGACGTCTCCAAGACCGAGGCCAACGAGCAGACCGTCCAGGTCCTCAAGGACGTCGGCATCGCCAACCCCGAACAGCGCGCGAAGGAGTACCCGCACCAGTTCTCTGGCGGCATGCGCCAGCGGGCCATGATCGCGATGGCATTGTCGTGCAACCCCAAGGTCCTCATAGCCGACGAGCCGACGACGGCGCTGGACGTGACCATCCAGGCCCAGATACTCGAGCTCATGGTCGACTTGCAGGAGAAGTACGGCACCGCGATAGTCATGATCACGCACGACTTGGGCGTCGTCTCCCAGCTCGCCGACAAGGTTATGGTGATGTACGCCGGCCGCGCCGTCGAGCAGGCCACCACAGACGACGTGTTCTACGACCCCCTGATGCCGTACTCGTGGAGCCTGCTGCGCTCCCTTCCGAGGTTGGACACCGCGGGCGAGGTCAGGCTGCTGCCGATCAAGGGTACGCCGCCGAGCCTGATCTTCCTGCCGGACGGCTGCAACTTCAACCCCCGCTGCCCGTTCGCCAAGGACGAGTGCCGCCGGGTGGACCCCGCGCTGGAGGAGAAGAAGCCAGGCCACCGGGCCGCGTGCATCCTCTCGGTGGAGGAGATCGAGGCGAACAAGAGCCGCGTGGACCAGGAGCTGGGGGTCGGGACTTGAGCGAGGCGGCAACGGTCAACGCGGACCGGAACGGGCGCTCCGGCGAGAACCTGCTGGAGACGAGGAACCTGAAGATGCACTTCCCGATAAAGGCCGGGGTCTTGCGTCGCACGGTCGGCCACGTCAAGGCCGTGGACGGGGTGGACCTGGCCATCCGCAAGGGCGAGACTCTGGGCCTCGTCGGCGAGTCCGGCTGCGGCAAGAGCACGCTCGCGCGGCTGGTATTGCGCCTCTTGGAGCCGACGGAGGGCGAGGTCCTCTTCGACGGCGAGGACATCCTCCGCTACGACCGCAGGCAGATGCTCGGCGTCCGGCGCAACATGCAGATAATCTTCCAGGATCCCTACGCGAGCCTGAACCCCCGCATGAGCGTCGGCAACATCGTCGCCGAGCCCTTGAAGACGCACAACGTCGGCGAGGGCGCCGAGCGCAAGAGGCGGGTGCAGGAGCTCCTGGAGGTCGTAGGGCTCTCCCCCGAGCACTACAACCGCTACCCGCACGAGTTTTCGGGAGGCCAGCGGCAGAGGATCGGGGTGGCAAGGGCCATCGCGCTCAACCCGCGCCTGATCATCTGCGACGAGCCGGTGAGCGCCCTGGACGTCTCGATCCAGGCGCAGGTGGTGAACCTTCTGCAAGACCTGCAAAGAGAGTTCGACCTCACCTACGTCTTTATCGCCCACGACCTCTCGGTCGTGAAGCACATAAGCGACAGGGTGGCGGTGATGTACCTCGGCAAGATCGTCGAGGTCGCCGACCGAAAGGACCTCTACGACAGGCCCCGCCACCCGTACACGGCCTCGCTCCTCTCGGCGATCCCCGTCCCGGACCCCCGCAAGGAGCGCGAGCGCCGACGCGTCGTCCTCTCGGGCGACGTGCCCTCCCCGGCGAACCCGCCTTCGGGGTGCCCCTTCCACACCCGCTGCCCACGCGCCCAGGACTACTGCGTAGAGAACACCCCACCCCTGGAGCCCCAGGAGAGCGAGGACCACCGCGCGGCCTGCTTCTTCCCCGTAAAGGAGGGGCAGAGGATCGACGAGCACGCCACGAGCACGCCGTACCGCGTCGAATAGCCGGTCAGCACGCTCGGGCTTCGCCCCGCTTTCAGCTTTCGGCCGTTCAAAACCCTGCCGGGCGGCGCGTGTCGGGGAGGTTCGGGGGAGCGTAACGCGTACAGACAACTGGCTGAAAGCGAAGCGTGCTGAGAGGCTCGAAGCGCCGGGCTGACGAGCGTAGCCCGTAGGGCGAAGCGTGCTGCAAGCTACGAAGCGGCTTGCTAGTACAATCTCCCCGTGTTCGAGAGTTCGGATAAGAGGGACGGGCGACGTGGCGGGGTCTTGCGCGCGCTGGTGTTCGTCGCGATCCTGGTCGCCACCGCGGCCGGGGCGTTCTACGTGGGCCGCTCCCAGAGCCCTGCGACCCTGGGGGAGCGGGACCGGGAGAGCCTAGACCTGTACGCCGAGGCGCTCGACGTCGTCAGGGACGATTACGTGGACCAGGGGGCCATCGACCCCGAGAAGCTGACGTACGGGGCCATAGAGGGGATGCTCGACACCCTGGGCGACGAGGGGCACACGCGCTTCCTGACCCCCGAGGAGCGCGAGCAGAACCAGGCGGGGCTCTCCGGGACCTACGTCGGCATCGGGGTCCAGCTGGAGGCCAAAGAGGACGACGTGGTCGTCGCCGCCCCCATAGAGGGCTCGCCGGCGGAGAAGGCCGGCGTGGAGTCGGGGGACGTGGTGGTCGGCGTGGACGGCGAGAGCGTGCGCGACGAGGATATCTCGGGGATAGTCTCGAAGGTCAAGGGGCCCGAGGGGACGACGGTGCAGTTGACGGTCTCGCGCGACGGGGACGAGCGGGTCTTCGAGCTGCGGCGGGAGGAGATAGACTCGCCCGTGGTCGCTTGGGCGCGCGTTTCCGGCACCGACGTCGCCCACGTCCGCCTCTCGTCCTTCTCCGAGGACGCCGCGGAGGAGCTGCGGATGGCCTTCGAAGAGGCGCGGGAGGCCGGGGCCGAGCGTTTCATACTCGACCTCAGGGACAACCCGGGCGGCAGGTTGGATCAGGCGGTCGAGGTCGCCGACTTCTTCCTGGAGCCTGGCAGCGTCGCCTACGTGCGCAAGGACGCCTCAGGCGATCGCGAAGAGGTCGAGGTCGAGGGCGAGCCCGGCCTTACCGACGCGCCGCTCGTCGTGCTCGTCAACGGCGGGTCGGCCTCGAGCGCCGAGATCGTCGCCGGTGCTTTGCGGGACAACGACCGCGCGACGGTCGTCGGGCGGACCACCTTCGGCACGGGCACCGTCCTCTCCGAGTTCGAGCTCGACGACGGCTCCGCCATCCTGCTCGGCGTCGCCGAGTGGCTGACGCCGGACGGGGACTTTATCCGGGAGACCGGCATCGAGCCTGACGTGAAGGTCCGCCAGGACGAGGGGGACGAGCTCGTCTCGCCGACCGACCTGCGCGAGATCTCCCGGGAAGAGGCGTTCGAGCGGGACGCGCAGTTGCGCGAGGCTTTCGAGGAACTGCCTGCTCAGTAGCGAAGTTCGCTAAAAGCCGTGCCCCGTGCGGTGCGATCCCAACGAAGATAGAGAACGCAGAAGGAGAGATCTTGTCCCAGAGAGTGCAGGAGAGCGTGGAGGTCCGGGCGCCGGCGGAGGACGTGTTCCGCTACTGGTCCAACTTCGAGAACTTCCCGAGCTTCATGTCCAACGTCCAAGAGGTTCGCATGACGGGACAGGACACCAGCCACTGGAAGGTGAAGGGTCCCCTCGGCAAGAGCGTCCAGTTCGACGCGAAGACCACCGAGATGGACCCCGGCCGGGGCATCGGCTGGAACACCATCGGGGGGGACGTGATGACGAGCGGCGAGGCCCGCTTCGAGGAGGTCGCCCCCGGCCGCACGCGCATCGAGGTGACCATGAACTACTCCGACCCGCCCGGCGGCGCCTTCGGCGAGGCCGTCGCGAACGCCCTCTCCAACCCGGAGCGTAGCCTGAGGGAAGACCTGCAGAACTTCGCGAAGATCGTGGAGCGCGGGGAGCTCGGCGGCCCCGACGCCCAGACGCCCAGCCGCTAAACGGGAGAACGCGGCATGGGTTAGTATTGGGGCCGCCGGGCAAACCCGGCGGCCCCTGTACTCGCGGAGAGGAAAACCCATATGGGCTTGGCCGTCGTCAGTCTTCTCGTTCTCGTAGTCGTCGCGCTAGTCGCGATCCCCATCCTGGCCCGCGTCCTCGGTCAGGCCACCCGACGCAACCCGGACCGGCCGGACGGCGAGGGTAGCGACGAAACCAGGCCCGGCGATCGGGGCCCCGGCGGGGAGGAGTAGCGGGCTCCTCCCTAAGGTCGTCGCGCACGCGGAGCCCTGACGGGCTCCGCTGTCAGCACGGCCCCTCCGGAGCTCTCAGCCCGCGGCCTGATGGCCGCTCTCAGCTTTGTACCGGGCGGCGTGTCCCTGGCACGTCCTACCCAGCGTCTTGGTAACGAGGCTTCTGTCTTTGTTACGCATGTGCGAAGCACCTGCACCGATGATCTCTGGCTGAAAGCCGCCCGAAGGACGGCGTGCTGAAAGTGCCCCGCAGGGACACGTGCTTAGAGCGAGGGCCATTTAGGCCCGAAGCGTGCTGAGAGCAGAGGCTGAAGGCCGGAGCGTGCTAATCTAGCAGGTCCCTGAGCCCCGCGGCGTGAGGGCTGCTCTTTATCTTTGCCAGGGCGGTGAGCTGTATCTGGCGTATGCGCTCCCTGGTCACGTCGAAGCGTTCGCCGACCTCTTCGAGGGTCTTCGGCTGGCCGCCGGTGAGCCCGAAGCGGTACTCGAGCACCATGCGCTCGCGCTCGGGGAGGCTGCCCAAAGCCTCGCGCATCCTGGCCTTCAGCAGCGAGGACTTGGCGAGGTCGTGGGGGGACTCGGAGTCCTCGTCGGCAATAAAGTCGCCGAGCTCCGAGGAGTGGTCCTCGCCGACGGGGGTCTCAAGCGAGATCGAGCGGCGCGAGACGCGGCGGATGCGCACGATCTCCTCGGCGTCGACCTCCATGATCAGCCCGACCTCCTCGTCGGTCGGGTCGCGGTTCAGTTGCGCGGCGAGGCTGCGCTGGACGCGGTAGTACTTGTTGATCTTCTCGACCATGTGCACCGGGACCCGGATCGTGCGGCCCTTGTCCGCTATCGCGCGGGTGACGGCCTGGCGGATCCACCACGTGGCGTAGGTCGAGAACTTGAAGCCCTTGCGGTGGTTGAACTTCTCCACCGCCCGCATCAGGCCTATGTTGCCCTCTTGGATCAGGTCGAGAAGGGAGACGCCGCGGCCCGCATATTTCTTGGCGATGGAGACGACGAGCCTCAGGTTGGCCTTGGTAAGGTGGGCCTTGGCCCGCCGGTCGCCGCGCTCGATGCGTCTGGCCAGGTAGACCTCCTGGGCCTTGGTGAGGAGCGGGGTCTTGCCGATCTCGTCGAGGTACATCTGGACGGCGTCGCCGGTGTAGCGGCTCTTGAGGTCGGCCTCCAGCACCTCCTCGACGAGCTGGGTGTCCTCGTCCTCCTGCAGCGTCTCCGAGAGGAAGCCCGCGTCGACGACCTCGACGCCGTGCTCGCGGAGGAGGCCGTAGACCTGTTGGATCTCGTCGGTGGAGAGGTCTACCTCCTGGAGCAGCTCGAGCACCTCGCTCGACTCCAGGGTGCCGGTCTCCTGACCGGCTTCGAAAAGCTCCTGTACCTCTTCTATGTCCCGCAGATCGCGTTGTGGCTGCAAGAAAACTCTCTCCGGAGATTGGGGCTGAAACCCTTCCGTAGCCTGCACGTAATATACCTTAAAAAGGTCATCAATCAATTCGGGGTCCCGGTAGGGACCCCGCCCTTCGGGGCGCAAGGGAGGGCAGTCTTATGATGGGTTTGAGAAACTTGTACAAGGTCTTTACCGAGACGCGCAAGGCGAGCCGCGGACGGGCGACGCTCGCCGTCGTGGGAGACTCTTTGCGCGTGGGGGAGCTCGCGGACCTTCTGGGGGCGGAGCGGAGCATGCGCAAGGCCGAGGTGATACTTACCGTCTCGGGGGACGAGATCTCCCTCTCCGGCAAGGCGGTGGAAGACCCCGGCGAGATACCGCTGCCGCCCCCGGGGGCCGCCTCGGCCGACGAGCTCGCGTCCGGCATCGTGAAGGCGCTCGACGAGGAGTACTTGGTGCCGCTGGCGAAGGCGTACCCCTACTTCCGTCAGGCCGCGTGCGAGCAGATCATCCGCAAGAACGCCCGCGAGAACGCGGTGATAGGTCTCCTGCCGATCCCCGGCGCGGACATGCCGGTGATGACCGCGAACCAGGCGAGGATGGTCCTGCACCTGGCGGCGGCCTACGGGGAGGAACTCTCGTTCCAGAGAGCGCGGGAGCTTCTGGGGGTGCTGGCCGCGGGGTTCGGGTTGCGGGCGCTCACAAGGCAGGTGGTGAAGGTGGTCCCGGTCGGGGGATGGGCGGCGGCCGCGGCCATCGGGTACGCCGGCACCGTGGCGATGGGCCGCTCGACGATGCTGTACTTCGAGCGCGGCGGGCAGAAGGTCGGGCAGGAGGAGATGGAGGAGATCCGGCGCCGCGCCACCGAGGAGGCGAAGGGCTTCGTCTCCCGCCTCCGCCGCCGGTAGCACCGGCGGCCCGTCCTCCCGCCGCTATAATCCGGGCCATGAGCTTCTCCCTGGGACGCACGTTCTCCGACCTGCGAAGGATCGGGCTCAGGCTCTTCCTGGCGCTCACGGCGGTGCAGGCGGCCGTCGTGGGCGTGCTGGTGGCGATGGCCCAGCTGCGCAAGCGCCGCGAGGGCCCGCAGGGCGGCTTCCCGTGGGAGGACCAGCCGGAGATCTCCCTGGAGGGGGGCGACCGCCTCAAGCTCTACCCCTACGGCGTCCAGCTCTACGACGCCATGCTCAGGGACATCCGCAACGCGAAGAGGAGCATCTACGTCGGCACCTTTATCTGGAAGGGGGACGAGGTCGGCCGGCGCTTCGTGGGGGCGCTCGCCGAGAAGGCCCGCGAGGGGGTCAACGTGTGCGTGATCTTCGACGGCCTCGCCAACGTGTTCGTCTCGTCCGAGTTCAAGGACTTCCCCGAGGAGATAAACACGCTCCACTTCAGGCCCATCTGGGGTCCGGACAACCTCGCCAACCCGCGCAACGTCTTCCGGTACCACAAGCACATCATGTGCGTGGACGGGGAGGTAGGCTACCTCGGCGGCTACAACATAGGCTCGCTCTACGCCGACGGCTGGCGCGACACCCACATCCGCATAGAGGGCCCCGAGGCCCGCGAGGTCGAGAACGACCTGGTCGACTTCTGGAACGACCACCGCACCCCGGATCTCCCCGAGCTTAAGCTGGAACGCGAGCGCCCCTGGAACCCCACCATGATCTTCCACAGAAACGACCCGTACATGAGGATCTTCCCCATCCGGGCGATGTACCTCGAAGCGATAGACCGGGCCAACAGCCACGTCTATCTCACGCACGCCTACTTTATCCCGGACCGGGCGATGCGCGCCGGGCTCGTCGAAGCCGTGAAGAGGGGCGTGGACGTGCAGATACTCGTGCCCGAGAACTCCAACCACGTCACGGCCGACTGGCTCGCCCGGCGCCACTTCCGCGAGCTCTTGGAGGCGGGGGTGAGGATCCACCGCTACAAGCACATCATGATCCACTCGAAGACCGCCACGATAGACGGCATCTGGTCGACGGTCGGCACGGCGAACATCGACCGCTACAGCCTGCTCGGCAACTACGAAACGAACCTCGAGGTCTACTCCTCGGACCTCGCCGCCCAGATGGAGAGGATGTTCGAGCTGGACAAGACGAACGCGCGCGAGCTCACCCCCGAAGAATGGGACCGCCGACCCCTCCCGGCGAAGGCCGTCGAACGCATCCTCGCCTCTTTGAGCCCGCTGGTTTAGGGGGTTTGAGGTCTCGCTTTGAGGTCTCGCTTTGAGGTCTCGGGTTTTTGGGCACCGGGCTTTTCGGGGTGGCGGACGTGCATCCGTCCGTGCGGAGGGGGCCTAATCCCCCCGCTGTATAATGACGATGACTCGGGGTTCCACTTCTACGGAGGGCAGATTGGCGCGCTGGCGGTTTCTTGAGCCGGACGAGGGGGTGGTGGAGGATCTCGCCCGGGAGGCGGGGGTCGACGGCCTGTGCGCCCGCGTGCTGGCGAACCGGGACGTGCCACCCGGGGGCGCCTCGGCCTTTCTCGCGCCTTCGCTGAGGGCCATCGGGACGCCCGAGGAGGACGCGTGGGGGGTGGGGGCCCGGCGGGTGGCGAAGGCGATACGCTCTGGCGAGCGCATCGGCATCTTCGGCGACTACGACACGGACGGCCTCACCTCGGCGGCGGTGCTGTACCTGGCGCTCTCGAACTACACGCAGAACCTCGCCGTCGCCCTGCCGACCCGCCAGAGGGGCTACAGCCTGCGGGAGCCCTACGTGCGGGACCTCTTCGCCGAGGGTGTGGACCTGCTAATCACGGCTGACTGCGGCATCTCGAACAGGCGGGAGGTGGCTTTGGCGAACGAGCTCGGGATGGAGGTCGTCGTGACCGACCACCACATCCCGCCCGAGGACCCGCCCGACGCGGCCGTCGCCGTCCTCGACCCGAAGCTGTGGAGCCCCGACGACCCTTTGGCCGGCGTGGGGGTCGCCTGGAAGTTCGCCTGGGCCGTCGCCCGCGAGCTCGGGGACGCGCAGGGCAAGAAGAGGCTCGGGCGCCTGCTCGACCTCGTCTCCGTGGGGACCGTCGTGGACATAGCGCCCCTCGTGGGGGACAACCGGGCGCTCGCTATGATGGGCCTCCGGCACATCAACCGGGGGCTCTCCGGGGGCATCGCCAGGCCCGGCATCGAGGCGCTCGTCAAGGTGGCCGGGGTGCGCGGGGAGCTCGACGAGGAGGACCTCGGGTGGAGGCTCGGGCCCAGGCTCAACTCCATCGGCAGGATCAAGAACCCCCGCCCCGCCCTCGACCTGCTGCTCACGAAGGACCCCAAGGAGGCGAACCGCATCGCCTGGGAGCTCAACGGCCTGAACTCCGAGCGCCAGCGCCGTACCCGTTACGCCGTCGAGCGGGCGATGGAGGAGGTGGACCCGGATCAGGATTTCAAGGTCGTCGTCACGGACGAGACCGGGGGGCTGGCCGGGTTGGTCGCGGGCAGGGTCGCGGGGGCGACGGGGAGGCCTGCGGCGATCCTCAACAGGAGGGCCGACGGCTCCTACGGCGGCTCGGCCCGGGCGGGGGAGACGGACGTGGACCTCTACGGCGCCCTTTACTCCGTCAGGCACCTGATGGGCGAGTGGGGTGGCCACCGCAAGGCCGCGGGCCTCTCCGTGAACGCGGGGCGGTTCGACGAGTTCGTCGCCGGCGTCAACGAGGCGGTGCGGGCGCAGCAGGCCGAGGACCCCGAGGTCTTCGTCCCGGCGCTGGAGATCGACGCGGAGATAGCGCTCGGTAACGTACGAAACGGCCTGCTCGATTGGCACGAGAAGCTCGCGCCTTTCGGGAGCGGCAACCACAGGCCCGTCTTCGCGAGCGAGGGCCTGCGCATCGAGGGCGCGAGGCGGCTCTGGGAGGGCATGAACCTCGTGAGCCTGGCCGGCGGGGTGAAGGCGAAGATGGCCGGCGACGCCGACGGGCTGCCGGACGGGCCGTTCGACGCCGCGTACACCGTCTTCCGCAGCCGCTACTCCGGGCAGGCGGAGCTAGAGATACTGGACGTGAGGTAAGTGGTAAGTGGCTTGAACGCCGTCGGGGTAGACGTGGGAGGAACCAAGATCGCCGCCGGCGTCGTCTCGCCCGAGGGCGAGATCCTCGCGGACGTCCGACGCCCGACGCCCCACTCCCCGGAGAAGCTCGTCGAGGCCATCGTGGGGGCCGTCAAGGAGGTCACGGACGGCCGCGAGGTCGGCGCGGCGTGCCTCGCGGTTCCGGGCCACATTCTGGCCCAGGAGAACAAAGTGGTCTTCTCCGCGAACCTCCACGCCATCGAGGGCATCCCGCTTAAAGACAAGATCGAACCTGAGATAGGCGTCCCGCTCACCATCGAGAACGACGCGAGCGCGGCGGCGTGGGGGGAGTTCCGGTTCGGGGCGGGGAGCGAGGCGGACCACCTCGTCTTCGTCACGCTAGGGACGGGGGTCGGGGGAGGTGTGATCTCGCACGGCGTCCTCCTGCGCGGCGCCCAGGGCTCGGGCGGGGAGCTCGGGCACGTCACCGTCCACGCCACCGGACCCCGCTGCGGGTGCGGCAACCGCGGCTGCCTGGAGGCCCTCGCCTCCGGGACGGCCATAGGCCGCCGCGGCAGGGAGGCGGCCGTAGAGAGGCCGGCCTCGGCCCTTGGCCGCATAGCCGCCAGGCGCAAGGTGCTCGGCGAGGACGTGACGGAGCTTGCCCGGAGCGGGGACGAGACGGCCATCTCCGTGCTCGAGGAGACGGGGACCTGGCTCGGCATCGGACTCGCCGGGTTCGTCAACGTCTTCAACCCCGAGGTGGTGGCCGTAGGGGGCGGGGCGATGGCGGCGGGGGACCTGATCCTGGCCCCCGCCCGCCGCGAGATACGCCTGCGGGCCCGCCCCCCGTCCCGCGACCTCGTCGAGGTGCAGGCCGCCACCCTGGGTCCCGAGTCCGGCGTCCTCGGGGCCGCCGCCCTCGCCCGGGGCGCGGACGGCGAGTACGTGCTCGGCGACTGAGCGATGCCCCTCGCCGTCGTCCCTACCCCCATAGGCAACCTCGAAGACGTCACCCTCCGCGCCCTCCGCTACCTGCGCGAGGCCGACCTCGTGGCCTGCGAGGATACCCGCCGCACCGGACGCCTCCTCGCCCACTACGGGATAAAGAAGGACCTGCTCGCCGTCCACGAGCACAACGAGGACCGCCTGGCGGCAGAGCTCGCCACGCGCGCAGGGAAGGAGCGCGTGGCCCTCGTCTCCGACGCCGGCATGCCCCTGGTCTCCGACCCTGGCTACCGGCTCGTCGCGGCTTGCATCGAGGCGGGCGTCGGGATCGAGGTCCTGCCCGGACCGTCTGCGCCGGTGACGGCGCTCGTCGCCTCGGGCCTGCCCGCCGACGCCGTCGTCTTTCTTGGCTTCCCGCCGCGCAAAGGGAAGGAACGGACGGAGCTTCTGGACCGCGTGGCCCGGGAGCCCTCCACCTTCGTCCTCTTCGAGTCGCCGCACCGGCTGGCGAAGACGCTCGGGGATCTTCCGCCGGGGGCGCCGGTCGCCGTGTGCCGGGAGCTCACCAAGCTGCACGAGGAGGTCTTTCGGGGGACGGCGGCGGAGGCGGCGGAACACTTCTCGGGCACCGTAAAGGGGGAGGTGGTAGTGGTTGCGAGGGGAGGGACGGCCGCCGCCCCGCCCAGCCTCGAAGACGCCGTGGAGAGGGCGCGGGGGTACGTCGAGGAGGGGGAGGGGCCCTCGCGGGCGGCGGCGCGGGCGGCCAGGGAGACCGGGCACAGGAAGAGGGAAGTCTACGAGCGCGTCGCGAAGGGCTGAGGGGTGGAGGGCAGGATACCGTACACCATCTGCTTTGTCCGGTGCGAAGACTCCGTGCTGATGCTTCTCAGGAGCAGGCCGCCGAACGCCGGGTTGTGGAAAGGGATTGGGGGCAAGATCTCGCCGGGCGAGACACCCCTCGGCTGCGTGAGGCGCGAGGTGCTGGAGGAGGCCGACATCGACCTGCCAAAGGACGGGCCCCGCTTCGCGGGCATCGTCAGGTGGGCCGCCGGCGTGGACCCTACGGGACCGAGCACGGGCATGTACGCGTTCTCGTCGCGGAAGTGTCCGAGGGTTCGGCCCGGAGAGCGGAACGGGTGATTCCGGAAGGTTTGCTCGGGTGGAGGCCTTTGGGGTGGGCCTGCGACCCGGCGAAGGCGTCGGCGGTCAGCAACGTCCGCCGTTTTCTTCCCGGGCTCCTCGGCGAGGGTGGGCCCAGGGAGAGTACGTGTGCGAGTACGCGGTCGGTGGGTTGATGGGCGTCTCGGTAAGCCAGCCTTAGCCTCACCCGGCCGCACCCCTCTGTATAATGCGCCCCGCTGACGTCTCTCGGGGAGAAGGGATAGGCGCCATGTTGGTCGATTCGCACACGCACCTGCTGCGGCTCGGGGTCTCGCCGGAGGACGCGGTGAGGGAGGCTGCCGAGGCCGGGGTAGGGGCGGTCGTGAACATCGGGACCGAGGTCGAGGACTCGCGGCGGGGGGCTGAGCTTGCGGCCGGGCTGCCCAACGTGTACTCGGCGGCGGGGATACACCCGCACAACGCGGGGACCTACACCGCAGCCGATCTCGAAACACTCGCGGAGCTCCTGGAGTTGCCCGGGGTCGTGGCGCTCGGGGAGGTGGGGCTCGACTACTACCGGTCTGAGTGGTCCAAGGAGGTGCAGCAGGCGCTGTTCGAGGACGCCATCTCGCTGGCCAACGACGCCCGCCTGCCGCTAGTGATCCACTCCAGGCAGGCCTTCGCGGACACGATGTCCTCTTTAGGGCGCGCCCGCGTGCCGGTCGTCCTCCACTGCTTCGAGGGCGGCGACAGGGAGGTCAGGGAGGCGACCGAGCGGGGGTACTTCGTGGGTCTTGCGGGAAACATAACCTACAAGAACAACGAGACGGCGAGGGTGCTGCGCCTCATAAACGAGGACCGCATCCTCGTCGAGACCGACGCCCCGTACCTGAGCCCCCAGCCCGTGCGCGGCGAGAAGAACGCGCCCAAGAACGTCGCCCACACGGCCCGCTTCGTCGCCGAGAGGCTCGGGATGGAGGACGAGGAGTTCGCCACCCTCACCACGCGCAACGCCCGCAACTTCTACGGCCTCCCGCTCGAGGTGTGAGCCGGGGTGCCTGATCCCGCCAGGCCCAAGAAGAAGCTGGGCCAGCATTTCCTCAAGGACCCCAACACGGCCAGGATCGTCGCCTCCGGGGTGACGCCCGAAGACGTGGTCCTCGAGGTCGGCCCCGGACGGGGCTTCCTGACGGGCTTCCTGGCCGAGAGGGCGAAGCTCGTCCACGCCGTCGAGATCGACCGGGACGTGCTGCCCGCGTTGCGGCAGGCCGTGGGAGGCCGGGGCAACGTCCGCGTGCACGAGGGCGACGCCCTGCGCTTCGATTACGCGGCCCTCGACCCCGCCCCGAACACGATGGTCGCGAACCTCCCGTACAACGTCGCCTCCCCGCTCGTGCTGATGCTGCTGGAGCGGGCGGAGGGCCTGAAGACTCTGCGGTTCATGGTGCAGTGGGAGGTGGCCCGCCGGATGGCGGCGGGGCGGGGGACGAAGGACTACGCCTCCTACGCCGTCCTCGTCGGGCTGCTGGCGGAGGTGAAGATCCTGCACAAGGTCCCGCCGACGGTCTTCGATCCCCCGCCCCGGGTGAATTCGGCCGTAGTGGAGATGGCCCGAAAGGAGCCGCCGAGGGACTACTATCGGATAAAGGACGTGGTGCTGGGCGCGTTCAGGAGCCGCCGCAAGAGGCTCGTCAATAACCTGCCGGAGCCCGCCCGCGCGGAGGCGCCGCGGGTCCTCCTCTCCCTCGGCCACGGCCCGGACGCGCGGGCCGAGGAGCTGTCGTCCGAAGACTTCGTCGCGCTGTGCCGGGCGCTCTCCTAGGCGCTGTAGTGCGGGAGGTCAGGCTCAGGGCTTACGCCAAGGTCAACTACTCCCTCGACGTCGTCGGGGTCCGCGCCGACGGCTACCACGAGCTAAGGACGGTCATGCAGAGCGTCTCGCTCGCCGACGGGGTGGAGGTCTGCCGCGCGGGCGGGGGGTTCGAGCTGCGCGTCGACCCGCCCCGCACCGACGTCGGACCGCCCGAAAAGAACACGGCGTACCGGGCGTGGAGGCATCTGTGCGACCGCCTCGGGGAAGAGCTGCCGGTGAGGGTAACGCTCCGCAAGGAGATACCGTCGGGGGCGGGCCTCGGCGGCGGCTCCGCGGACGCGGCGGCGGTCCTGCGCGGGCTGGAGGGCTTGTTCGGTCTCGGCCTCTCCGTAGAGGAACTGCGCGACGTCGGCAAGGAGATCGGGGCCGACGTGCCTTTCTGCGTCTCCGGCGGGACGGCGCTCGGCGAAGGCGTAGGGGAGATCTTGAGCCCCGCGCCCGCGCCGCCGGACCATCGCCTGCTCGTCGTAAAGCCGCGCCGCGGGGCCGATACCGCGCAGGTCTACCGCGCCCACGACGCGAGCTCCGCCGGGGGGGACGCCTCGGGGCGCGTGCTGTCCGCCCTGCGTTCGGGCGACCTCGCCGAACTGGCCGGGGCCCTCGGCAACGACCTCGCGCCGGTCGCCAAGCGGATGGTCCCGGAGGTGGCGGATCTGGAGGGGAAACTCCTCGAGGCCGGGGCTGTGGGGGCCTCGATGACGGGCAGTGGGACCGCCGTGTACGGCCTGTTCCGCGACGAAGACGCGGCCGTGAGGGCGAAAGAGAGATTGGATACGCCTTTCGCCGCCGTCTGTGCGCCGGTCCCTCGCGGGTCGGAGGAGGTCTAGGCCGGAAGGGCGGTTCCCCGTGTAGGTGAAGGGCGTAATCCTGGAGCGCGACGGGGTCGTCCTGTTGCGGAACGGGCGCGGGGAGTGGGAGCGTCTAGGCGGCAGGTTGCAGGCCGGCGAGAACCCGGAGGAGTGCTTCGCCCAAGAGGTAAGGGAGGAGCTGGGCCTCACCGTCGAGGTGGGGGCCTTGCTCGACGCGTGCTGGTGTTGGCTTACGGGTGCTTAGTGGGGAAGGTTGGCCGGATGGCGTATGGCGCAGAGCACACCGGCGTGGGATCTTTCGGGGTGGACGCGCTGGGAGAGATCGATCTGCCCGCAGGGTACGTCAGGGCCGCGCGGGTTTGGGCCGGGAGGGACCAAATGGACCGTCCCGAGTTCTGACGACGCATAGGGGCTTCGGTATACTTGCGGCGTCGCGGGCGGTCGGTCTTTGGGGCGTGGCCAAGAGGCAAGGCACCGGGTTTTGGTCCCGGGATCGCAGGTTCGAATCCTGCCGCCCCAGCCCCGGGCGCGACGGAAGGCTAGTGTAAGGAGAAACGCCAACCGATGTCCGACAACTCGCCGATCTTCGCCGTGGTCTTGGCCGCCGGCAGGGGGACCCGGATGAAGTCCAACCGGGCGAAGGTTCTGCACACCCTCTGCGGCGTACCGATGGTCAACTACGTTATAGAGGCGACCAGGCCCCTCCTCCCGGAGCGGCTCTTCGTCGTCGTGGGCCACCAGGCCGAGCTGGTCGAGGCGGTGCTGCCCCCCGACGCCACGCCGGTTCTCCAAGAAGAACAGCGGGGCACCGGGGACGCGGTGCGGGTCGCCCTCGACAGCCTCCAAGGGCAGGAAGACGGGGTCTTGCTCGTCGTGAACGGGGACGGGCCCCTGATCTCGGATGGGACGCTGGGTGAGCTTCTGGAGCGGCACCGGTCGGCCGGGGTGGGGGCGACGGTGCTGGTGGCGAAGCTCGAGGACCCGAGCGGGCTCGGCCGGGTCGTGGAAGAGGCAGGTGTCGTCAGGATCGTCGAGGAGCGGGACGCGAGCGAGTCCGAGCGGGAGAACCGGCTGGTCAACCTCGGGCTGTATGCCTTCGAGCTGGCGGAGATCCGGGACGCCATCGCGGGCCTCGACTCCGGCAACGACCAGGGGGAGCTGTACCTGACGGACGTCCTCGAGACCATCGGGCTGAGGAGCCGGGCCGTCACTTACACCCTAAAGAACCCGGAGGAGGCCAACCTCGTCAACGACCGGGCGCAGCTCGCGAGGGCCGAGGAGATCCTGCGCCGCAGGATACTGGACGCGCACATGCGGGCCGGGGTTACGGTAAGGGACCCGGCGAGCACCCACATCGAGGCCTCCGTGGAGATAGGCCGCGACACGGTGATCCTGCCCGGCAGCTTCCTGCGCGGGGAGACGCAGATAGGCTCGGACTGCGTGATCGGGCCCTCCACAGACCTCCTGGACACCACCGTGGGCGACGGAGCCCAGGTCGAGCACTCCGTCGGGCGCGGCGCTGTCGTGGGCGAGGACGTGGGCGTGGGGCCTTACTCCTTCCTGCGGCCGGGGACCGTGCTCGAGACCGGGTCCAAGGTCGGCGCGTACTGCGAGGTCAAGAACACGCGGGTCGGCAAAGGCAGCAAGGTGCCCCACCTCTCGTACGTCGGGGACGCGGAGATAGGGGAGGGGGCGAACCTCGGGGCGGGGACCATCACCGCCAACTACGACGGCGAGAACAAGAGCCGGACCAGCATCGGCGACGGGGCCTTCACGGGCGTGAACACTAACCTTATCGCTCCGGTCGCGGTAGGGGCGGATTCGTACACGGGGGCCGGGAGCGTGGTGAGCAAGGACGTCCCGGCGGGCAGGCTCGCCGTAGGTGCCCCGGCGCGCGCGATCAAGGAGTCACCGCAGAGCCGCAGGAAGAGGGAGATGGGCGAGAGAACCGACGTGTCGCGGACCGAGAAGGGGGACTAGCGCGGTGATGCAGAACGGTTACCTGACGCAGACCACGGAGAAGCGGCTGATGATCGTCAGCGGCGAGGGCTACCCCGAGCTCGCCGAGAGGATAGCCGACCGGCTCGACTTGGACCTAAGCGGGGTCGAGCTAGTCAAGTTCCCCGGCGGCGAGCTCTACGCCCGCTACCTCGAGAGCGTCCGCGGCGCGGACATGTTCATCGTCCAGTCTCTAGGCCAGCCCGTTAACGAGAACCTTATGCAGTTGCTCATCATGATAGACGCGGCCAAGAGGGCTTCGGCCAAGCGTATCGTGGCGGTCATACCCTGGTACGCCTACTCGCGGCAGGACCGCAAGACCAAGCCGCGCGAGCCCATAACGGCCAGGCTGGTCGCCAACATGATCCAGGCCGCGGGCGCCGAGCGCGTGATGACGATGGATTTGCACACGGGCCAGATCGAGGGCTACTTCACGTTCCCGGTCGACCACCTGACGGCGATGCACACGTTCGTGGACTACTTCGTCGACCAGGGCTTCAAGGACGCGGAAGACGCGGTGGTGGTGGCACCGGACACGGGCGAGGTGAAGGTGGCCAAGCAGCTGGCCGGGCACCTGAGGCTGCCTTGGGCCATCGTGAACAAGATGCGCAACAAGCCCGACCACTCGGAGGTGACGCACGTTATCGGCGAGGTGTCGGGCAAGCGCGTCATCATGATCGACGACATCATCGCCACCGGCGGAACCCTGGTGAACGCCGCCGCCCGCCTGGTCGAGGACGGGGCGACGGAGGTCAGGGCCGCCGCGACGCACGGCGAGTTCTCGGGCGGCGCTTACCGCAAGATCGAGGATTCCCTCATAAAAGAGGTGGTAGTGACGGACACGCTCCCCTTGAAGAGCGGCGAGCCGCGGTCTAAGATCAAGACGCTTACCATCGCCCCCATCCTCGCCAGCACGATCAAGAACGTCTTTACGGACGAGTCCGTGAGCGAGGTCTTTATGGGCGAGAACCAACTTTTCTGAGAGAGGGCAGGAGAAGGAAATGGCTGACAACGTTACTTTGCAGGCGAACGAGCGCGGCGAGCGGGGCAAGAACGCCGCCCGCCGGCTGAGGGCCTCCGGGATGACCCCGGCGGTGCTCTACGGCGACGGCGACAGCACGTCGCTGGCGGTCGAGACGAGGACGCTGGACTACACCCTCACCCACTTCGGGGACAACGCCCTCTACGACATCGACCTCGGCTCCGGCTCCTCGACGGCCCGCGTGGTGGATGCCCACCGCGACCCCGTATCCGGCCTGCTGGTCCACGTGGACTTCGCGCCCGTGAACATGCGCGAGAAGATCGAGGTAACCGTCCCCCTCACCATCGTCGGCGAGGCGGCCGGTTCCGAGGAGGGCGGCGTGCTGCAGCAGGTCGCGTACGAGATCCAGGTCGAGACCCTGCCGGGGGACATCCCGCAGGAGGTCACCCTGGACGTCACCCCCCTCGGCATGAACGAGAACCTGACGCTCGGCGACCTGACGCTCCCGGAAGGCGTCGAGCTTCTCTCCGACCCGGAGGAGGTGGCCGCCACGGTCACCCAGCCCACCGAGATCACGGACGAGGAGATGGAGGCCGCCGGCATCGTCGAGGAAGAGTCCGACGAGGAGATTGCCGCGGGCGAGGAAGGTGAGGAGGCCGCCGAGGGTGACGAGGTTCCCGCCGAAGAGGGCGACGAAGGGGAGAACGGCTAACCTGAGGCTCGCCCGCTCTTTTTTCGAGCGCAAAGACGACGGGGGGCCTTCCGGGTCCCCCGTCGTCGTCGGCCTGGGCAACCCCGGCCGCTCCTACGAGCGCACCCGCCACAACGCCGGCTACCTCGTCGTCGATGAGCTGGCCCGCCGCCACGGCGGCTCCTGGCGCCGCAAGAAGAGGGCCGAGGCCGCCGACGTCTGCGTCGGCCCGAAGAACGTCACCCTGCTCAAACCCACGACGTTCATGAACCTCACGGGCTCGGCGCTGGCCGGCCACCGGGCCGAGAACCTGATCCTCGTCCACGACGACCTGGACCTCGACCCCGGCACCGTCCGCGTCAAGGTCGGCGGCGGCGCCGGCGGCCACAACGGCCTGCGATCGGCGATCCAGAACGTCGGCCCCGACTTCGTCCGCGTTCGCATCGGCATCGGCCGCCCGCCAGAGGGTGCCCGCATGACCGTCACGGACTTCGTCCTCGGCCGGATGGACTCCGCCGTCAAAGACGCCCTGCCGCGGGCCGCCGACGCCGTGGAGTTCGTGGTCGAGAACGGGCCCGAGGCGGCGATGAACCGCTTTAACGTGCGGGACACCGCCTAGCAGAGGGCGTACGGGCGAGGGTTCCCGGACCGCAGAACGGTCTCCTACGTCTCGTTGAAAACGGGCCTCTAGCGCCAGGGTAGGGGTTGGCGCGCGTCGAACACTTCTCTGCCGAAGCGCTCGTCGAAGTGGATCTCCTCTACCTCCAGGGCGTTGAAGTCCGCGCCCCGCAGCCGCGATGCTACACGCAAGAGCACGCCGCGTTCGGCGTCCACGATCACCTCGTACTCGTCCGCCCCCCAACTCAAAGGGTCTGGGTCCCAAGCCCAGTCCCACTCCTCCCCCGGCACGCCCACCAGGCGCCACGCCTCTCGGCCCGCCCACGTAACCGGGCCCTCAACCGTGAGGTCCAGACGGCTCAGCTCGCCGGAGATCCCGCAGATCTCGTCGGTGAGCAGGGCGTAGAAGGTCCAGTAGTGGTCCTCGGCCAGCCAGAACCAGCGAGGGTCGTCTTCCCGCGGGCCTGCTCCGACGCGATGCCTCCAGAACCAATAATCGTATTCCGGGCAAAGGGCGTGCGGGGGAAGGTCGCTTCGCGCCCGGCCGTTGACGGCGGAGATGTTCACCCCGCCGCCCGGCACCTCTGTCTCCAAGCGCTCGCGGTACTTGCCCGCGTACCACGCCCGGCAGCGCCACCCGAAGGGGCCGTCGGACGGGGGATGGGCGTCCGGACGCCCGGCAGCCTCGGCGGCTTCCCGTGGTGAGATCCTGAAGGCCTGCCGCCCAGCCTCGGTACTCACTATGCGCTCGCGGATCTCCTTGTGTGCGGCCCCGTCGCCCCGGTAGCGCAGGGCGGCGCGCACGGTATCGTAGCGCTGGGAAGCGGAGCCGATAAGGTCCAGTGCCTGTTCGACTTCCACACGCGTCTCCTGCTCGGTCTGGAACGGTCCCTACGGGGTGGCAGGCCGGGCCTCGCGGAGCATGCGGCCGAGCATCTCGACGCCGCCCTTGTCGAGGGTGCGGTCTTCTTCGATGATCTCGAGTTCGCTCGGCACGCCGAGCTCCTTTAGCCTGCGGGCCGTTCTGCTGGCGCACACGACGGCCCGGGCGCCCTGGAGGTCGGGGATGGCCTCTTTTGCGTCCTGGTCCACGTAGGACTGCACGAAGTCGAGGTGGTCGAGACCGGCGCCCTCCAGCGAGCGGGAGAGGTTCTCCATGCACGTCCGGCCCCACCCCACGACGCCGACGGTCGTCCCGGCCGGAAGCTCGGTCAGGCGGCGCAGGCTCTCGAGGTTCGCCTCGGCGAGCAGCGCCACGGTCTCGACGCCTAAAGGCTCCATCAACTCCTGCACCTCGTGGACGTGGAAGAAGGTCGTGACCGCCAGCGCCCAGGGCGGCTCCCCGTCTTCGAGGAGACGCGCGGGCAAATCCTCCAGGAGCACCCTCTCGACGTCCACGGGAAGCTGCGCCTCGAGCTCGTCGGAGAACTGGTCGAGCTCCTCGCGCGTGCACTCGACGAACAGGATCTTCGTCTTCTCCCGCGGCTCCGCGCCGGACCGGGCCAGAAGCGCGTAGGCGACGTCCGCCACGGGTAACCCCTGCGCCGCGCAGAGGTCGATGACCCGGTCGAGCACGTCTTCCTTCATCTCCACCGCGTCCACCGGCGGCTCCAGCACGTACATCCCGCTGCCCCGCCGGCTCTCCACGAACCCCTCGCGCTCCAGATCCGTGAACACCCGCGCCACCGTGTTGCGGTTGATGCGCAAGAAACCCGCCATCGCCCGGATGCTCGGCAGCCGATCCCCAACCTTGAAGCCGCCCGTCATGATGAGGTGCTTTATCTGCTGCTCCAGCTGCAGGTGCACCGGCACGTGACTCTTCGAATTTATCCGCAGATCCATTGATTATCCTATTGTCCTATGACAGTATGCCACTTATAATTGTCCTAGTCGGATAGGGCAATTATACAGCAAGCGGTTTGCCCGGAGGTGAGCGGTGAGCGGATGGATGGATCTCGAGCTGGCGCGGGAGCGGCGCCGGGAGCTTCTTCGGGAGGCGGAGGGGCGGCGCCTGGCCCGCGAGGCGGCGCGTTTGGCGGACGGGGAGGTCGAGGAGAAGGGCGTAAAGGTACGCTGGGGGCTGGCTGAGGACGATGCCGCCGTCGCAGACCTCTTGCAGCTCAACGGGATGCCGCGTTGGGTCGCCTTCGAGGAGCGGTTCGTCGTCGCGGAGAAGAACGGGAAGCTCGTTGGCGCGGTGCGGTACGCGACGGAGGCGAAGAGGCTCACGCTCGGCCTGCTCGTCGTTGACCCCTGGGCGGGGGAGCGGCGGGTCGCAGGGGCGCTCTACGCCGGGTCGCGCGAGCTGGCGCAGGAGCTGGGCGTCAACGTGGTGGTGGCCTCAGGGGCCCGCGCGAACTACCCGCGCGCGGCGGGCTTCCGTCATCTCGGCCGTACGTGGCGCGTGAGGGTGACGCGCCCTGACGGGGGCTCGCCTTCCGGCGGTCGTTGGGGGCGGATGTTCGGCCTGTGGGGGACGATGGCGGTACCGTTTTACCGGGCTTTCCGCTAGGAGCCGGGCGGGAGGATCGCTGTGCCGAAGCCCGTCTGTGTGATCGACGCGCCCTCCAACCTCGGTCTGAGGCCGCCCGGGCCGGGGCGGGATCCGGGCGTTCGGCGGTTGGCCGCGGCCCTCAGGGGGCGGGGGATAGTAGGCAGGCTCGGCGCCGAGGACGGCGGGGCCGTCGGCCCGCCGCCGTACTCGCCGGCGTGGGACGGGGAGACGGTGAGGAACGGCGCGGCCATCCGCGGGTTCTCCGTTGAGCTCGCGGGTCGGGTGGGGTCGGTCGTCGAGGAGGGGAGGTTCCCGCTCGTGCTGGGCGGCGACTGCAGCATCCTTATCGGGAACATGCTCGCGTTACGGCGCGTCGGGCGGTACGGTCTGGTCTTCCTGGACGGTCATCTGGACTTCCGGCACCCCGGCAACTCGACGAGGGTCGGGGCCGCGGCGGGAGAGGATCTCGCGCTCGTCACCGGCAGGGGGCAAGCGGACCTCGCGGACATAGAAGGTCTCGGGCCGCTCGTTCGCGACGAGGACGTCGTGGCGCTGGGCGAGCGCGAGGGAGATCCCCGGACGGCGGACATCCTGCGGACCGGTATCACCGTCTGGGACCTCGCCGCCGTGAGATCCCTCGGCCCGGCGGAGGCGGCGGCGAGGGCCGTCGAGAGGCTCCGGGAGAACGGCGTGGACGGCTTCTGGGTACACCTCGACGCCGACGTGCTCGACGACGCCGTGATACCGGCCGTGGACTCCCGCCAGCCCGGCGGCCTGGGACGGGCGGAGTTGATCGAGGCCTTGCGGGTGCTGTTGCGCTCGGGGCTTGCGGTGGGCATGGACGTCACCATCTTCGACCCCGACGGGGACCCGACCGGGGAGATCGCCGAGGGGTTGGTTTCGACGCTGGAGAGAGCTTTCGAGGAGGGCCTATGATCGTCAGGATCTGGCACGGGGAGGTCGCCCCCGAGAGGGCAGACGAATATCTAGACTACCTTGGCCGGACGGGCGTCCCGGACTACCGGGCGACGGGGGGGAACAGGGGAGTCTACGTCCTGAGGAGGGTCGAAGAAGACCGGGCGCACTTCCTGTCGGTGTCGTTCTGGGAATCTATGGAGAAGATCCAGGGTTTCGCCGGCGCCGAGCCCGAGAAGGCCAGGTACTGTCCGGAGGACGAGCGGTACCTGCTCAACTTCGAGCCCACTGTCAGGGCATTACGAGGTAGTGGTCGGGCCGTAGCGGGGAGGGTTGGGGGTTGATCTATTGAGCCGAGTAGCGGGCACGGAAGGGATCGAGAAGCGGGAGCGGTACCTGGCCGGGGCCAGGGCGGCGGTGCCTTTCGCGCTGGCGACGCTCGTGCTCGGCGTCTCGTTCGGGGTGCTCGCGCGGTCCGTCGGGTGGGGGCCGGTCGCGGTCATCGGGTCGTCCGTCCTGATCTGCTCCGGCTCCGCCCAGTTCGCGGTGGCGGCGGTCCTCGGGTCGGGCGGCGGGATGCCGGCCGCCGTGATCGCGGCCGTGCTGCTGAACGCCCGCTTCGGGCCGATGGGGGTGGCGGTGGCGCCCTTCTTGAAGGGCGGTCCCCTGCGACGGGCGCTGGAGGGGCAGGCGGTGATAGACGCTTCGTGGGCCCTGGCGAGCCGGGGGGGCGGCCGGTTCGACCGCGAGTTCATGATCGGGGCCTCCGTCCCGCAGGTCCTGGCGTGGTTCGGGGGCACCGCCGTCGGCGCGCTCGGCGGGGACTTTGTCGGCGACCCGGAGAGGCTCGGGCTCGACGTTATCTTCCCGGCGTTCTTCCTCGTCCTGCTCGTGGACGAGCTTCGTGGCGGGAGGTCAGCCGTCACGGTGGCCGTCCTCGCCGCCGCCCTTGCGCTCGTGCTCGTTCCCTTCGCGCCCCCCGGGGTGCCCGTCATAGCCGCTTGCGTGGCGGCGCTTCTAGGCTTGAGGAGGAAATCTTGACGGTGCTCTGGCTGACGATACTTACCGTCGCCGTGGCGAACGCGGCCATCAAAGCCTCGGGACCCGTGCTCGTCGGAGGCAAGGAACTCCCGCCGCGGGCGAGCGCCGTTATATCCCTTCTCGCCCCTGCGCTCCTCGCGGCCCTCGTCGTCACCGAGACCTTCGGCGAAGACGGGGCGCTCGTCCTCGACGAGAAGGCCCTCGGCGTCGGGGTGGCGGCGGTCGCCCTCCTGCTGCGCGCGCCGGTGCTCGTCGCGGTGTTCCTCGCCGCCCTCACCGCCGCGCTGGTAAGGGCGTTCGGTTAAGCGGGTGCAGACGCCGCGCCACACGCTCGCCGACGCGCATAGCCCCGGCCGTCCCGAACTCGTCGGAGTGCCACTCGCGCGTATGCCCGATACACGCCACAGACGGAAGGAGGTGCCGTGCAGGTAACGGAGTTGCGGCACGACAGGGAGTTCGGGGAGGCGTTCCCGCTGATCCGTGAACTCCACCAGGACCTCGACGAAAGGAGCTACGGAGATCTCATCCCAGAGATGCGCGCCGCGGGCTACAGGATGTTCGCGCTCCGCGCGGGGAACCGCCTCGTGGCCGTGGCCGGCGTCCAGAAGCTCACCAACCTCTACTACGGCCGCCACTTCTACGTCTATGACCTCTCCGTAACATCCGCCGCCCGCTCGAAGGGGCACGGCGAGAGGCTGCTGCGGCACGTCGAGGAGGTGGCCCGCGAGGAGGGGTGCGGCTACGTGGCCCTCGCCTGCGGCAGGGAACGCGAGGACGCGCTCCGCTTCTACGAAGACCGCATGGGCTACGAGCGTCCCGGCTACTCCATGCGCAAGGTGTTGCCGGCGTGATCGTCGGAGTGGTCCCGAAACCCGCCGAACGTGGATGTCCGATTTCCGCCAGAAATAAGGCCGTGAGGGTGGGACAATCGGGCCCATGATAAGGGACTTCGACAGCCGGTACAGGGCGGTCAGCAGCCGCGACGGGCGTTTCGACGGGTGGTTCATCGTCGCGGTGACGTCCACCGGGATCTACTGCCGCCCGAGCTGCCCAGCCGTGACGCCCAAGAGGGCGAACGTGCGCTTCTACCCGACCGCCGGGGCCGCCCAGTACGCCGGGTTTCGCGCGTGCAAGCGTTGCCTGCCCGACGCGGTTCCCGGCTCCCCGGAGTGGGACGTGCGGGCCGACGTCGTGGGTCGGGCGATGCGCCTGATCTCCGACGGCGTCGTCGACCGCGAGGGCGTCTCCGGGCTAGCGAGCCGCCTCGGCTACACCGAACGCCACCTGCACCGCCTCCTCGTCGCCGAGCTCGGCGCGGGGCCGCTCGCCCTGGCGCGCACCCGGCGGGCGCACACAGCGAGGTTGCTGCTGGAGGCGACGGGCCTGCCCGTCTCGGAGGTGGCCTTCGCCGCCGGCTTCTCCAGCATCCGCCAGTTCAACGAGACCGTGCGGTCCGTCTTCGCCGCCACGCCCGGCGAGCTCCGTCGGGCCGGGAGGCGCGCCGGGTCGACGGAGGGCGTGGAGGGCGGCGAGATCCACCTCCGCCTCCCGTACCGCGAACCGTTCGACGCCGGGAGCCTGCTTGGGTTCCTCGGCGCCAGGGCCGTCCCCGGCATCGAGTCTTACGCAGGCGGCGTCTACCGGCGGACCCTGCGGCTGCCGCACGGGGCCGGGACCGTAGCGCTCTCGGCGGGCGAGGGGCGCGTCCGGTGCGTCCTGCGGCTCGAAGACTTGCGGGACCTCGGCGCCGCCGTCCAGCGTTGCCGGCGGCTTTTGGACCTCGACGCGGACCCGGTGGCCGTCGCGGAGGCGCTCGCCCTCGACGCTGCGCTCGCGCCGCTCGTCGCCCGCCGGCCCGGCCTGCGCGTCCCCGGCAGCGTGGACGGCTCGGAGCTGGCGATGCGGGCCGTGCTCGGGCAGCAGGTCTCGGTCGGCGGGGCCGGGACCCTCGCCGGCAGGCTCGTCGGCTCGCTCGGCGAGGCGCTGCCGGAGAAGCTCGCGGGGACCGACGGGCCGCTCACGCACCTGTTCCCGGGTCCCGCGGCCGTGGCCAGGTTGGGGCCCGGTGAGATCGGCCTCCCGGCGGCCCGGCACGGGGCTTTAGTGGGGCTGGCGCGGGCGCTGGAGCGGGAGGAGATCGCGCTGGACCCCGGCGCTGACCGCGAGGAGGCGGAACGGCGGCTTTTGATGCTGGCCGGGATCGGACCCTGGACCGCCTCCTACGTCGCCATGCGCGCGCTCGGGGACCCCGACGCCTTCCCGACCACGGACCTCGGGTTGCGGAGGGCGCTCGCCCGGCTCGGACACCGGGGCGACCCTCGCAGCGTCCAGGCGCTGGCGGAGGGCTGGCGTCCCTGGAGATCCTACGCCGCCCAGCACCTGTGGGCTGGCCTCGAAGACGCGCCCGCAGGAAAGAGAGAACGTCGAGAGGAGACGGTCGCATGAACGTTTACGTGGACACGGTCGGATCGCCGGCCGGGGAGCTGGCCTTCGCGGTCGACGGGGAGGGGGCGCTGGTCGCGCTCCACTTCGTCGAGGGCGACGGCGATTTCGGGATGGAAGAGGCGCTGGAGGACGAGGGTTTCGTGCTTCGGCGCGACGAGGGGCGAACCGCCGCAGCGCAGGAGGAGCTGCGGGAGTACTACGCCGGCGAGCGTCGGGAGTTCGGGTTGCCGCTCGCGTTCGTCGGGTCCGAGTGGCAGAAGGCCGTGTGGCGGGAGCTCACGCGCATCCCTTACGGGGAGACGCGCTCCTACGGGGAGATAGCGGACCGCCTCGACCGCCCAGGCGCGGCGCGGGCCGTGGGCCGCGCCAACGCGACCAACCGGCTGCCGGTAGTGGTGCCGTGCCACAGGGTTATCGCCGCGGACGGATCGCTCGGCGGGTTCAACGGGGGGCTGCACCTCAAGGAGCGGCTCCTGGCGCACGAGCGGCGCGTGCTGGGCGCGGGCGCTTGAGCGGGCTCTCGGGGGGTCCGGCTTGACGGCCAAGGATTTCGCGGCCCTGATCTCGCTCGGCGCTCTCTGGGGCGCGTCGTTCCTGTTCATCCGGGTGGCGGTGCCAGCGCTGGGGCCATTCGTGCTCGTGGGCCTGCGCGTCGGTTTGGCGGCGCTCGTCCTCGTGCTCGTCGCCGCCGCGACGCGGCGGGCGCTGAAGCTGCGGGGGCTGTGGGGCCCGCTGTTGTTCGTGGGGTTCGCGAACACGGCGGTGCCTTTCTCCCTGATCTCGGCCTCCGAGGTGCACCTTACCGCCTCCCTGGCCGCCATCCTGAACTCGACCACGGTGCTGTTCACGGCGCTCGTGGCCGCCTTCTGGATGGGGGACCCGCTGACGCCGAAGAAGATCCTGGGCATCTTGCTCGGCATCTTCGGGGTCGCGGTGCTGGTGGGTTGGGACCCGCTGCCGCTGAGCCCCATCGTCCTGCTCTCGGTAGCTGCCGTGCTCGGAGCCTCCCTCTGCTACGGCGTCGGCGGGGTCTACACCAAGCGGACCTTCGCCGGCGTCCCGCCGTTGACCCTCGCCGTGGGCCAGCAGACGGCCGCGGCGGCCATCATGATCCCCGTCGGGCTCACCGACCTGCCTAATGAGACCCCGTCGGTGACGGTGGCGCTCTGCGTGCTGGGGCTCGCCGTCCTCTCCACGGCCGTCGCCTACCTGCTGTTCTTCTACCTCATCAGCAGCGCCGGGCCGACCGCGACCTCCACCGTCACGCTCATCGTGCCGGTCTTCGGCCTCGTCTTCGGCGTCCTGTTCCTCGACGAGCCCGTCGGCTTCGGCACCATCGCAGGCCTCGCCGTGATCTTGTCGAGCGTCGTCCTCATCACCGGCACCCGGTTCGGGAAGAAGGAGAAGATCCCGGCCGCCCCGCACGGTTAGACGCTCGCGCGGTCGCTAACGCGGGTACAGGATCGTCTGCGTGCAGCGGAAAAGCGCGATGCTCTTCTCCCCGTCCGTGACGGTCGCGTCCCACACCTGCGTGTTGCGCCCGCCGTGCACGAGCCGCGCCTCGCAATCTATCGTCCCCCGGCGCGCGGTGCCTAAGAAGTTGCTCTTGAGCTCTATGGTCGTGAAGCCCGCGGCCCCCTCGGGCAGGCTCACGAACGTGCCGTAGCCGCAGGAGGTGTCCGCGAGCGCCACGACCGTCGCCGCGTGCAGGTACCCGTTCGGGGCCAGAAGCTCCTCCCGCAACTCCAGCTGGCTGGAGATACTCCCCTGTTCCGCTTCTACTATCTCCAGCCCGATCAGGCCCGGCAGCGCGCCCTCGCTGCGCCGGTTCAACTCGTCGATCACCTGCCCCGCCTCCCGCCCCCGCCCGAAACGACGCCCCATTCTCTCAGAGGACCTTCTCCCGCGTACCCCCGGCGGCCGGACCTCCACCGTCGCCGAATGCCGGTCGCCTAAAGTCCATGCTCGGGTCCGAAGGCTGTGGCCACATCACGCCCGCCCCCGGCCATTCGAAGACTACGTACTCGAGATTGTGCGGTCTCCCGCAAACGGACTTTGAAGGGGCCACTTCTACGCACTCGGGTAGAAAAAACCCTCTAGGGTCTGTCTTTGCGCGAATGCTCCGGAAAAATGGCCGCCTGGCATACGGTTCGGGGTTCTCTAGAGCGGTACGGTAGGCGGCACGTGAGCGCACGATCGCTAGACCGGTGCCGGTTCCACTTGGAGGCCATCTTCGCGAACTTGGGCACGGAGGATTGGCCCGCGTTGGTTTGTACTTTGGCGGCCACGCAACGTTGATTCTGTCCGCGAGCGGGTAGAATTCTCCGGTGAGCGAGAAGACCCGGACGAGGCTCCTGCGCGCCCCGCGGCGCATCCGTTCCTACCTGGCCGCGAACGCCGGCGGCCCCGTTTTGCTGCTCGCGGCGAGCGAGGAGGCCGCCGAGCGCTACGCGGGCGAGGCGGCTATCTTTACGGACGGCCCCGTGGTGCATCTGCCCTCCCGCGGCGTCGCTTTCGGGGACGTGTTCGAGCCGGCGGTAACTCGCGTGGGCCGGCGTCAGCGGGCGCTCGCGGCGTTCCCGACGGCCCGGCTTGTGGTGGCGGGTCCGCTGGCGTTTATGGAGAAGACCCCGCTCTACGCGCCGCTCGGGCTCTCCGGCGGCACGGAGGTGGGGTTCGACGAGACCCTGGAGAGGCTGGTGGGCCTCGGCTACGAGCGGGTGGACCGGGCCTCGCGGCCAGGCGAGTTCGCGGTGCGCGGCGGCATCGTGGACGTCTTCCCGAGCACCCGCCGCTCGCCGGTGCGGGTGGAGTGGTGGGGCGACGAGGTCGAGAGCGTGCGCGCCGTCTCCCTGGCTACCCAAAGAGTGGTGCGCGAGCTCGAAGGCGTCACCGTGTACGCCGCCCGCGAGGGGGACCTCGCCGGCCTGGCGGCGGCCGCCGGCGAGGATTTCCCGGAGGAGGCTCGGCGCGGAGCGCGGGTGCCCGGGCTGGACCGCCTGCTCCTCGACCTCGACCCCGTCTCCCCGGCGGGCCTCCTGCCGGCGGGTTTCGAGGTGTGGCGCGAGGGGCCGCAGGAGGGGCTGCCGGAGGATCTCGAAGACCTCGTGCGGGGGATGTACGAGGAGGCGCTGCCCGAGCCCGACGTGGAGTTCTCGCTCGGGGAGGAGGGGGAGGAGGTCTCGGCGCCGCCTGCGGCGGCGTTCGCGGACTCGTTGCGGGAGGCGGCCCGCAGGCTCGACACGCTGGTAGATGGCGGGCTCGCGGTCTTCGTGGCGTGCGCCTCGGGCGGGGAGGCCCGGCGGACGGTGTACGCGTTCGGGGAGATCAACCGCGTCGTGCGGGAGGCAGAGAGGGTGGACGCCTCCCTGCCGCCGGGGCTCTACGCGCTGCCCGGTCCGGTGGAGGAGGGCTTCACCTACCCCGAGGACGGCGTCGCCGTCGTGCGCCGGGACGCGCTGCTCGGCCGCCGGCGCGAGGCGAAGCGCCGCCCGGGGCGGGTCGTCTCCTCTTTTGCCGACCTGAAGGTCGGGGACCTGGTCGTGCACGCCTCGCAGGGCATCGGGCGGTTCGAGGGCCTGGTGGCCAAGGAGGTGCTCGGGGCCACAAGGGACTACATGCAGGTCACCTACCGCGGCGAGGACACGCTCTTCGTCCCGTACGAGCAGATGGAGCTCCTCCACAAGTACATCGGCGGCGAGGGCGCGCGGCTGGACAAGCTCGGCGGCTCGACGTGGGCCGGGGTCACGGACAGGGTCCGCAAGCGGGTAAAGGCGCTGGCCGGCGAGCTGCTCCGGCTCTACGCGCAGCGGGCGGCCGCACCCGGCTTCGCCTTCCCGCCAGACGCCGAGTGGGAGCGCGAGCTCGAGGAGAGCTTCCCGTTCCAGGAGACCCCGGACCAGGAGGCGGCAATCGCCGCTGTCAAGGCGGACATGCAGAGGCCGCATCCCACGGACCGACTCGTCTGCGGGGACGTCGGGTTCGGCAAGACGGAGGTCGCGGTGCGCGCCGCGTTCAAGGCAACGCTGGCGGGCAAGCAGACCATGATGCTCGCGCCGACGACCATCCTCGTGCAGCAGCACGAGCGGACCTTCGAGAGGCGCCTGGGCTCCTTCGCCGTCAGGGTGGAGAGCCTCTCGCGCTTCACGAAGCCCACCGAACGCCGGCGCATCCTCAAGGCGTTCGCAGACGGCGAGGTGGACGTGCTCATAGGCACCCACGCGCTGCTCGGGGCGGAGGTCTCGCCCAGGGACTTGGGTCTCATCATCGTGGACGAGGAGCAGCGCTTCGGGGTCAAGCACAAGGAGCGGCTCAAGGAGTTCAAGGCGAGCGTCGACGTCGTCACGCTGACGGCCACCCCGATCCCGCGCACCATGCAGATGGGCCTCGCCTCCCTGCGGGACATAAGCGTCATAGAGACCCCGCCGGCCGGGAGGCGCAGCATTCAGACCCACGTAGGCCCCTACGACGAGGACCTGGTCCGAAGGGCCATCGAGCGGGAGGTGGCCCGCGGCGGGCAGACCTTCTTCGTCCACAACAGGGTCGAGAGCATAGACGAGGTGGCCGAGCGGCTGCGCTCGCTGGTGCCGAATGCGACGTTCGTCACCGCCCACGGGCAGATGCCCGAGAGGGCGCTCGAAGGGGTGATGCGGCACTTCCTCGACGGCCAGGCCGACGTGCTCGTCACGACGACCATCGTCGAGAGCGGCCTCGACGTGGCGAGCGCCAACACGCTCATCGTGGACCGGGCCGACCACATGGGCCTAGCACAGCTCTACCAGCTGCGCGGCAGGATCGGGCGCTCCAGCCAACAGGGCTACGCCTACCTGTTCGCCCCCTTGGGCGCCACCGTCGAGTCCCAGAAACGCCTCGAGGCGCTTCTGGACTTCACCGAGCTTGGGAGCGGCTTCGCCATAGCGATGCGGGACCTCGAGATCCGGGGCGCAGGCAACCTGCTCGGCGCCGAGCAGTCCGGCCACATCGCGGCCGTGGGCTTCGAGATGTACCTCCAGCTCCTCGAAGAGGCTGTCGCCCAGGCCAGGGGCGAGGCGCCCGGGCGAGAGGAGCGGCGTCCGGTCATCGTGG
This sequence comes from Rubrobacter sp., assembly GCA_035936475.1. Classification (GTDB taxonomy): domain Bacteria; phylum Actinomycetota; class Rubrobacteria; order Rubrobacterales; family Rubrobacteraceae; genus Rubrobacter_D. Next base: position 7,742 of record DASYWA010000211.1, on the reverse strand, counting down.
AGCTCTCGCTCGACGCCTACCTGCCGCCCGAGTACGTGATGGACGAGATAGAGCGTGTGGACCTCTACCGCCGCGCCTCCGGCACCCAGACGCTTGCGGAGGTGGAAGATTTGGCTGAAGAGCTCACCGACCGCTTCGGCAAGCTGCCGGACCCAGCCCTCAACCTTCTCGGCCTCTCCCGAACGAGGCTGCTGGCCCGCGACGCTGGGGCCACCTCCGTCACGTTCCGCTCAGGCACGCTCGCCGTCTCGGGCGTCACCGCGGGCCCCGTCCACGCCGCCCGCATCAGGAAGAACACCGGCGGCGTCCTCGGCGGCAGGGAGGGCCGGGTCACCGTCCGCGACTCCGACCTCGGGCCGCTCGAGCTTGCGGAGACGACGCTGCGCCTGCTCTCCGAGTAGGCGGCCCGCCGCTTCGCAGTTGTCAGCCCGCTGCGCCCTACGGGCTTCGCCCGTCGGCCCGGCGCTCCGCGCCTCCGAGCCATCAGCCAGTCGTCCGTACTTCTTACCCCAAACGAAACTTGAACCGCGGCGCATAACGTGGCCCGCCCGCCTCGTGCGCGGCAAGAAGCTGATAGCTGAGAGCGAGGGCCTGCAAGGCCCGAAGCGGGCTGACGAGCGGAGGCGAAGCCGCAGCGGGCTGAGAGCGCGACCGCAGGGAGCGAGCGGGCTGATATAATCCCCCGCGGTTCACGGAAAGCTATCCCGACAGCGAGGTTCCCGTCGCTTTGAGCAAGCATCTATCTTTTAAGGCCGCCCTTGTCCTGTGCGCTTTGATCTTCGTCGTCCTCGCGGGCTGCCAGCCGGCGGAGACGACCGCCAACCCGGACTCGGGGGCGAGGAAGGTGGCGACCTTCGAGGGCGGCGAGGTTACCGAGGGCGAGCTGCAGGAGTTCGCCCAGCAGAGCGGGCTCGGAGAGCTCGACCCGAACTCCCCCGAGTACGAGACGGCCGTCCAGCAGGTGATGCCGCAGCTCGTCGGGATCGAGATCGCCAAGACCTACGCCCAGGAGGAGGGCATCACGGTCTCCGACGAAGAGGTAGACCGGGAGATAGAGAACATCAAGAAGCAGGTCGGCGAGCAGGCGAGGGCCTCTGGCCAGGACCTCGGCGACCAGGAGGCCTTCGACCAGGCGCTCGAGCAGAACCAGATCTCCGAGCAGGAGCTCCGCCAGGACGTGCGCGAGAACCTCCCCATCCAGCAGGTGCAGGAGCGGGTCGCCGGCGACGCCGAGCCCTCCGACGAAGAGGTCCAGACGTTCTACGACGAGAACAAGGAGGCCCAGTTCACCCAGCCCGCCCAGCGATGCGTGAGGCACATCCTCTTCAACAAGGACCAGCAGCAGAAGGCCGAGGAGGTCAAGGCCCAGCTCCAGGACGGCGGGGACTTCGCCGAGCTCGCCAGGGAGAACTCCCAGGACCCGGGGAGCGCCGAGAAGGGCGGCGACCTCGGGTGCCTCGGCAAGGGCGAGACCGTGGCCCCCTTCGAGGAGGCGGCCTTCGACGCCGAGAAGGGCGAGGTCGTCGGGCCCGTCGAGACCGAGTTCGGCTACCACCTCATCGAGGTGACGGAGATCCGCGAAGAGCGGACCCAGCCCCTCGACGAGGTCGAGCCCCAGATAACGGACCAGCTCGCCGCTACCCAGCAGGAAGAAGAGTTCACGGAGTGGATCGAGGAGCAGAAGCAGCAGCGCGACGTCAAGTACCTGCCCGGATACAAGCCCGCCGCCCCCCAGGGGTAGGCATCAGGTAAGGGCCCTCGGGAGAGGCCGGAGACCCGAAAACCCGCCCTCTCGGTGGCGCCGCGTGCCATTAGCGCGTAGAGTTACGCGGAGAATGGTTGGCAAGAGGCGGATCGCCGGTAAGAACCGGCGAAGATGGGTAACGATGTGCGAGCGTCGGCATGGTACCCGGCGAAGAGGCCTGATAGCTAAAACCTGACACCTGAAACCTGAATATCGGGAGGATGATGACGGAGATCGTCGCGGTCCACGGAAGGGAGATCCTGGACTCACGGGGGAACCCCACGGTCGAGGTCGAGCTCGCCACGGTGAGCGGCTTTGTCGGGCGCGCCTCGGTTCCGTCTGGGGCCTCTACCGGCGCGAACGAGGCCGTGGAGCTGCGCGACGGGGATGCGGGGCGCTACGGCGGCAAGGGCGTCCTGAACGCCGCCGGTAACGTCGACACGGAGATCGCGCAGGTCGTCGTCGGGCTCGATGCCGCCGACCAGCGGACCCTGGACCTCGCCATGATCGAGGCCGACGGCACCCCGAACAAGGGCCGCCTCGGCGCGAACGCCATCCTCGGCGTCTCCATGGCCGCGGCGAAGGCCGCCGCGGAAGCCTCCGCCCTTCCGCTCTACCGCTACCTCGGCGGGGCCGGGGCCCACACGTTGCCGGTGCCGTGCGCGAACATCATGAACGGCGGGGCGCACGCGGCCAACAACGTGGACTTCCAGGAGTTCATGGTCGTCCCGTTCGGCTTCGACCGCTTCGACGAGGCGCTTCGTTCCGTGGCCGAGATCTACGCGAGCCTCAAGAAGCTGCTTAGTGAGAGGGGCCTCTCGGGGGGCATCGGGGACGAGGGCGGGTTCGCGCCGGATCTGGAGAGCAACGGGGCGGCGCTCGGGCTCATCGCGGAGGCCGTCGGGCGCAGCGGGTACTCCCTTGGGGACCAGATCGGCTTCGCGCTCGACCCCGCGGCCTCGGAGTTCTACAAGGACGGCGAGTACGACCTGGCCGGCGAGGGCCGCAAGCTCTCCAGCGGCGACATGGTCGACTACTACGCGAACCTGTGCGACGAGTACCCGATCTTAAGCATCGAGGACGGTCTCGGCGAGGACGATTGGGAGGGCTGGGCGGCCCTCACGGAGAGGCTCGGGAGCAGGGTCCAGCTCGTGGGCGACGACCTCTTCGTGACGAACAAGGAGATCCTGGGCCGCGGCATCAGGGAGGGCGTCGGCAACTCTATTCTGGTGAAGGTCAACCAGATAGGTACCCTCACGGAGACGTTCGAGACGATGGAGCTGGCGCACAAGTCCGGGTACACGACGATGGTCAGCCACCGAAGCGGGGAGACCGAGGACGCGACGATCTCCGATCTGGCCGTGGCGGTGAACGCCGGGCAGATCAAGACCGGCGCCCCGGCCCGCACGGACCGCGTAGCGAAGTACAACCAGCTCTTGCGCATCGAGGAGGCTTTAGGCGATTCGGGCGTCTACCCCGGCCGCGCGGCGTTCAACCCGAGGACGACGGGTTAAGATGGCCGCCCGCCGGACAAAGATAGTCGCCACCCTTGGTCCCGCGACCTCTTCGGAGGAGAACATCGCTTCGCTCGTGCGCTCCGGGGTGGACGTTACGAGGTTCAACTTCAGCCACGGCGACCAGGGCATGCACCTAAAGAACGCCAACGTCGTCAGGGACACCGCGCACGAGCTCGGGCGCAACGTCGCCATCTTGCAGGACATCCAGGGACCGAAGATCAGGACCGGCGAGGTCGAGGGCGGCACGGAGCTCGTCGCGGGCAACCGGGTGACCATCGCGGCCGGGGACTTCGTCGGGGACGCGAGCCGCCTGGCGACCTCCTACGAGGCGCTGGCCGAGGACGTGCGCCCCGGCCACCGGCTGCTCATAGACGACGGGCTCATAGGCCTGAGGGTCGAGAGCATCGATGGCACCGACGTCGTCTGCGAGATCCTCGAGGGCGGCCCCGTCTCCTCGCACAAGGGCCTGAACTTCCCCGACTCGAACCTCTCCATAAAGGGGCTCACCTCCAAGGACATCGAGGACCTCAGGTTCGGGATGGAGGAGATACAGCCCGATTGGGTGGCGGTCTCGTTCGTAAGGACCGGGGACGAGGTGCGGGAGGTCAAGGAGCGGATAAAGGAGTTCGGCGGGAACTCGCCGGTGATCTCCAAGATAGAGAAGCACGAGGCCATCGAGAACATCGAGGACATCATGCTGGCCTCGGACGGGATCATGGTCGCCCGCGGCGACCTCGCCGTCGAGCTCTCCGCCGAGCGGGTGCCAATAGAGCAGAAGCGCCTGGTCGCCCGGTGCCGCCGCCTGGGCAAGCCGGTCATCGTGGCCACCCAGATGCTCGACTCGATGATCCGGAACCCGAGGCCCACCCGGGCCGAGGTCTCGGACGTGGCGAACGCCATCTTCGATAGGGCAGACGCGGTGATGCTCTCGGGGGAGACGGCGGTCGGGCGCTACCCGATGCAGAGCGTGCAGGAGATGGAGAGGATCTGCCGGGCGGCCGAGGGCGCCATAAACTACGGCCGCGACATCCCGGCGTCGGCCTCCTGGGGCCACGGCGACCGCTACGACGCGGTCACCCACGCCGCCTGCGAGCTCGCCGAGGACCTCGAGACGGAGGCCATCCTCACCTCGACGCAGACCGGGCTCTCTTGCATAAGGGTCGCCCGCTTCAGGCCGCCGAACAAGATCCTCGCCATAAGCCCTATAGAGCACACCGTTCGCATGCTCGCCCTGGTCTGGGGCGTAACCTCCATCCTCGGCGAGCAGGCGGGCTCCCTGGAGGAGCGCTTCGCCGGGGCCGTGGACGCGGCCAGGGAGGCCGGGCACCTCCAGGACGGGGACGAGGTGATCCTCACCGGCGGCAGGGCCGGTTCGGTGCCCGGCTCGACGAACGTGGTCGAGGTGGTCAAGGTGGGGGAAGAGTCCTGAGGGGGGGTTGAGACCGGGCCGATGAGCGTGCCCCGGAGATTCCGGCCGCTGGCGGTGGTTCTCTACGCCGCGTTCATCGGCCTCCTCCTCGCCTCCTATATCTCCCCCTTGGGGGGCATAATCTCCGGCCGCGCCGACGTCGCCGGCCTCGAACAAAGGCTCGACGAAGCCCGCGCCCACAACGCCGAGCAGAGGCGCCTCAAGGAAGACCTGAACACCCCCGCCGGCATCGAGCGCGCCGCGAGGGAGAGGTACGGGATGATCCGTCCCGGCGAGAAGGTTTACATAGTTGAGTAGCTTTCAGCCGTCAACGGTCAGCCGTCAGCTTCCTGGTACGAGACGCAGATCCCAAGGGTCCACGACGCCCTATCTCGCGGGCTGGGTGATCACCGTCCCGTACCTCCGTGCTTCGCTGACCGCTGAAAGCTGATGGCCGATAGCTCCAGGGACCACGAAGCGGTCCGGCGCCAGCTAGGGCGCGAACCGCGGCCTTTTCGGGTGGCGGCACGGTGCCCTTTCGGGCTGCCGAACGTCATCGAGAACGAGCGGGCGCGGAACATGCCGACGAGCTTCTGGGTAACGTGCCCCAGCCTGGTGGCGGACATCTCCAGGGTCGAGTCCACCGGCGGCGTCCGGGAGGCGGGGGAGGCCGTGGGCGCGGAGGCCGTGGAGGCGATACACGAGGAGCACCGCGCGCTCTACGGCACGCGGGTGGCCGGCGTGCGGGAGGGCGGAAACGTGAAGTGTTTGCATGCGTTCACGGCGCTCGGGCTCGCCGGCGCCGTCCCGAACGCCGTCGCAGATTGGACCCTAGGACGGCTGGAGCGGCCTTACCCGGAAGACGCGTGCTGCACGGGCCCCCCGGATGAGAAGCCGAAAAGGTGACTGTTATACTCGTGGGGCGTCTCGCGGCGCGCGTGGGGGCGTAGCCCAACGGCAGAGGCAGAGGACTTAAAATCCTCACAGTGTGGGTTCGAATCCCACCGCCCCTACTACGTAATTACCTGCAAACACCGGGAAAAAGGACGAGCCCTGGCGCGCTGCCGGGGGCTCGTTGGCAGCAGTGGGGCAGCAGTGCGCGCGGGACTACGGGTCCGTGGGTCCCGAGAGCGCGTCCTCCATGGCCCTCGTGGCGCGGTCGCCGAGCGAGGGCAGGACATGGGAGTAGGTGTCCAGGGTTATGGCTACGGTGGCGTGGCCCAGGAGCTCCTGCACCAGCTTCGGGTGGACGCCCTCGCAGAGCAGCAGGGTGGCGCACGTGTGCCTGAGATCGTGGAACCTGGTGCTCTTTGGCAGCCCCGCTCGCTCTAGCAATCGCGGGTAAGGGCCGCCGGTCAGAGACCAAGGGCTCAAAGGCTGACCCTTCTTCCCAGGGAACACAAGGCCTCGGTCCTCATAGGCGTCGCCCAGTGCCTCCACCTCCGCGATCTGGCGCCGAAGGTGGTCCTCTAGTGCCGCCACGGCGGCGGTGGTGAGTCCGATACGACGGCGGCCCTTCGCGGTCTTGGGCGGGTTGAAGGTCGGGCCGTCCTTCGTGATGGAAAGGGTCCGGCGCACCTGGAGCGTACCGGCCCCGAGGTCCACGTCCTGCCATTTGAGGGCCAGCAGCTCGCCCTGCCTCAGCCCGCAGTGAACGGCCAAAGAGTACAGCGCCTCGAACCGGTCGCCTCGGGCCGCCTCGAGCAAGGCGCGGGCTTGCTCCGGGGTGAGGGGGTGGATCTCCTTCTTCTGGGGTCGCGGGGCCGTAACGTTGGCCGCGGCGTTGCGCGGCACCAACCCGTCGGCAGCGGCCTGCTTCAAAGCCTTGTGCAGGGTCACGTGCACGTACTGTACCGTGCGGCGACTCAACCCCTCGTCAAGTTTCTCCCGGTAGAGAGTGCGGATGCGCGCGGGGGCGAGGTCCCTAAGCTTCACCGTGCCCAGCGCGGGTGTTATGTGCCGGCGAACATTCTGCTCGTACCTGGCATAAGTCGTGGGCCTCACTGTGTCCTTGACCGAATCCGAGAGCCAGCGCGCCAGGTATTGCTCAACGGTCTGCGTGCCCGATTCGAAGACCAAGCCGCCGTCGCGTTCGGCTTTCGCTTTGGTTAACGCCGCCCGCGTCTGGCTCTTGTTCCTGCCCGAGACGTAGCAGCGCCTCGGCCCTTTCGCGGTCCGTACCCAGTACGCGCCCCGGTACCCAATGATCTTGCCTTCCTTATTCTTGCGCGGGTAGACGTCGCCCTCGCCGTTTCCCCTCTTCTTCACCATCTATCGGTCCTCCTTCGTCGGATCCTCACGCGCCGTTATTGTATTGTACTTATGTAATGCTTTCAAGCACTACATAACATAAATGTGTGTAAAAGGCTGAGCAACCTGGTAAGGTTGCCGCCCCCAGGAGTGCGGACGCCGGAGGGTCCTGCCCATGGCGGTGTCCGGTGTTCGTGGTGTCCGTGGTGTCCGCACGATGTGGCACGCCGACAGGTTCGTCTATTGGGAGGAGGTGTGATCTGTGATGTGCTCACGAGGCGGAAGATCCGTGGGGTGAGGTCACAGAAGACGCAAACGGGCTTATCACCAGCGGGATGAAACCGGTGTGCGCTGCACCCCGCTGGTGGGGGCGGGTCACTGCTGCCTCGACACGGGCCGATCGCAACAACGGCGCTGTCCCTCGAGACATACCTCGGCTCCAAAGGAGCGATGAGCAGCCGCACGCTCTTCGCGTAGGCACTGGGTCAAGTAGGGGGCGGAGGTCAGGTAGCGCGCCCCGGATGTGCGGCATCCGGCGGGGCGGCTCAGCCCTCTATGGCCCCATCACGGCGCCGCTTCAAAGACTTCCGTGCCTCCAGTGGGTTTTTGCCTCCATGTCCATACCCGTGTTCAGTCAAGAACTGCGCTACGCCTCCATACTCAACTATTATGATGCTGTATCCTGCCCTCATATCATGACCGGACAGAAAGAAACCGCCTTTAGGCTGTCCACCACATCCGCACCAACACGTCCCTATGGGTTCCGGTTCCGTCACCATTCAATCCTCCCTGTGCGCCCTCAACTCTTGGCACAGCATAACGG
>DASYWA010000210.1:0-14395 GCA_035936475.1 Rubrobacter sp. | reverse complement strand
GAGGTGGCAACGCCCGAGACGAACCTGGTGCTCGTCGAGGTGGAGAGGCCGGGAGAGCTCCTCGAAGCGCTCGCCCGCGAGGGCGTCCTCGCCACCCCCGGCAAGCCCGGCTACGTCCGACTCTGCACCCATCTCGACGTGAGCGACGCCGAGATTGAGGCGGCCGTCGAGGCCGCCGCCAGGATCACCGCCCTCCAGCGATGAACCCCGTCGAGGTCTTGCCGGTCCCGGCTACGGACCTCCGCGAGCCCCTGCGCCTGCTCGAAGGATGGCTCAGGGACGGCGAACCCGTCCCTGACTCGTTCGTGGAAGGGCTCCGGCGCCTCGTCGAGGCCGGCGACCTCGGAGTGCTGGCCGCCCGCCTAGATGGCCGGATGGCGGGCGTCCTCGTCCTCGCCTTCCGCCCCAACGTCTCTCTGGGCGCCACCTTCGCCAGCATCGAAGACCTCTACGTCCACCCCCGGGCTAGGCGACGGGGCGTAGGAAGAGCCCTGCTGCAAGCCGCACACGAACGTTGCAGGGACCGCAACGTTTCTTACCTTGAAGCTCAGGTACAAGAAGCTGCTGCTGAAGATTTGTACGCGGCTTCCGGCTACGAGCAGGAGACCGGCGTGCGGGTCTTTTCCATGTCCTTGCCCATCGGGGACGGCGAGGAATGAAAAGCTGATGGCTGAAAGCTGAAAGCTGACCGCTCTAGAACTCCAGCACCTCGTACACCGAGATCTCGCGAAACCCCAGATCCTCGTAGAACTTGCGCCCCCGCCCGTTGGCCGCGGCGACCTGCAGGGAGACGCCGTTGGCGCCCTTCTGTCTGGCCCACCCTTCGACGCTGGCGATGAGGGCACGGCCTATGCCGCGGTTGCGGTGCTCGGGCTGCACGAAGACGTCGTCCACGGAGGCCCAGGTCTTCGGTAGGAAGGTAGGGGAGCCCTCGCGCAGCTCGCCCGAGACGAAGCCGACCATCCGGTCTCCTACGAGCGCGACGAAGACGAAGGCGTAGCCGTTGCGGGCGAGGTCCGCCAAAAAGCGGCGCATGGTCTTCTCGGCGTCGGGGGCGGTGGCGTAGACGGGGTCGTGGCCCTTGTGCTCTTCGGCGCTCTGCATCCACAGCCGCGCGGCGGCCTCCGCGTCTTCCCGGCGGCCGGCTCGGATGGCGAAGTCCTGGCTCTCCATCCGACAATCCTAACCCATGCGGTCCGCATGCGGTCCGCGGCGGGCGGGGCTGCGCTATGATCCCCGAAGACGGAGAGGGGACCGGGCACGGAGCGGAGCGGGGCAGAAAAGGGCAACCGTTACTGGGAGGTAGACGCCGCCCGCGGGGTCGCCATCCTCATGATGGTCGTCTACCACTTCACCTACGACCTCTACGCCTTCGGCGGCTACGACGTCGACGCGGTCGGCGGCTTCTGGGCGCGCTTCGCCGACGCGACCGCAAGCCTCTTCCTGTTTCTGGTCGGGGTCTCGCTCTCCATCAGCAGCGGGAGGGGCGGCGGAGGGTTCCGGAAGTACCTGCTCAGGGGGCTCAGGATCTTCGGCTACGGGATGCTGCTCACGGCGGTCTTCCTCGCCTTCGGCATGGGGATAGTCGCGTTCGGGATACTGCACCTTATCGGGGTCTCTATCGTTCTCTCCTACCCCTTCCTGAGGTTCAGGTTCGCCAACCTCGTGCTTGGCGTCGCGATCTTCGCCGCGGGGCTGTACTTGCAGGCGGGGGACCCGACCGGGAGCGCCTGGCTCCTGCCGTTCGGGGTCGTGCCGGAGGGCTGGGCCATGCCGGACTACAGGCCGCTGTTGCCGTGGTTCGGGGTGGTCCTGATCGGGCTGTTCTTCGGGAACGCGGTCTACGGCGACGGACGGCGGCCCGCCGGGCTGCCTGGGGCCGCACCGGTTCCGGCGAGGCCGTTGCTGCCTCTGGGCAGGAACTCGCTCGCGATCTACCTCGTGCACCAGCCGGTGATGGTCGTCCTGCTCGCCGCGCTTGGTGTGGTGGACCTCGACGTTTTCTGAGGCGCGGGGTTTCCTTTTCTCGCCGCCGCGGTTAGAGTTAGCGGGTCACGGTCCCGCCAGAGGAGGTGCGAGAGGGAGGTTTCACCAGAGGTACGGCCGGTAGGCCCGACGGGATGGTCGGGGCTTGCGGGACGGAGAGAACAAAAACAAGCGCCAGGGCTCCCGAACAGAAGGTTCTTGCAGCGGGAGTCGACGAGGAAGACGTTCATCGAGTTTTTCGGCGGGTGCGTCTCGGCTTCGGGCGGTCGAAAGGGCGGCGACAAAATCCGGCGGTGACGCCGGGGACAAAACGCCGTTCGGCCCGGGTGGGACCCTAATGGTCCTGCCTCCTCTCTTCGCCCCAACAGGACTTTAATTTGCGCAAGATTGGGAGGTGTGCCCGTGTGCGGCATCGTGGGTTACGTCGGCAAGGAGCGTTGTGTAGAGGTGCTCATGCAAGGCCTGGAGCATCTGGAGTATCGCGGTTACGACTCGGCCGGGCTCGCCCTGCACGAGGGGAGCGGCATAGAGTCCATCAGGGAGGTAGGGAGGCTGGAGAACCTCGGGAGGACCGTCGCCGCCCGGAACGGCCATCTCTCGCGGTTGCGGGCCGGCATCGGGCACACCCGCTGGGCCACCCACGGCCGCCCGAGCCAGGAGAACGCCCACCCCCAGGTCGGGGGCGAGGGCGCCGTGGCCGTCGTCCACAACGGCATCATCGAGAACTTCGCGGAGCTAAAGGAAGAGCTCCTCGGGCGCGGCGTCCGGTTCGGGTCCGAGACCGACACCGAGGTGATGGCGCACCTGCTCGCGGAGAAGGTCGAGGCCGGGGAGCCGCTGCGGGAGGCGCTCTCGGGCGTGCTCGGGAGGCTGGAGGGCTCCTTCGCGGTCGCGGCCGTCAGCGCGCGCGAGCCCGGCGTCGTCGTGGCCGCCCGCCACCAGAGCCCGCTCGTCGTGGGCCTGGGGGAAGGCGAGAACTTCCTGGCCAGCGCCGTGCAGGCGCTGCTCGCGGAGACGCGCGAGTTCCTCGTCGTCGAGAACGGGGAGGTCGTGGAGGTCACCGACTCCTCTGTGCGCATCTTTACCCAGGGCGGGGAGCCGGTGGAGCGCGAGCCCTTCGAGGTGGACTGGGACGCCGAGGCCGTCGAGCTAGGCGTCTACGAGGACTTCATGATGAAGGAGATCCACGAGCAGCCCGAGGCCCTGCGGGCGACCCTCTCGGACCGCCTCGACGCCGAAGGCAGGGTCGACCTCTCGGAGATGGGTCTCGACCTCGCCGGCGTTGACCGCGTCGTCGTCGTGGCCTGCGGCACCGCGCTCCACTCGGGGCTTCTCGGCAAGGGCCTGATCGAACGCCTCGCCCGCCTCCCCGTCGAGGTGGCGGTCGCCAGCGAGTACCGCTACTCAGAGCCCGTCGGGGACGAGAACACCCTCGTCGTCGCCATAAGCCAGAGCGGGGAGACCACGGACACCCTCGCGGCGGTGGGGACGGCCCGGGCCTTCGGCGCCAAGGTCCTCGCGGTGACCAACACGCGCGGCTCGCTCATCACGCGCGAGGCCGACGCCGTGCTGCTCACGCAGGCGGGGCCGGAGATCTGCGTCGCCTCCACCAAAGCCTTCGCCGCCCAGGTCGTCGTCCTGGACTTGCTGGCCCTGGATCTCGCCCGCATAAAGGGGACCCTCGCCGACGACGAGTTGCTCTCTTTGGGCCGCGACCTCAGGCGGGCGCCGGAGAAGGTGGCTGCCACCCTCGCGTTGCTGGAGGGCAAGATCGGGGCCGCCGCCAAGCTCTTCGAGGACGCGCGGTGCTCGCTCTTTCTCGGGCGCGGTCCGGCGTTCCCGGTCGCGCTCGAAGGTGCGTTAAAGCTCAAGGAGATCTCCTACATCCCCTCCGAGGGCTACGCCGCCGGCGAGATGAAGCATGGCCCCATAGCCCTCGTGGACGAGCAGTGCCCGGTCGTCGCGGTCCTCGGCGAGGGCGTGCTGCGCGAGAAGACCCTCTCCAACGTCGAGGAGACCGCAGCGAGGGGCGCGAGCGTCGTCGCCATCGCCCGCGAGGACGACGCGGCGGCGGCCCGGGTGGGCCGCGTCGTGCTCTCCGTCCCCGACGCGCCGGAGATACTGCGGCCCCTCGTCTGGACCGTGCCTTTGCAGCTCCTCGCCCACGAGGTCGCCACCGACCGCGGCCTCGACGTGGACAAACCCCGCAACCTCGCGAAAAGCGTAACCGTGGAATAGACCGTGGGGATGTTCTTCGGGGCAGACGTGATCCTTTTTCTCGCCGCCTCGCTGGTCGTGATCCTGGCCCCCGGGCCCGACAACATCCTCGTCCTCACGCGTGGGGTGACGCAGGGGCGGGGGGCCGCGCTGGTATCGGCCGCCGGCGCGAGCCTGGGGCTCGTGATCCACTCGGCCTTCGCCGCGGTCGGCCTCTCGGCGCTGCTGGCGCAGTCGGCCGCGGCTTTCTCGGTGGTCAAGTACGTCGGGGCGGCGTACCTGATCTACCTGGGCGTCCGGGCGTTGCTCGACCGCGGGAGCTTCGCATTGGCACGGGGAGGGACCCCGATGGGGCTCCGTAAGGTCTTTACCCAGGCCGTGGCCTCCAACGTCTTGAACCCGAAGATCGCCGTGTTCTTCCTGGCGTACCTGCCGCAGTTCGCCGACCCCGCGAGGGGCGGCACGGCCCTCCAACTCCTCGCGTTCGGCCTGATCTTCGCGCTGCTCACCCTCGCGCTCTTCGGCGCGCTGGCGCTCTTCTCTGGGACCATAGGCTCGTGGCTAAGGGCCCGCCCGAAGCTCGCGGGCGGGCTGGGCTGGCTCACCGGGGGCGTCCTGATCTCCCTCGGCCTCCGCCTCGCCCTCCAGGACCGCCGGTAGATCCTCGACGGACGTACCGCCCACGAACACCCGAGGAACTCGCTCCTTTAGCAGACCACCTTGAGGGCGGCGGGCTCGACGCGGAAGGACATCGGCAGCTCCCCCCAGAGCTCGCCGTCGATCTGGATCGGGACGTGGTCGCCCGCGGAGTCCGCGTGGACCTCGGTCGCCTTGAAGGACTCCATCGAGCGGTTGAGGGGCCTGCGGAAGATGATGCCCCAGAAGACGTCGGGCCGGAGCAGGTGGCCTACCTTCTCGACGAGGACGGTCTCGAGCGTGCCGCTGGTGAGGAGGCCGGGCCCGGTCACCCTGTAGTCTCCTCCGTAGTAGTGGCCGTTGGCGACGATGGCGAACCTCGCGACGCGGACCTCATCGCCGGAGGAGATCCTGACGGGCGGGAACCTGTTGCCGAAGAGCACCCTGAAGGCCGCCACCTGGAAGGCCAGGCCCCGCAGGTAGCGCTTCTGGCGCGGCGTGACCTCGCCTACCACCTTCGCGTCGAAGCCAACGCCGGCCATGCAGGCGAAGCGCCGCTCGTTGCCCGCCTGGTCTATGGCGACCCCGAGGTCCACCCGCGTCTCGCCGCCCTCCATGATGCGCCGGCAGGCCCCCTCCGCGTCCAGCGGCAGCCCGAGCTCCCGGGCCAGCACGTTCGCCGTCCCGAGGGGAAGGATGCCGAGCGTCGCCTCCGGAGAGAGGCCGTTTATCACCTCGTTCACCGTGCCGTCTCCCCCCGCGGCCACGACCAGGCGCTCCCCGGCCCCCGCCGCGAGCTCCGTGGCGTGGTCCGGGCGCTCCGTGTTCAGGACCTCAACGGAGAGGCCTCCGGAGCGCAGGGCTTCCGCGTGGCGCTCCAGGTAATCCCGGTCGCCCGCGCGCCCGCTTTTCGGGTTCCCGATAATCACCGCGTCGGAGGTGGCCTTCATGCTTCTTACTATAGTCCTTTTACCTGCGCGTGATCTCGCGTAACATAGGGCTTATGGATGGATTCGTGGTTCCGGGTGTCGGGGTGGACGTGGTGGACGTCGAGCGGATGAGGTTCGCCCTCGAACGCACGCCCAGCATCCGCCAGCGGCTTTTCACGCCGGACGAGATCGCCTACTGCGAGAAGTTCCGCTTCTTCGACCGCCACTACGCCGGCCGCTGGGCGGCCAAGGAGGCCGTAACGAAGGCCCTCGGGTGCGGCCTGATCCAGTGGAACGGTGTGGAGGTGGTCCGCAAGCCGCGCCAGGCCCCGACGGTCCGCATCACGGGGCGCAAGATCCAGCGCTTCGCCGACATGGTCGGCATCCGCGAGGAGGACCTCCACCTCTCCATAACCCACTCAGAGCTCTCCGCCGTCGCCGTCTGCGTCGTGCGCAAGGAGCAGTGAAGCTCTACACCGCCGACGAGATGTCCCGGGCGGACGGCAACGCCCAAAACCTCGGCATCCCCGGCGGCGTCCTTATGGAACGCGCCGGCGTGGCCATGACCGAAGAGATCCTGGATCGGTACCCGGATCGCCGGGCGCTCCTCGTCTGCGGCGGCGGCAACAACGGCGGCGACGGGTTCGTCATCGCCCGCGAGCTCCACAGGGCGGGCGCCGAGGTCGCCGTCGTCGCCACCAAAGACGAGTACTCCGGCGACCCCGCGACGTACCTGGGGGTCTTGAGGAACCTCGGGATGGACGTCCACGGCCCGGGAATGCTCGACGAATTGCTCGGCGGGACCGACTTGGTCGTGGACGCGTTGCTAGGGACGGGGTTCTCCGGGGAGGTGCGGGAGCGGGAGGCCGCCCTGATCCGGCAGCTCAACGAGGCCGGAAGGACGACCGTCGCGGTGGACGTCCCCTCTGGCGTGGACGGCTCGACGGGCGAGGTCGTCGGCGAGGCGGTGCGGGCGGACCTGACGGTCTGCGCGCACGCGGCGAAGGTGGGGTGCGTGATCTCCCCGGGCCGGGAGCACGCCGGCGAGACGGTCGTCGTGGAGATCGGCGTCCCGCCGGAGGCCGACGTGGAGCCCTCCCTGTCGTGGACGGGCCGGGACACCCTCCGCGGCCTCGTCCCGCGCACGGAGGAACCGGCCCACAAGTACTCCGCGGGCGCCGTGATGGTCGTCGCGGGCTCCCGAGCGATGACGGGGGCCGCGGTGATGAGCGTGCGCGGCGCCGAGAGGGCCGGCTGCGGCATAACGTTCCTCGCGACCTCCGCGGGCGCGGCCCCGGCCGTGGACATCGCGCTCACCGAGACCATCGTCTACGGCGTGCGGGAGGGCGAGTCTGGCGGCATGAGCGCCGAAGCCGCCGAGGACATCCTGGCCCACGCCGAGAGGGCGACGGCGCTCGTGGTCGGACCGGGCATCGGCTCCGGCGAGGAGGGGCGCCGACTGGTCGAGGGAATCCTCGTCGGCACCGACGTACCCGTCCTCCTCGACGCCGACGCCGTCACGGCCCTCGCCGGCACGGACGTTCTCGTCCGGCGGGAGGCCCCGACGGTAATAACGCCCCACGCCGGCGAGCTCGGCCGGCTGCTCGGCTCCGGCGCGAAGGAGGTCTCGGCCCGCAGGCTCCACGCCGCGAGAAAGGCCGCCCACGACAACGGCTGCTGCGTGCTGCTCAAGGGATCCGACACGCTCGTCGTCGAAGGGGGGAGGGCCGCGGTCAACCCGACGGGGAGCGTGGCGCTCGCGACCGCCGGGACGGGGGACGTACTCTCCGGCGTGATCGGGGCGCTGCTCTCCCGCGGTATGGGGCCCTTCGAGGCGGCCCGCGCCGGCGCCTGGGCCCACGGCAGGGCCGCGGAGCTGTGGCTTGAGGAGACCGGCTGGCCCGCCGAGAGCATGGTGGCCACGGACCTGCTCGGCTACCTGCCGCCGGCAATCGGCGAGCTTCTTTGACCTTCCGCCTGCTCTTCGTCGGGGACGTGATCGGGCCGTCGGGGGTCTCCGCCGCCCTGGACCTCGTCCCGAAGCTGCGCGGGGAGCTCTCCCTCGACGCCGTGGTTGCCAACGCGGAGAACTCGGCCTCCACGGGTCGCGGCGTCTCCGCGGAGAGCGGGGGCGCCCTGCTCGGGGTGGCGGACTTCCTCACGCTGGGCAACCACGCCTTCGACGCCGAAGGCCACAGAGGTTTCTTGGAAGGGAACGAGAGGGTGGTAAGGCCGGCCAACTTCGACGGCCGCCACCCCGGGCGGGGGTGGGGCACCTTCGGGGTCGACGGCGTGACGGTCGGTGTCGCGAACGTGCTCGGGAAGGTGTTCATAGATAGGACCAGGACGTCGGCCTTCCAGGCGGCCGACGAGGCTTTGGCGGACCTGGAGGATCGGGCCGACCTGGTCCTGGTCGATTCGCACGCCGAGGCTACGGGGGAGAAGCAGGCCCTCGGGTACTACCTGGCGGGGAGGGCGCAGGCCGTGCTCGGGACGCACACCCACGTCCCGACGGCGGACGCCTCCATCCTGCCGGGCGGCACCGCCTACGCCTCCGACGTCGGCATGACCGGCTGCCGGAAGAGCGTCATCGGGTTCGACCGTGACGACTTTCTCGGCCTCTTCGTCCCCAACGGGCGGCGGGGCATCCGGGTCGAGACCCGCGGGCTCGTGGTGCTCAACGCCGCGCTGGTCGAGTTAGATCCCGAGAGGAGGGAGGCCACGTCCATCGAGCCGGTGCGCAGGGAGTGGCGTCCGGAGGGGTGCGAAGCCGTTTAGAATGGTGGCGGTTCGGCAGCATGAGACGGGGGGACCTGAGTGGATCAGCAGGACATAAGAGAGCTCAAGGTATCGGACATCGCGCACGCAGAGTGGCCGACCCTGGCGCCGGGGGAGACGGTGGAGGGGGCGATCAAGGTCCTCGCCGAGTCCGGCATCTCGGGCGCGCCGGTCGTCGAGGGCGGCAGGCTCGTCGGCATCGTCACCGAGGGGGACCTCATCTTCCGCGACGCCGACATCAAGTCGCCGGGCTTCCTGGACATCCTTGGGGGCGTGATACCGCTCGGCGACTGGAACGAGTACCGCCGCGAGGCGATGAAGAGCGCGGCCGTCACGGTGGATCAGGTGATGACGACGGACGTGAGGACTATCTCCCCCAACGCCACCCTGGCCGAGGCCGCGACCGCCATGGCCGAGAACAGGGTCAAGATCCTGCCCATCACCGAGGACGATGCCCTCCGCGGCGTCGTCACCCGCATGGACATCCTGACCCTCCACGTCCTGAACCCGCGCCGGTAGGGGGACGCGTTGGACGGCGGCCCGCCCTCCCGCACCTGGGTTGAGGTCGACCTCGGCGCCGTCCGCCACAACGTCCGCGTCCTGAAACGCCGCGCCGGGGGCGTCCTCCTGATGGCCGTAGTCAAGGCGGACGCCTACGGCCACGGCGCCGTCCCCGTCGCCCGCGCCGCCCTCGAAGCGGGCGCCGACTCTTTGGCCGTCGTCACCGCCGAAGAGGGCGCCGAACTGCGGGCGGCGGGCGTGGCGGCGCCGGTACTCGTCTTTACGGACCTTCCGACGGACGGGCTGCTCGCCGCCCGGCAGCACGGCCTGACGGTGACGGCCCACTCCGTCGAGAGCGCGAAGCGCATAACCGCCGTGCGGGGGCTCGCGGCCCACCTCAAGGTGAACACGGGCATGAACCGCTGGGGCGTCGGGCCTCAGGAGGTGGGGGAGGCGCGGAAGATCCTGGGCGATAGGCTGGCGGGCGTCTACACCCACTTCTCCTCGGCCGACTCCGACGCCTCAGAGACCCGCCGCCAGATGAAGCGCTTCGACGCCGTGCTCGCGGACCAGCCCCTCGGGGGCCTGACCGTCCACGCCGCGAACTCCGCGGCCCTCCTGTGGCACCCGAAATCCCGCTACGGCTGCGTGAGGCCCGGGATCTCCCTCTACGGCCTGCACCCGGGGGGCAACCGGGGGGACCCGGCCGATGAGGGGCTGCGGCCGGCCATGAGGCTCAAGAGCTACGTCGCGGGCACGCGCCGCCTTCTGCCCGGAGAAGGGGTCTCCTACGGGCTGACCTACAGGGCAGAGGGGCCGACGTTCGCCGCCACGGTGCCGGTAGGCTACGCCGAGGGGTACCGGCGGGCCCTCTCGGGGAGGGCCCACGCCCTGATCCGGGGCGCCAGACGGCCGCTTCTCGGAAGGGTTACGATGGACGCCTGCGTGTTCGGGGTGGACGACGGGGTGGAGGTCGGGGACGAGGTGGTGCTGGTCGGGGAGCAGGACGGGGAGAGGGTCTCCGCGGAGGAGCTCGGCCGCCTCGCCGGCACGATAAACTACGAGATCACAACCGGGGTGAACCCCCGGCGCGTCGAGAGGAGTTACGAGGATGTTCGAGGGTCTTAACTGGAAGGCCGCCGCCCGCCGGTCGGCCATCGTTATCGGTATCTACATCGCGCTGTTCTACATTCTCGGCGCGGCCTTCCCCGAGACCTTCGGGCTGGGGGGCAGGGCCCAGGTCACGGGCCTCCTGATCAACGCCGTGATCTTCTTCTTCGTGTTCACGGTCGTCTACGCCTTTGTAGAGCGCAACAAGAACCGCCGCATCGAGCAGGCCAAGAAGCGGCAGTCCAACGGTCCCGCCCGGCCAGAAGGCGACCCCGAGACCCCGAGCGCCCTCAGGGGCCGCCCGAACCCCAACACGAGCCGCAAGAAGACCCGCCGCAAGCGCTAGCTCGTGCGGAAGGCGCTCTTCGCCGCCCTCGAACCGCCCGTGGACCCGGACGTCTTTCTGGAGGCGGTCCCCGAGCTCTCCCTCGCCCGCGGGCTCGAAGGCAGCCCCTACCACCACCTGGACACCCTCGACCACGTCCTCGAGGTCGTCCGGCGCGTGGAGGAGGAGCTCGAAGAGGGCCGCCTCGGCGCCCTGGTTCCCGCGGGCCGCGTGGACGGGTTGCGCCTCGCCGCCCTGCTCCACGACGTCGCCAAGCCCGTCACCCGCGGCGAGGTCGAGGGGAGGGTTCTCTTCGTGGCCCACGACTCTTTGGGCGCGGCGCTGGCGGGCCGTATCTGCCGTAGGCTCGACGTCACCGCCGAACACGCGGACATGGCCGCGACCCTCACCGCCCTGCACCTGAAGATCGGCTTTATGCACAACGGGCGCACCGACCACCCGCCCGAGAGGCTCGCCCGCGCCGCCGGCCCCTTCGGCGAAGAGCTCGCCGTCCTCAGCCTCGCAGACCGCCTCGCCGCGCAAGGGCCGCGCCTCAAGCCCGAACACATAGGCCGCCACGTGACCCTCTGCGCCGACTTCCTCGAGACCAGCCGCCGGCTGGGCCCGCACCCCGAGCCCGACTACGGGACCCTGGCGGACGCCCTGCCCCCGAACGCGAAGGACGCCGACGTCGGCCACACCGCGGCCCGCGCCCGCCTCCTTGCCGCCCGCGGCCTGGACCCGAAAACGGCGCAGAACGCTGCGATAGCCCAGGCCGCCGCCCTCCTCCAACCGCCCGCCCCCTGACGGGCCGACGAGCCGGCAGAGCCGGCGTGCTATAAAATCCGGGCACTAGAGCGGCGGCCCTCCGGGGCCGGGGGAGGTAGAGCCTTTGCGTTTCCAGAGATCAAAGAGGGACCGCTGGTTGCTCGGCGTGTGCGGCGGGCTGGCCCGGGCCCAGGGATGGAACTCGAACGTGGTGCGGCTGGTGACGGCCGTGCTGGCCATCGCGATCCCCGGCTTCAGCCTCGTGCCGGTGCTCGCCCTCTACATCATCCTCGGCGCCACCCTCCCCGAAAGCGAGGAGTTCTAGGGGGTTTGGAGTTCGCGGAGGCCCAGAAGGAGGCCCTGGGCTGCACGAAGTGCGGCCTGTGCCAGTCGAGAACGCAGGTGGTCTTCGGCGAGGGACCGCTGAACGCCGGCCTCTTCGTCGTCGGCGAGGCGCCGGGCTTTAACGAGGACGCCCAGGGGAAGCCTTTCGTGGGCGCCTCGGGGATGCTCTTGGACCGGCTGCTCGATTCGGTCGGCGTCGGGCGGGAGAGGGCCTACCTGACGACGCTCGTCAAGTGCCGCCCGCCGGGCTCGCCGCACCGGCCGCCCAAGCCGTCGGAGGTCAGCTCCTGCCGGCCGTATTTGCTCTCCCAGCTCTCCGCCGTGGACCCGCTGGTCGTCGTGGCGATGGGGGACCTGGCGAGCCGGGTGCTCACGGGAAGAAAGGAGTCGGCCGCGCGCATCCGGGGCCGGGCCATCCCGCTGGACGGCCGCTACGTCTTCCCGACCCTCTCCCTCTCGCGGGCGCTCTACACCCCGGCCGACCGGGCGCTCCTCATCTCGGACTTCTCCCGCCTGCCGGAGCTTCTCGAGGCCGAGCGCCCCTCCACCTACGAGACCCTGAACGTCACCCGATCCGCCGAGCCCGAGTCCCTCCAGCCGGGGCTCTGGTAGGGGCCGGACGGTGGAGATGGCGGGGCTCGACGAGGGCGCCCTGGAGGACCTCGCGGCCCGCGTGGCCGGCAAGCTCGAACCCGGCGACGTCGTGGTCCTCTCGGGCGAGGTCGGCGCCGGCAAGACCACCTTCGTCCGCGCCGCCGCCCGCGCCTTGGGCGTCCGCGAACGCGTGACCAGCCCCACCTACCAGTTCGCCCGCGGCTACAAGGGAGAACTCGGTGGGCGTCCGGTGACGGTAAACCACCTCGACCTCTACCGGCTGGAAGGCATCCAGGCGCCCGACGTCCTGGAGATCGACGACTACCTCGGACCAGATGCCGTGACGTTCATCGAGTGGGCCAGGCCCGCGCTCGAAGCCGTACAAGATCCGACCATCGTCCACCTCGACCACGAGGGCCCCGCGAGCCGCCGGGCGGCCCTCCGCGGCCCCGTCGCGGGGCGGTTGTCCGGGTGCTGATCCTGGCGCTCGACGCCTCGACCGCGGTGACCACCGTCGCCCTCGCCCGCGCGGGGGGCGACGGTCGCCTGGTGCTGGCCGAGATCTCCGTGCCCTCCGCCAGGCCTTCGGGCGGCGCTTCGGAGGCCCTGCTCCCCGCCGTTCACGCCGCCTTGAGCCTCGCGGGCGAGGAGCTCTCCTCGGTGGACCGCGTCCTCTGCGGGGTCGGCCCCGGCACCTTCACCGGCATCCGCATCGCCGCCGCCACCGCGCGCGCCCTCGCCCTCGGCACCGGCTCGGCCCTCGCCAGAAACTCGACCCTCGGGGCCCTCGCGGCGCCCGCCCTCACCTGCCGGCCGGACGTGCTCGCCGTCATTGATGCCAGGAGGGGGGAGGTGTTCGCCCGTCGGTTCTCCGCGGACGGGCCCACGACCGGCATCGTCTGCGCGAAACCGGCGGAGCTCTCCGTGGCCGGAGGCCCGCTCGTCGTCGGCGACGGCGCGGTCCGCTACAGGGAGGCGCTCGGGCGCCTCGGTCACGTCCCCCCCGACGGCTCCCCGCTCAATCGGGTCTCGGCCGTCGGGCACGTGATGGATGCGGACCTGTCCGCGGTGGCCGCGGAGGAGCTCGTGCCCGCCTACGTCCGGGAGCCCGACGCGGAGGTGAGGCGTGATCTGAACCCGTGGGGCCGGTCGTGAGGGAGCCCGAGGACCTCGGGCCGTTCCTGCGCCGGATGAGGGAATCGGATCTGCCGGCGGTGATGGAGATAGACGCCGCCTCGCTGCCGAAGCCGTGGAGCGAGGCCATCTGGCGCAGCGAGATCGAGAGCCCGTTCGGCCTGTACCTGGTCCTCGAAGAGGGTGACAGGGTCATCGGGCAGATCGGGGTGAGGAACGTCCTCGACGAGCTGCACATAACCAACGTCGCCGTGCGCCCCGAACACCGTCGCCGCGGCTACGCCAGGGCCATGATCCGGGGCGCCCTCTCCGCCTACCCGGACACCCGCGTCGTCCACCTCGAGGTCCGCCCGACAAACCGGTCCGCGAGGGACCTGTACAGGTCCTTGGGCTTCCGCGAGACGGGCCGCAGGCCCCGCTACTACGGCGACGAAGACGCGCTGCTCATGACTTTGGACCTCTCGGAGGGCCGTCCGTAAAGCCCCGCCGCCTGACCCGCTCCCTGCGGGCCTCCTGGCGCCGCTTCAGTTCCTCCGACGGCCCGGAAGGCTTTAGCAAGAGGAGCGCCGGCGCCGCGCAGGCCAGAAAAGAGACGAAGAGGCCGCCCGCGATCAGGGGATCGACCGGGCCCCGGATCACGTAGATAAAGAACATCACCAGAACTATCAGCGAGATCAACGCGAACAACAACGAGTACAGACGCATGTAACGGAGTATATCCGTTCTTCTCGTACCCCCGGACCTCTGCAGTCCGACAGGACCGATGAGGTTGCCGCTCCGGCCGCGCTGCCTCCGATCCATCTCCGAGAAGCTCGTTCGGCAAGGGTTCTCAAAACTACGCGCTGGAGGCCTTCTCCGAAGTTGAAGGAATCTCGGTGCCTAGCCCATATGGGGGATGCATTCCGCGCCCTTGGGGGTAAGATGCATCCGTTGCATGTGGGGACGGGGCCTTGCTTCCTCCTCGGTTCCGCGAAGGGAGGGTTGATGTGAGAAAGACGGTGTTGCTGCTGGCCTCGGCGACCCTAGCCCTGCTGCTGGCGAGCGGGGTGGCGCTGGCCGCCTTCCCCGGAGG
>DASYWA010000209.1:0-7109 GCA_035936475.1 Rubrobacter sp. | reverse complement strand
CAACGACCCGACCTTCAGGGGCACCGACCACACCCGCGAGCGCGTGCCGCTGCTCGTAGTGGGTGCCGGAGGGCCTCAAGACCTCGGCGTCAGGACCGGCTTCTCGGACGTTGGGGCCACCGTGGCGGCGTGGCTAGGCGTAGAGAAGGACGGGCTCCCGGGCGAGAGCTTCGCCCGGATCGGGGATTAGCACGGGCCCTATCTCACTCACCCCCGACGGCCGGAAAAGTTCGTTCGGAAGCATTAGGTTTCAGGTCCGGTTATTCGGTTATGGAGAGGTCGGCGAGCACGGGGTAGTGGTCGCTGGGGTAGAGGCCCGCCTCTTCGTCGGCGTCGCGCGGGATCTGGTGGTCTATTACCCCGAAGCGTCCGGCGGTGTCCCGCAGCAGGATCCAGTCTATGCGCCCGAACGGTTTGTCGGTGTCGCTCGGCTTGAAGCGCGAGCCCTTGAAGGCGTGGAAGGTGTAGGCGTCCTCGCCGTCCTCGTTACCGGCGGCGAGGAAGGTGTCGGTAAATCCGTGCTCCCGGAAGACCTCGTAGGGGGCCGAGCCGGGCTTGCAGTTGAAGTCGCCGGTGACGATGGTGGGCGGGCGGCCGTGGTTCTCGACGGCCTCCTCGGTCTGGCGGACGATGAGGCGGTTGCCCTCCACGCGGGCGTGCTCGCTCATGTGGTCGAGGTGGGTGTTGGCGTGGAGGAACGCCACGCCGGTCCTCCGGCACCGCAAGACCGCCCAGTTGGCGGAGCGGACGACCTCGTTGCCCCAGCTCGCCGAGGACTCATCCGGGGTGTCGCTGAGCCAGAAGCCGCCGGCGTCGAGCCTCTCGAACCGCTCCGCGTCGTAGAAGATGGCGGCGAACTCCTCCACCACGTCCGTGCCGTAGGCCGGTCCCATTATCCGCTCGTAGCCGGGGATCTCTTCTTTGTAGACCTCCAGGTTCGGGGCGTGGAGTTCCTGGAAGCCGATCAGGTCGGGTGCGTATCTTTTTATGGTCCGGACGTTGATCTCGGCCCGGTCCGGCCAGGCGTTGATCCCGTCCCTGTGGGACGCGCCCCTCACGTTGAAGCTCATTACCCTCAAGGTGCGACCTTCCATGACCCCTCCTCTGCGCCGTCGGGAGAATATTACCCGGACGGCGCCCCCGGTACCTCGACCCCGCGCACGAAAACGGCCGAAGGGGTAAGTTACGCGCGGAAGGGCGCGAGCGAGAGGAGAGGTCTTTGAAGGTAGCGGTGCTCACGAGCGGGGGCGTGGCCCCCGGCATGACGGCGGCCGTGCGGGCGGCCGCGCAGGCGGCTTTCGCCCGCGGCTGGGAGACCGTGGTGGTCGAGGAGGGATACCACGGGCTGCTGGAGGGCACCATCCGCCCCGTGGACCGTCGCGAGCTGTGGGGCTACGTCAAGCAGGGCGGCACCACCCTGGGCACGGGCCGCTCCCCGGAGTTCGAGGAGGGGGAGGAGGGCAAGGAGAAGGCGCTCGGCATTTTGAAAGAGGAAGGAGTTTCGGGGATGGTCGTGATCGGGGGCGGCGGTAGCCTCTCCGGCGGCCTGGAGCTCCACAGGCGCGGCCTGCCCACCGTCGGCGTCCCCGCCACCATAGACAACGACATACCCGGCACGGATCTCTCCATCGGGGTGGACACCGCCCTGAACACCGCGGTCGACGTCATAGACCGCATAAAGGACACGGCCACGGCCCACCGGCGGGCGATGGTCGTGGGCGTCCTGGGGCGCGACTCCGGCTACCTGGCGGCGACGAGCGCTATCGCGGGCGGCGCCGACGCCGTTATCGTCCCCGAGTTCGAGACCGACCCGCAGGATCTGCTCGACCTCCTCACCGAGTCTTACGAGAAGGGCAAGCCCCGCTTCACGGTAGTGGTCGCCGAGGGCGCCTCGCCTTCGGCGCAGGAGTTCTGCGAGTTCGTCAACGACGCGGGCGGCTACCAGGCCGACCTCACCACCCTCGGCCACATCCAGTCCGGCGGCACCCCCACCGCCTTCGACCGCATCCTCGCCGCCCGCCTGGGCGCCGCCGCCGTGGACGCCCTCGCCGACGACGCCTCAGGGGTCATGGTCGGCCTCTCGGGAGACGAGGTCCGTCACGTACCCCTCGAAAAGATCGCCGGCGAGAAGCGCCCGCTGGACCCCGGCCTCTACCGCCTGGCCGGCGTCCTCTCCGCGCTTCCGGAGGAGTAGCTATCGGGATGGCATCGGCGAATCGGGGCGCGGACGAGAACCGTGACGGTTGCGGTGGGAATCCGGCGCCCCGGGGATCCACCCCCGCTAGAATGGCGGGAGGGATCGCGTCCACAGGAGGTCCGTCGTGAGCGCCGTGCTCGAAGCGATAGAGACGAAGAAGAGGGGCCGAGAGCTCGCGGAGGAGATCATCCGTGAGGTGGTGGACGGCTACACGGAAGGCTCGGTGCCGGACTACCAGATGTCCGCCCTGCTGATGGCGATCTTTATCGAGGGGATGACCTACCCCGAGACGCTCGCGCTTACGCGCTCCATGGCCGAGAGCGGCGAGACCTACTCGTTCCCGGATTGCGTGGACAAGCACTCCACGGGCGGCGTCGGGGACAAGGTGAGCCTGACCTCCCTCCCCATAGTCGCCGCCTGCGGCGCCCCGGTCGCCAAGCTCTCGGGGCGCGGCCTCGGCACCACCGGCGGCACGATAGATAAACTCGAGTCCGTCCGCGGCTTCTCCGTCGACCTCTCGGAGAGACGGTTCCGCCGGCAGGTCGGCGAGGTAGGGCTCGCGATCGTCGAAGCAGGAGATCTCGCCCCGGCGGACAAGGCCATCTACGCGCTGCGCGACACGACGGGCACCGTGGACTCCCTCCCCCTCATAGGCTCCTCCATTGTCTCCAAGAAGGCTGCCACGGGCGCAGGCCACCTCCTCTACGACGTCAAGCAGGGCTCCGGCGCCTTCATGAAGACCCCCGACGAGGCCCGCGAGCTGGCCCGCCTCCTCGTCCGCCTCAGCGAGTCCATGGGTATCCGCGCCTCGGCCCTCATAACCGGCATGGACACGCCTCTTGGCCGCGCCGTCGGCAACGCCCTCGAAGTCCGCGAGAGCGTCAGCTTCCTGAAGGGGGACCCCGTCCCGGAAGACCTCGCCCACGAATCCCGCCTCGTCGCCGCCAAACTCCTCGAACTCAGAGGCGAGAAGACCCCGCACGAGTCCGTCGAGAAGGCCCTCTCCTCCGGCGCCGCCTACGAGAAGCTGGAGCGCTTCGTCCAAGCCCAGGGCGCCGACCCGGACGCCCTGGAGAACCTGCCCGCCTCCGGCGCGGTCCGCGAGGTCCCCGCCCCCCGCGAGGGCTACGTCGCCGCCCTCCCGGCCCTGGCCGTGGGCCAGGCCGCCCTGACCCTCGGCGCCGGCCGCGAGAAAAAGACAGACAAAATAGATCCCGCCGCCGGCGTCGAGCTCCTCGCAAAACCCGGCGACCGCGTCTCAGAAGGCGACCCCGTAGCCCGCCTCCACGGCGAACGCGGGGCGGAGAGGGCCGAGAGGCTCATCCTCGAAGCGCTGGAGATCTCCGACGAGCCCCCGGAGCCCGCCCCTGCTATCCTGGACGATCTGTGAAAGGGAGGCTTCAGGCCACAGGCATCAGGTAGAGAGGGCAACGCGAGGCTCCAACCGGACCACGCAACCGGCGTCTTCCCGGAGGGCGCCGCGTTCGGGTCGGCTTTCCTCCGCAAACGCCTGAAACCTGATACCCAAAACCTCAAAGCCCTTGGACGGCCGAAGGGAGTCGATATGAGCCCCGTTCATGTTCGCGCGGAGCCGGGGGATTTCGCCGAGAGCGTCCTCCTGCCGGGGGACCCGCTGCGGGCCAAGTACATCGCCGAGAACTTTTTTACGGACGCGCGGCAGGTGACCGCGGAGAGGGGGATGCTCGGGTTCACCGGCACTTACAAAGGCAAGGCGGTCTCGGTGCAGGCGACGGGGATGGGCTGCCCCAGCGCGTCCATCGTGACGGAGGAGCTTATACAGCTCGGGGCGAAGAACCTGCTAAGGGTGGGCACCTGCGGGGGGTACGACGGGGACCTGCAACTGGGGGACCTGATCGTGGCGACGGCCGCCACCCCGCAGGACGGGACCGTCTCCTCCATAACGCGGGGCGTCCCCTACGCGCCGGCGGCCCACTTCGATGTGGTGCACGCCGCCCACCACGCGGCGGAAAGCGCCGGGAGGCGGACGTTCGTCGGCCCCATCGTCTCCTCGGACCTCTTCTACGATCCCACGGAGAGCCCGGAGAAGCTTTGGGGGAACCTCGGGGTGCTCGCGGTGGAGATGGAGGCGGCGGCCATCTTCACGATAGCGGCGATGCGTCGCGTGCGGGCCGGCTGCCTGCTGACGGTCTCGGACACCATAGGCGACGAGGTGGTCAGGATCGGCGACGAGGAGCTGCGCGGCGCCGTGGACAACATGATGGCGCTGGCGCTCGACACCCTCAACGCCTTAGACTAGGAACCTTCCGGGGAGCGGCTGAAAGGGACAGCCCCCACAGCAGGGGTTCAGGGAGATTTTTTGACGATCCTCAACGAGTCGGGGATACCGGACGTCCTCCACCCGCTGCACGCCGTGAGCGGCCTGGCGGGGAGGCTTCCGGGGACGCTCGTGGTCGTCGTCGGCATGCGCTCGGAGGCCCACGTCGTCCGGTCGTTCGCGGACAGCGGACTCTCGGGAGATCGGGTCCTCTTCGCCGTCCTCGACCCGCAAGACCCGCCGCGGCAGGGCCACCTCGCCAACCTCGTCGTCGATGCCGCCGGGAGGCGCGCGGAGGCGGTGCTGCTCGTTGGGGGCCGCACGGCCACGGCCCTCGGGGTGGACGTGGACTTCGAGGCCAGGCTCGCCGCCCGCAAGTCCGGCCTCGTGGTAGCGGCGGTGGACGCCGACGCCTCCCACGCCGCCGGCCCCGGCGTCCTCTCGACCGACCTCGAGGACCGCGTCCTGGCGGCCCTGGTGGATCTCTGCCCGAAGCGGAGGACCTCGGAGCTCGTCGAGGCCGCCTCGCAGGCCAAGCGCGGCGGCCTCTTCGGGTTCGGGGGCAGGGGCCGGGAGCGGCCCGCGGAGCAGGGGCGGCCGGTGGTCCTCCTAGGCGGCGCCCTCTCCCCGGGTTCGGCCACGGGTCTCGTCGCGGAACTCGCCCGGACCGGGGTGGAGGCCGCCGGGGCCGTGCCGTCCACCGGAGACGACCTGCCGCCCGTGGGCGAGGGGACGGTGGTCGGGGTCATGGACCCGAACCTGGGCGCGGCGGCGAACGCGGCTCGCGAGCGCGGCGCCCGCGTGGTCCGGACGCTCATGCCCATCGGGGTGGACGGGACCGCGCGGTTTTTGCAGGACGTGGCCGAAGACGCGGGGGCGAGGGCGAGCGAGGTTGCGCGGGCGCGGTCGGTGTGGGAGGAGCTTGGCGCGTTGCGCAACCGCGTGAGGGGGAAGAGGATCTTCTTCGCCGGCGACACGGGGTACGAGCTGCCGCTGGCCCGTTTCTTGGCCGACGCCGGGGCGGTGGTGCTGGAGGTCGGCGCCCCGCGGCTGGACCGCAGGTTCCTCGCCGAGGAGTTGCAGGCGCTCGGTTCGGGGGTGGACGTCGTCGTCTCCCCGGACTGGCGGGGCCAGATGCAGCGCATAGAGGACTCCCACCCGGACGTCGTGGTGGCGAGCGCCGGCCTCCACGCCCCGCTCGTCGCCCGCGGCCACCTGTGCCGCTCCCCGCAGGACTTCGTCCGGGCCGGCCTGCACGGCTACGGGGGGGCCCGGCGCATCCTGGAGCTCCTGGCCCGAACCTTCGACCGGGCCGAGGCCCTCGACGCCCTGAGCCTGTGAGCGGGGCCCCGTGAGGCTCGTCGGGGGCGTCTACGAGGGACCCGGAAGCCACGGCATCCTGCGGCTGGCCGCGGGCATCGGCGGCGTCCACGCGGTGCTGCGCGCGGCGCCGGGGGAGGCCTACCTCCCGGCGCTCTACGGGGCGCGGGAGCGGGACGGCCTCACGGTGCCGGTCACGCTCAGCCCGCTGCAGGAGGGGCGCAGGGACGCCTACGCGCCGGGGGACCTGTCGCAGGACCTGGCCGGCGTCGCCCGACGACATCCTGGGGTGGAGGCCGTGATTCTGGCCCGCTCGGAGGCCGCGCTCCTCTCGGGAGAGGAGGTCCCCGAAACCTCCCCCCGGCGGCCCGGCGGCCGGGACCCGGCGCTCGTGACCTGCGCCTGGGAGAGACCGGGCATGGGCGAGACCGAGGCCGCGGACCTCGCCCTCGAAGACCTCGTCCGGACGCACGCCCGCAGCGGCCTGGAGCGGAGCCCCTACCCGACGGTCAACCTCTTCGGCCCGCCGGTCTTCGGACCGGGTGCTGCGGCCGAGTACGAGGAGGCCGAGAGGCTCCTGAACCTCGTCGGGGTGGAGGTGAACGCGCGGGTGCCGCTCGGGGCCACGGTCGAGGGGCTGCGCCGCCTCCCCCGCGCCTGGGGCAACGTGCTCCTCTACAGGGAGGTCGGCGAGTCGGCGACGCTTCACCTGCAAGACGAGCACGGCGTCGGCAGGGTCACCACGCCCATGATCGGGGCCGCCGGCACGGGCGCGGCGCTCCGGGCCGTGGCGGAGCTCTGCGAGCTCGACCCGAAGTTCGTGGAGCGGACGGTCTGGTCGGAGCTGGCCCGCACCTCGAAGCTGCCCTGGTACGCCCGGCTTCAGCCCCCGGAGACCTTCGCCGGCCTCAAGGTCGCCGTCTTCGGGGACTTCACCTACCCTTTGGGGCTCGGGTACGCCCTCTCCCGCGAGGTCGGCCTCGACGTCGCCGCGTGCGGCACCTATTTGACCCACCTCGAGCGGGACTTTCTCTTTCACGCCCAGACCTTTACCGAGGGCGGGTTCGTCGAAGACGACCCCGAACGGGTAGCCAACAAGATATTGTCCGCCCGTCCCGACCTCGTGGTCGGCACGGAGTTCGAAAGGGCCGTAGCCGGGGATCTGGACGTCCCGTTCCTGCCCCTGTGCTACCCGGCGGCGGGCCGCCCCTTCGTCGAGAAACCCCTCATGGGCTACGGGGGTTCGAGCATCCTCGCCGACAGGCTTGATGAGGTTCTAGGCTCTAGGTTTTGAGG
>DASYWA010000208.1:0-13702 GCA_035936475.1 Rubrobacter sp. | reverse complement strand
CGGCAGGACCATCCACCAGATAGCCGAGGCCGTGCGCAGCAACGTCATAAGGCGGGTAGAGAACCTGGTCGGTCTGGGGGTCACCGAGGTGAACATAACCGTCAGCGACATCTTCTTCCCACAGCAAGAACAGCAGGAGCAGCAGGAACAGTAGGGGTATTCGCAAGGAGGTGGTCGAAGATACCGAAATCGTCGAGGAGGTGCGCAGGGAAGAGGTCGACGTCGAGGACGCCACCGAGCGGGGACGCGACGTTTAGGAGGGTCGCCTAGAAGAGCCGCCGCGCCGGGGCGGTCGTCGGCGAGAGGGAGGGCCGGAGCGTCATGCTCCGGCCTTCTTCATGCCCCTATTCACCCAACCTCGTAGAAGGGGTGTTCCGCGAAGTCCGCATACGGGGTCCCGCATAAACACAGCTCCGGGACGAGGTACAACCCC
The DNA here is from genome assembly GCA_035936475.1 of Rubrobacter sp. Taxonomy (GTDB): domain Bacteria; phylum Actinomycetota; class Rubrobacteria; order Rubrobacterales; family Rubrobacteraceae; genus Rubrobacter_D. Next base: position 13,269 of record DASYWA010000208.1, on the reverse strand, counting down.
TGGGCTCCGCTCGGGCGTCGATAACCGACCACAACATGTGGGCAGCGTGCATAAGTATTCGCCCCGGCAGCTAACCACACCCGCGGGGTGGGCGTTGCTCGTCCTGTCGCCTCCGCGCAGGCTTCGCTACGCAGAGCCCCTGCCGAGAGGCTAGGCGAGCGCCCCGTTCGCCTGGTACCGGCGCCACCCCCCTCGCCGGGCTGGAAGGAGACGACTACAGGATCGGGTGGCCGCTGTCCCGGCGGTGCTTGGTGGCTGATCACCTGCGCTATGCGAACAGCTTAACTTGTTGCCGACCATCAGGGCTCACGCGGACGCGCAGGGTAGGGCCGTTAGCACCCAAGCAGTTGTATCTTCGTGAAACGCATACTCCAAAGATTCTAATGGCCCGCCGTCACGAGGACCAGCCAGACGACAAGGGCAAAAAACCCTTGGGAAACCGTCCATCCTCCCGTATCTTTCGTGGGTGAAAAAGGAACACGTCTATCGCAGGAGAAGGATCGGGGCCCTGTTCGTCGCCGCCGTGCTCGGCTTCGCCCTCTACGCGGGCGGCGGGGCCGGCGCCGAGCCGCCCACCGTGCTCTACACCGTGGAGCCCGGCGACACCCTCTGGTCCGTCGCCACCGAGCACTACCCGGCGTCAGAGGACCCGCGGGTGACGGTCGAGGTCATCCGGGACGCGAACGAACTCCCGGACGCCCGGATCTACCCCGGCACGCGCCTGGAGCTACCCGCGGCGGGCTGATCCCCGTTTGACGCGGCGGCGCAGAGGGTAGATACGCGGGGAACAGAAGCTTTTCGAAGGGAGCGTGACCGCGCGTATGGCCGGTATCGAGAAGCAGATCAAGAAGGCCGTCGGGGGCAAGGCCACCGGCGGCAAGAAGGGCAAGAAGTCGTCGGGCGGCTCGACGGAGAAGAAGGTCGCCAAGGCCGCGAAGGGCCTCCTGAAGTAGGAGAACCCGGGCGAGATTGCGTGAGGCCGGGACGGAGACGTCCCGGCCTTTGCTCTGCCCGCCGGAAGTCACGGAGAGAGGGAGCACCATGGACGGACGCGGAGAGGTCTGCCTGGCCGAGGAGGCCGAACGCCTGCGAAGCTCGGGTCTTAGCGTCGATGAGGTGGCGCGCCGCATGGGCGTGGACGCGGCCTGGGTCGAGACGGTGGTCGCGGCGGACGAAGGAGATGAGGAGCCCGGACCCGAAACCCGTTGAAGGGCTGCTAGGAACGTCCCGGCGGCCTTTTGGTTCGCCAACCTTCCGAGCCGTCCGACGGGCCCGGTTGTCCTTGCGAACCCCGCGGGTCATCGGGTTCGTGCGTTCGCTGAGGGCTTCTATCCTTCTACCCTGCCGCCGAGGTGTTTGGCGAGGAACTCTTCGGCGGCGGCGTAGAACTTGAGGCGGTTCTCGGGCCGGGCGAAGCCGTGGCCCTCGTCCTCGAAGAGCAGGTACTCGTGGTCTATGCCGCGCTCCTTCATGGCGGCGACTATCTGCTCGGACTCGGCCTGCTTGACGCGGGGGTCGTTCGCGCCCTGGGCTATGAGCAGGGGGGCTTTGATCTTGTCCACGAAAAAAAGCGGCGAGCGGCTCTTGAGGAAGTCGGCTTCGCTCTCGGGGTCGCCGACGCGCTCGGTGAAGGTCGCTGTGAGCGGCTTCCAGTAGGGCGGGACGCTCTCTATGAGGGTGATGATGTTGGACGGGCCCACGATGTCCACGGCGCACCGGAAGAGGTCGGGGGTGAACGTCACCCCGACGAGCGCCGCGTACCCGCCGTAGGAGCCGCCGTAGATGGCGACCCTTTCGGGGTCGGCGATGCCCCGCTCGACGGCCCACCCGACGGCGTCCACGAGGTCGTCGTGCATCCTGCCGCCCCACTCCCGGTTGCCGGCGTTGAGGAACTCCTTGCCGTAGCCGGTAGAGCCGCGGAAGTTTACCTGCAAGCACGCGTAGCCCCTGTTGGCGAACCACTGCGCCTCCGGGTCGTACCCCCAGCCGTCTCGCGCCCACGGCCCACCGTGGACGTTGAGGACCATCGGCAGGTTCTCCTGTTCGGCACCCGGCGGCAGCGTCAGGTAGCCCTCCACCTCCAACCCGTCGCGGGAGGTGAATGAGATGGGCTCCATCTTCGCCAGCGTGTAGTCGGCGAGGTCCGGCCTCGCGTCGAAGAGGTGCTCGCCCCTCTTCGCCTTCCGGTCGTAGGCGTAGTACGAGGCGCCGCCGTCGTCGGAGTTTATGGCGACGAGCCAGTTCTCGTCGGCCCGGTCGCGGCTGGTGACCGAGAAGTCGCCCCGGCCGAGGTTCTCTATGGCCTCGAAGTCCTCGCGGACGGCGTCGTCGAGCACGACCCACTCCGTCCTCGCCCGCTGGAACGCCGCGGCTTGGGCGGCGTGGGTCTCAGGGTGGACGACCACCCCCGAGACGTCGTAGCGCGGGTCCTCGACAAGCACCTCGGTCTCCCTGCTCGCAAGATCCATCAGCACGAGCCTGGCGGCGTTGGCCCCCCGCGAGTCGAGGAGGTACATCTTGCCGGCGTCTTCGGCGAAGCCGACCGGGCCGCTGGAGAGGGCGTCCTCCTTGTCCCATCCGAGCAGGGTCTTCCAACCCTCGTCCTCTCGCAGCAGCAGGTCTGAGCCACCCTCTGGGGTGGCGGTCACGGCGGCGCGGACCTCGAAGTCCCTGTCGGCGACCCAGCCGACGACGTTGCCCGGGTTCTTCGCGACGAGGTCGAGGTCGCCGGTGGAGAGGGTGAGGCGGTAGGCGTCGTGGAGCTCGGGGTTCTCGCGGTTGAGGGCGACGAGGAGCGCGTCGGGGAAGTGGCGGTTCTTGTCCAGGATCTGGGCCTGCACGCCCTCGAACGGGGTGAGGTCCCGATCCTCCTTCGTGGCCGGGTCGACGGCGTGGATGCGCCAGTTCTCGTCCCCACCTTCGTCCTGGAGGTAGACGATGTGCCGGTTGTCTTCGGCCCAGAAGAAGAGCCGGATGCCGCGCCTGCGGTCGTCGGTAACGGGCTCGAACCCGCCGCCGTCGATGGGGGAGCCGACCGGGCCGACCCAGACGTTCAGGACGCCGTCCTTCGGGGCGAGAAAGGCCAGGCTCTCGCCGTCGGGGGAGAGGCGCGGGCTCACCCTGCTCGGGTTGCCGAAAAGGACCTCGCGGGGGATCAGGGGCACGGACGGCGCCTCGGTCATGCGTTCCTCACTCTCTCCGGAAACTCTCCGGGAGAGTTTAACGCGAACGCCGAAGCCCGCCGGGCGGTACCGGGCGTCAGCCGGACGTACCAGTGGCGCGGCTACGCCTCCACACCAGGAGCCCGACCGCGAGCGGGGGCACGAGCCACCAGCAGAAGACGACGGCGGAGATGGACGCCGTGGCCGCCGCCCGGAGGACACCCAGAGAGGCGTCCCAGGCCCGCGCCGCGACGGAGGAGGGCGACCAGGGTTGTTCGGGAGGCGCTGTCACGACGGGCTCCAGGTGCAGGACTATCTCCGAGGTGGCGGTGCGGCGTTCGAGGTACTGGATCCTGCCCTGCACCTCCTCGATCTGGCCGCGGATATCGGTCAGCTCCCGCTCGATGGTGAGCGTATCCTCGACGCTCTCGGCCCTGTCGTAGAGTGCCAGGAGGCTCTCCTCGGCGGCGAGCAGGTTCCGCTCCCGGGACTCCAGGTCGACGAACTCCTCGGTCACGTCCTGGCCCTCCACGGTGTCCGTCGTGACCCGCTCCCCGATGCCGCGCAGCTCGTCGAGCGCCGCCTCGAACTCGCCGGACGGCACGGAGAGCACGAGGTCGGCCGAGACGGGGCCCGATCCCGCGTAGACCCTGGAGCTCAGGACCTCGCCGCCGAACCTCCCAGCGACCCGCCTCGCCTCTTCCGCGCTCCCCCGAACGTCCCCGGACCTGACGCCGAGCTCGGCCGTCTTGACGACCATGCGGTCGAAGACCCCTTCGGTTACCGCCCCGGGTTCCTGTACGGCCGCCATCTCCGCCCCGCCGGCGGCCTCCTTCGTCGATGGGCCCTGGGCCGCGCTCCCTTGCGACCCGCCTCCCCCGCCGCATCCCTGCAAGAAGAGGCCCAGGAGCAGGAGCGCGCCCGCCGCGCCCGGTCCCATCCGGCCCGTCCATCCCGTCTTCGCCACGTCGCCCACCCCTCATGCCGCCGTCATCCCCTGTACAACGGCGCGGGGCGCGGGGTTCCCGGCTCCGGCGTTGTTATCCGAACGTCGCCGAAACGTTCTTCGACCGTCATCCCGCTGTGGCCGGCGCGTAACGCGGCCCCTCTAGAGTTCCGATCACGGCAACCGGAGAGGCCGGGGCTGAGACCGAAAGGGGCACGGCATGGGGCGGATGGTTCGGGTAGTGGCGGCGGTGGCGCTGATGGTGGTCCTCTCGACGGGCGTGGCCTTCGCGGCGACGCTGGGCGGCACGGCGGCCGGCGACGCCATCAGGGGCACGAACGGCGCGGACACCATCCGCGGCGAGGGCGGCGGGGACATCCTGAGCGGGCTGGACGGCGACGAGAGGCTCTACGGCGACGGCGGGTCCGACGGCCTCTACGGCGGGCCTGGCAACGATCACATATACGGCGGCGCGGGCGACGACCGCCCGGAGGACCGCTCCGTCTACGGCGGTGGCGGGAGCGACCACGTCTACGGCGGCTCCGGCTCGGACGACCTCTACTCGGGCCCCGGCGACGACTTCATCTTCTCCGCGGGCGACGGGGCCGACGACTACGTCGACTGCGGCGACGGCTACGACACCGTGCGGAAAGGCTCCGATATGAGCCTGGACCGCTTCGTCGGCTGCGAGAAGTTCGTCGGGTAAGAATAAGGTTTCGGCCGGCAGGCACGGGCCGAAGGTCGGCGGGGGCGCGAGGGCCGCGCCCCCATTTTCGTGTGCCCGACTGCGAGACGGGGTAGGTAACGGGTCAACGGACCAGGGGGGATCGATGCGCAGAGAGACCCAGGACGAGAAGCTGCTCTCCGGGCCGGCCGAGAGGGCGGCTTTTAGGGAGACGGACACGTGGCGGGTCTTGAGGATCATGGGCGAGTTCGTCGAGGGGTTCGAGGAACTCGCGGGCCTCGGGCCGGCGGTCACCATCTTCGGCTCCGCGAGGGTGGACCGCGCAGATGCGGCCTACGCCACGGCCGTCGAGGTGGCGCGGCTGCTCGGCGAGGCGGGGTTCTCCATCATCACGGGCGGGGGGCCGGGGATCATGGAGGCCGGCAATCGGGGCGCCAGGGAGGCCGGGGCGACCTCCGTCGGCCTGAACATCGAGCTCCCGTTCGAGCAGCACGTCAACCCCTACGTGGACGTCGCGGTGGACTTCCGCTACTTCTTCGTCCGCAAGACCATGCTCGTCAAGTACGCCCAGGCCTTCGTCATCTTCCCCGGCGGCTTCGGCACGATGGACGAGCTCTTCGAGGCGCTAACCCTTATACAGACCGGCAAGATCCGGGACTTCCCCATAGTCCTCTTCGGCCGGGACTACTGGGGCGGCCTCCTCGAATGGGTGCGCTCGGCCATGGTCTCGGAGGGCAAGGCCACCGAAGCCGACCTCGGCCTCCTGTCCTTGACCGACTCGCCGGAGGAGGCGCGCGACCTCATCCTCGCCTCCACCGGGGAGCACTCGAGGGTGGCGGACCACGAAGAACGGGCCCGCCGGGTCACCCGCAGGGTGCTGGGCAGGGAATCGGAGGGTTCGGAGTCTTAGGGACCGGGTGCCTAGAGTAAGGGCTCAGGCGCCCAGCACGTCCGCCATGCCGTAGAGCCCGGGCTTGGCGCCTGCGGCGAACCTCGCGGCCCGCAGGGCGCCTTCGGCGAAGGTGCGGCGCGAGAGGGCGCGGTGGACGACCTCGACCTCCTCGCCCTCTGAGTAGAAGACGAGGCGGTGCTCCCCCACGACGGCCCCGCCGCGCAGGGCGTGGATGCCGATCTCGCCCGACTCGCGCGGCGAGAGGCCCTCCCGGCCGTAGACGGCGACGTCCTCCAGGCGCTCCTCGCGGCCCTCGGCCGCGGCCCGCGCCAGGAAGAGCGCTGTCCCCGAAGGGGCGTCCTTCTTGTTGCGGTGGTGGGCCTCGACGACCTCGATGTCGTAGCCTTCCAGCTTCGCGGCGAGATCCCGAACGATCTCGCGTAGCAGGTTCACCCCGACGCTCATGTTCGGGGCGAGCACGACGGGGACTTTTTCCGCCGCCCCTTCGACCTTGAAGAGCTGTTCTTCGGAGAGCCCCGTGGTCCCTATGACGTGGGGCAGGCCGTAGGCGAGGTGCCCGACGGTGGCCTCGGGTGTGGTGAACTCGACGAGCACCCCGGCGATGTGGGGCGGGGCTTCCGTGGCCGCGACGCCCGACCTGCTCACCCCGCAGAGTTCGCCGAGGTCGGCGCCGAGCTCCGGGGCGCCGGGCTCCACGGTGCCGCCCGCGAGCTCGATGCCTTCCGTCTCCAGGGCGGCGCGGCAGAGCTCGCGGCCCATCCGGCCCGCAGCACCTATGATCGTTACGCGGGTCAAACTTCTTCAGGGGTGGGGAGGAGGTGGTTCGTCTCCTCCATCACGCGGCGGAGAAGGTCGAGGTTCTCTCCGGCGAGCGGGATCATGGGCAGCCGCATCTCGTCGGAGCAGAGACCCAGGATGGAGGCGGCGGTCTTAACCGGGATGGGGTTCGTCTCGACGAAGAGGGCGCGGCAGAGCGGGAGGAGGTCGTAGTGGAGCTCCCGGCCCCGCTCGAAGTCGCCGATCAAGAGGGCGCTCACCATGTCAGAGACGACCGCGGGGGCGACGTTGGCGGCCACGGAGATCACGCCCCGTCCTCCGAGGGACATGAGCGGGAGCGTCAGCGAGTCGTCGCCGGAGAGGATGCCGAACTCCTCGCCGCACAGGCGCCGGATGTCGCTCGCCATGTCCATCGAGTGGGTCGCCTCCTTGGTGCCGACGATGTTCGGAATCTCGGCGAGGCGGGCCGTGGTCTCGGCGCTTATGGTGACGCTCGTGCGGCCGGGGATGTTGTAGAGGACGATGGGCAGGCTCGTGCTCTCGGCTATCGCGGCGAAGTGCCGGTAGAGCCCCTCCTGGGTCGGCTTGTTGTAGTAGGGGGAGACCTGCAAAGAGCCGTCCGCCCCCTCCTCCTCGGCCATCCTGGTGTACTTGATCGCCATGTCCGTGCTGTTGGAGCCGGTCCCGGCGATTACCGGGACCCGGCCGTTGGCGACCCTGACCACGGTCCCTATGACGAGGCGATCCTCGGCCTCGCTCATGGAAGGCGTCTCGCCGGTGGTGCCGCAGGGGACGAGCCCGTGGATGCCCTGCCCTATCTGGAACTCGACGAGGTTCTCCAGCGCCTCGACGTCCACTGCGCCGTTCCGAAACGGCGTGACGAGGGCTGTAAACGCTCCGCTAAACATCTCTCTCCTCCAACTCGAAATCCCTGTGCAAGACCCTGACGGCCTCTTCTACTCGCCCGGCGGGCAACACGCACGTAACCTGTATCTCCGAGGTCGAGACCATCCTGATGGGGATGCCCGCCTCGCCTAGAGAGGCGAACATCCTGGCCGCGTAGCCGGGGCGGTTCAGCATCCCCGTGCCCACCACGGAGACCTTGCCGAGGTCCCGCTCCCCCTCGACCACGCCGCCAAGGGAGTCGGCGACCTCGGCCGCGAGTTTTCGGGCGGGCTCGAAGTTGCCGCGGGTGACGGTGAACGCCACGTCGGCGGCCCCGTCCTTCACGCCGCTCTCGACTATGACGTCGACGGAGATGCCCCGCTCGGCGAGCGGGGTAAAGACCCGGCTCATGGTGCCGGGGCCCGTGCGGATGCCGTTCAGGGTGACGCGGGAGACGTCCAGGTCGTGGACGATGCCGGCCAGGGTCTCGCGCGTTTCGAGGCGTTCCAACTCTTCTCCTCCCGTGATGATGGTGCCAGGGCCCTCCTCGAAGGAGGACCTGACGTGTATCTCGACGCCGTAGAGCGCGCCGAGCTCGACGGCGCGCGGGTGCATGACCTTCGCCCCGCGCCAGGCCATCTCCGCCATCTCCTCGAAGGAGATGACGGGCACCCGCCGGGCTTCGGGGACTATGCGGGGATCGGCGGTAAAGACCCCCGTGACGTCCGTGAAAATCTCGCACCGGTCCGCTTCGAGCGCCGCCGCCAGCGCCACGGCCGTCGTGTCCGAGCCGCCGCGCCCTAGAGTCATAACGTCGCCGAGGGCATTCATCCCCTGGAAGCCGGCGACGATCACGACGCGCCCCTCGTCGAGCAGGGCCTGGATCCTCTTCGGACGGATCTCGGAGATGACCCCGGAGCCGTAGCGGCCCGTCACCGTCATGCCGGCCTGAGGACCGGTCAAGGACTCGGCCGGTATCCCGCGGTCGTGGAGCGCCATCGCGAGCAGGGCCACCGACTGCTCCTCTCCCGTCGCCAGGAGCTGGTCGATCTCGCGCGGCGAAGGGTCCCGGCTGACCTCGCCGGCGAGCCGCAGGAGCCTGTCGGTCGTCTTGCCCATCGCGGAGACGGCGACGACGAGGTCGAGGCCGGCCTCGCGGGCGCGGGCGATCCTGCCCGCAACAGCCCTTATGTGCTCGGCCGTCGCGACCGAGCTCCCACCGTATTTCTGGACCACGATTCCCAAAGAGCCGCCCCGATGCCGCCTACGCCAGCAGAATAGCATCTCAGCCCGCCGCCTTCGGCGGCTTGTCAGCCCGCTCCGGCTTCGCCTCCGCTCTCAGCCCGCCGCCTGCCGGCGGCTCTCATCCGTCAGCCACGGGGTCGGCGAACCCCGAAAACGCCAAGGGCACGCCCCACCCAAAGGCGGGCACCGACCGCCCCACCCATCGTAGGGGCGGGTTCGAAACCCGCCCCTACGATGGGTGGGGCTAACGAAACCGGGCGAATCCGAGGCCCGCGGAGCGGGCCGAAGCGCGCTGACGAGCGGAGCCCGAAGGGCGCAGCGGGCTGAACGCTATCTACGGCAGGGGCTGGCCTCCGGTGACGCCGAGGGTCTCGCCGTTGACGTAGCTGGCCTCCTGGGAGGCGAGGAAGACGAAGGCGGGGGCGAGCTCGGCGGGCTGGGCCGGGCGTCCCATCGGGCTCGTGCCGCCGAACTGGGAGACCGTGTCGGCCGGCATGGAGGCCGGGATTATGGGCGTCCAGACCGGGCCGGGGGCGACGGTGTTGGCGCGCAGGCCGTACTGGACCACCTCCTGGGCGAGGCCCTTGGTGAAGGTCGTGATGGCGCCCTTGGTCGAGGAGTAGGGGAGGAGGGGGGGAGAGGGCTGGTACGCCTGGATGGAGCCGACGTTGATGATCGAACCGCCCTCGGGCATGTGCGGGAGCGCGGCCTTCACGAGCCAGAACATGGCGTAGATGTTGGTCTTGAAGGTGCGGTCGAGCAGCTCCGTCGAGACGTCGGCTATGCCGTTCACCGTCATCTGGTGGGCGGCGTTGTTGACCAGGACGTCTATCTGCCCGAACTCGTCGACGGCCTTCTGGATCACCGCCTGGCACTGGGCTTCTTCGACGAGGTCGCCCGGCACCTTCACGCACTGCCTGCCCGCGTCCTCGACGACGCCGGCGGTCTCCGTCGCGTCCGCCTCTTCTTCCTCTAGGTAGGAGATGAGGACGTCGGCGCCCTCGCGGGCGAAGGCGAGCGCGACCGCCCGCCCGATGCCGGAGTCGCCGCCGGTGATGACGGCCTTCTTCCCTTCGAGCCGCCCGCTGCCGCGGTAGGTCTCGTACCCGTAGTCTGGTTTGGGACCCATCTCCTGCTCGAGGCCGGGGTGCTGGTCCATCTGGGTCTGCTCGGGGTACTGCGGCTGCGGGTACTGCGTGGTCGGGTCTTGCTGGGTGTGCTGATCGTCTGTCATGGGTGTTCCTTTCCTGTTTGGCGTACCCTCGCTTATACCCGGAGACCGCACCGGCTACCCTTCGCCCGGGGGGTTTCCGACCGCCCGGGATGCACATTTCGGCCCAAATTTGGGCGCCGACGTCTTGCGGCCGGCCTCGGCGCGGACCCTTCCCTCCTCGGCATGTGTACGCTACCTGGAAGGACGTTTCCGGACATCGGAAGCCGTCCGTAGCAGCCCGGGGGCGCCAGGAGGCAGGTTTAGGCTTGGTCGCGCGTCGGGGATACCCCGGACAGAATATATCCGGCGCGTCGAACACAAGGGGCAAGCATGAGCGAAGGCAATCCCGACGGAATCTTCGAGGGCTACAAAAAGAACGAGGACATATCGCTCTCGTCGTACGGCGTGCTGGCGGGGGTCTTCAACGCGATCTTCGCCATCTTCCTTCTGGTGAGCAGGGGGACGGGAAGGTCCCTGCCGGAGAGGGTGGAGGTGAGGGACATAGCGCTGCTCGGGATGGCGACCCACAAGCTGAGCCTGGTCGGGGCCGAGGACGCGGTCACGAGCCCCCTGCGCGCCCCGTTCACCGAGCTTCGGGAGAAGGAGAGCCCCAAGAAGGTCGACGAGGAGCCCCGCGGCGAGGGCCTGCGCAGGTCCGTGGGCGAGCTGCTGACGTGCAAGTTCTGCCTCGGCGTGTGGCTGGCCTCCTTCTTTACCTACGGCCTCGTGCTCGTGCCGCGCGTCACCCGCCTTGTGGCCACGATCTTCGCCGTGGTTACCGTCTCGGATCACCTGCACCAGGCGTACAAGGCACTCATGAACCGGGCGTAGCCCCCGACCATCACTGCTCCGGCCGGGCCGCGGTTCCCCGCCGGGCGGCCCCACGGCGCACGCGGACAGGACGACTGACCCCAGTCCCGCGCCTTCGTCTCGGGCAGAGCTTCGGGGCGCGGGCCACCAGGAGAACAAGGGTGCGTCCCCCGGGCGTTTCTAGTGGGGCTTTAGGGGGCTTTCGGCGAGGGGGCGGTGGAGGGAGAGCTTGCCGCCGCGGCGGCGGACGCGGAGGGCTATGAGGAGGACGCCCAAGGCCATGGCCGCGGGGGCGAGGAGGCCGGCCTCGGGGCCGAAGGGCCCGCCGGTTAGGAGGTCCGGGCCGGCCTGCCGGGTGGAGAGGAAGGAGACGCCGAGGGGGTCCAGGCCGCTGACGGGGAAGCCGAAGACGTTTCCCTGGAAAAAGTTCCAGGTCGTGTGGAGGCCGATGGGGATGGCCAGTTGGCCGGTCAGGACGTAGCCGGAGCCGAGCATCATGCCCGCCAGGAAGATGTTCAGGGTGCTCAGGGCGCTCGTGTTCGGGTTGGAGAGGTGGATGGCGGCGAAGATCGAGGAGGAGAGGACCCAGGCAAGCACGATGGCCCCCCTCGCCCCGACGACGGCGCCGTTCAGCCCCTCCGCCAGGTTCGTCAACTGGTAGCCGCGGCTGACGAGCTCCTCGTAGAAGCCGACGCAGACGAAGAGGGCGGCCGGCGCGAGGATGGCCGGGAAGAAGGCGCCCCCGTCCACGCCCACGAACGAGCCCGTCACCTCCGTCCACCCGGCCGCGAGCTGGGCGAGGAAGATCCCCGTCATGAGCAGCGCCCCGAGGAGCAACCCGAAGCCGAGGTCCGACCACCAGGCGCGGTCCAGGCGCAGTCCGAACTCGGAGAAGGGGCGCCCGTCCAGAGACCGCCCGCAGGCCCACACGCTCGCCACCGCAACGAGGGCGACGCCCGCGTAGGACAGGATCGGCAGGTACGGCGACGGGGCCCCCTCCGCGGCGCCGGGGGAGAGGCCGGCCACCGCCGCGAGCGTCAGGACCCCGGTAAGCGAGACCCCTGCGTTGTAGAGCAGGAACTGGGCGAGCAGCCGCCAGCCCGCGCGCAGCCGCACCTCCTCGTTCACGAACAGTCGCCTCAAGCGCGCCTCCGTCTTGGGTCCAGAGATAAGGATTCTAGCCCGGAGGATGGCTGGCGAGGAGACCTCCTACGCTGTTGGGCGGGTACCGGGCTAGTCCGGGGCTCTTGTTTGCCCATGAGCGCTCTCTCCCCGCGCAATGGATCGATCCTCACGAACGCTGCCGTTGCGCCTTCGCGAACCCGGCGGCCGGGTGAGAGGACGCCGTTTCGGGGCGGGCGGGTTTAGAACCGCCCCCACGGGGGTGGGGAATCGTTGGCGGGGGCGAAGAGGCGCGCGGACGGAGCACGTTTCGGGTCGCCGGCGTTAGCGGGGGTCTCTGGCCCGGATCTCACGCCGGCGCATGGGCATGGTGTCTATGAGGTCGAACAGGTTTTCGGGAGGGATGGGCTCCCGTCGAGCGGAACTTCTCGCCGCCTTCCTCGACGCCGGAGCCGTCTTCGAAGGAAGGCTCTGCCAGGACGGCGCGGTCTTCGGAGGCGGCCCCGTGGCCTTCGAGCATGGCGCTGTGGCGGGCGTAGGCTTCGTGCTCGGCCGGCGGGGCGAAGAGGAGGAGACGGCGGTGGTTCGTGGATGGGGCCCTTTTCAGGATTGTTCCCGGGCGAGGTCGTCGGTCTGTTGGGCGGCTTTGGAGTAATCGCGGATGAGTTGCCGGAGGCGGGAGACCTCGCGCGCGGCCCGCTGGAGGAGGAAGCCTGTGACGCGGCCGTCGAGGACCGTGGTGGTGGTGTAGGCCCCGTTGTAGTAGGAGTGAAGTTCGTCGAGGCTCATGGCCTCGCGCGAAGGTCGGACGCTGCCGTTGCGGGCCTCTACGGCGGTCGTCCGGAGCTCGGGGCCGCCGGTGCGGCGCTCTATGCGGGTGCCGGGGACGCCGGGTTCGCCCAGGGACTTCAGGGCGGCGAAGACCTCGCCGTCCGTCGGGCGGTCGGCGAAATCCGAGCCCGCGTGGAGGTAGGTGATCTCGCCGGAGCGGTTGACGATCACGACGGCCGGAACGGCAACGTTCTCCTTCTCGTTCCAGAGGCCGTAGGCGCGGGCCACCTCGCCCTTCGGGTCGCTGAGGAGGGGGAAGGGGATCTTCAGCTTCCCGACCATCCTGGCGTTGTGGGCCGGGGGGTCGACGCTGATGGCGGCGGGCTGCGTGCCGCGCCGCTCGAACTCGTTGTACTTTCTGGCGTAGGCGGCGAGCTGGCCGTTGCAGTAGGGGCACCAGTCGCCCCGGTAGAAGACGAGGACCACCGGGCTCACCTCCAGCTGCCCGGAGAGGCTCCAGGGGTGATCCTGCTGGTCCGGCAGTTCGAATGACGGTGCTATGCTCCCCACGCTCAGGTCAGCCATCCGGCGCTCCTCCCTTTGTCTCTGGCGTCCGACTCTAGCATCTCGCGGCGCCCCGGGCGCGCCAATTCCTAGCCGCCATCGTACTGGTCGTCCGAAGGACCGTCCGGCGGCGCGGAGGCCGGGGGCGAGGCCGCGGGTGGCGACGCGGCCGGGGGG
>DASYWA010000207.1:0-9963 GCA_035936475.1 Rubrobacter sp. | reverse complement strand
GCCGGTAGAGAAGGGTGTCGGCGACGGCGTGATCGGGGCCACCCTCAACACGACCGGCGGCTTCGTCATGCGGGCCGAGAAGGTCGGCGGGGACACCGCGCTCGCGCAGATCGTGCGCATGGTGGAGGAGGCGCAGGGCTCCAAGGCCCCGATGCAGCGGATGGTGGACACGATCTCCTCCTACTTCGTGCCGGCGGTGCTGGGGCTCGCGGCGCTGACGTTCGCGGCGTGGCTCGTCTTCGGGTCGTCCCCGATACTGGCCCTCACCGCCGCGATCTCCGTCCTCATAATCGCCTGTCCGTGCGCCCTGGGTCTCGCGACCCCGACGGCGATCATGGTCGGCACCGGCAAGGCCGCGGAGAACGGCGTCCTCGTGAAGGGCGGCGAGGCCCTCGAGACTACCCGCAGGATAGACGCCGTCGTGCTCGACAAGACCGGCACCCTGACGCAAGGAAAACCGGCCGTCACGGGGCTGGTCCCGGCCGAAGGCTTCTCCGAGGAAGAGCTGCTGCGCCTCGCCGCCGCCGCTGAGGTCGGCTCCGAGCACCCGCTCGCGGAGGCCATCGTGGCGCGGGCGGGGGAGTCGGGGCTCCCGCTGCCGAAGGCCGAGGAGTTCGGGTCCGTCACGGGGAGGGGCGTGAAGGCGGTCGTGGAAGGGCGCGAGGTCCTCGTCGGCAACCGGGTGTTCGTGGAGGGGGGCGGCGCCAGCGTGGAGGATCTGGGGGGGCGGGCCGTCGAGTTGGCGCGCGGTGGTGCCACACCGATGTACGTCGCCGTTGAAGGACGGAGCGCCGGCCTCGTGGCCGTCGCGGACCCGCCAAAGCCGGGGTCGCGGGAGGCCGTGGAGCAGCTCGGGGCGCTTGGCCTGGAGGTGTGGATGCTCACCGGCGACAACCGCGCCACCGCTGAGGCCGCGGCCGCGCAGGTCGGCATAGGCCCGGAGCGCGTGCTCGCGGAGGTGCTGCCGGGGGAGAAGGCGGCGAGGGTCGAGGAGCTGCAGTCCGTCGGCAAGACCGTGGCGATGGTGGGGGACGGGATCAACGACGCCCCGGCGCTCGCCCGGGCCGACCTCGGCATCGCCATAGGTACGGGGACGGACGTGGCGATGGCGGCCTCGGACATCACGCTCATCGGCGGGGATCTGCGCAACATCGTCACCGGCATCGCGCTCTCGCGGCGGACGGTCGGCAAGATCAAGCAAGGACTCTTCTGGGCCTTCGCCTACAACGTCGCCCTCATCCCGGTGGCCGCCGGCGCGCTCTTCCCCCTCTTCGGGGTCCTCCTGAGCCCGGTTTTGGCCGCGGCGGCGATGGCGATGAGCTCGGTGAGCGTGGTGACCAACGCCCTGCGTCTCCGCTCCTTCGAGAGGCCGAAAAGCGCGAAAGAGATCCTGCACCCCCCGCTTCGGGCCCGCCTCGGCGAGGTCGCCTATCTCGGCGGAATAGCCGTCGTCGCGGTCGGCATCGGCGCCGCGGCCCTGCTTTTGGCCCCAAACCAACCCGTAGAGATGAACCCGGCCGGGGAGATGAGGTCCGGCGGCGGGCACGGCGGCGAGTGAGGCACGCTCAGACCATCGACAGAGGAGGTAGAGGCACGATGACGGAGCAGACCGGTCAGGCGCACGGGTACATCAAGGTGGGGGACAAGGAGAAGCTCAAGCACCGGCTCAGGCGCATCGAGGGACAGGTACGCGGGGTGCAGCGCATGGTCGAAGAGGAGGCCTACTGCGTGGACATACTCACCCAGATCAGCTCCTACATCGCCGCCTCAGAGAAGGTCGCCTCGCTCGTCCTCAGGGACCACATGGACCACTGCGTCAGGGAGGCCGTCACCGACGGCACGAAGGCCGACGAGAAGATAGCGGAGCTGGCGGAAGCCGTCGAGCGGTTCGTGAAGATGGATAGGTAGGTTTTGAGGTTTTTAGGCGCCAGGTACTAGGTTTTCGGAAAGGTGGAGGTATAGGAATGACGGAGAGCAGGGTGTTGCGGGTGCCGGATATGAGCTGCGGGCACTGCGAGTTGAGCGTGCAGGAGGCCCTCGACGAGCTCGATGGGGTGGAGAAGGCCAAAGCCGATTACACCAAGGGCGAGGTCGAGTTGACCTACGACGCGGGTAGGGTCACGGACGAAGAGCTCCAGGAGGCAGTCGAGGAGGCCGGATACACGCTGCAGCGGTAGTCCGTGCGGCCCTGAATCCCGAAAGCCTCCGAAGGAGGCGACCTGAAGCCTAAAACCTAAGAACCTTACTCCGTCTCTGCGGCTGCTTTATCCGTGACGACGACGCGGGCCACCCTTGGACCGTCCGTCTCGTCCACGCGCAGGAGGTGGCCATCCATGCTCACCTCGTCGCCGACCTCCGGGGCGCGGCCCAAAGCCCCGAGGACCAGGCCGCCGACGGTCTCGAAGTCTTCGCTCTCGAAGCTGGAGCCGACGGCGTCGTTTATGGCGTGGATGGGGGCGCGGCCGTCCACGGTATAGGAGCCGTCGGGGAGTTCCTCGACGGCCGGTTCCTCGTCGTCGAACTCGTCCCGGATCTCGCCGACGATCTCCTCGAGGATGTCCTCCATCGTGATCAGGCCCTCAAAAGAGCCCCACTCGTCGATGACGACGGCCATCTGGATCTCCTGGCGCTGGAAGTCTTCGAGGATGTTCTCGATGGAGCGGCTCTCGGGGACGATGATGACGTCCCGCACGAGGTCCCTGGCGGTGACGTCGGCCCCGACGTCGCCCTCCGGCCCGACGGCGCGCAGGACGTCCTTGACGTGGACCGAGCCCACGACCCTGTCCTGAGAGTGCTCCTCGTGGACCGGGTAGCGGGTGTAGTGGCCGGAGGCCACGACGGAGATCATCTCCCCGAGCTTCAGGTTCTCCGGTATCGCGACGACGTCGGGGCGGGGGACCATGATCTCCCGCGCCGGCGTGTCTTCGAGGTTGAAGACGCCCGCGAGCCGGCTCTCCTCGTCCCTATCGAAGATGCCGCGATCGGTGCCCTGGGCGATGAGCTGCCTTATCTCCTGCTCGGAGTGGGTGTCGTCGCCCTCGGAGGCCGGCGCCACGCCTAGGGCACCCGTGATGGCGTTGGCCGTGCCGTTGAACACGATGGTGAAGGGATAGAGCAGGTAGTAGAAGAACCTCATGAACGGCGCCACGAAGAGGGAGGTCCCCTCGGCCTTCTGGATGGCGAACGTCTTGGGTGCCAGCTCCCCGAAGACCACGTGCAAGAACGAGGCGATGAACAGGGCTATGGTTATGGCTATGGGGTGCAGCAGGGCGTCGGAGACGCCCAGAGCTCCTAGCCTCGGCTCGATGAGGTTCGCTATGGCCGGCTCGGCCAGGGCGCCGATGCCAAGCGAGCAGATGGTGATGCCGAGCTGGCAGACGGCCAGGTACCGGTCGAGCTTCTGCTGGGCGACCTTGACCATGCCGGCCGAGGACTTCCCCTCGTCCACGAGCCTGTCCACCTGGGTGGCTCGTATCCGCACGAAGGCGAACTCCGCCGCCACGAACAGGCCGTTCAGGGCCACGAGCAGGAGGGCGGCCAAGATTCTCAGGATCGGCAGGCCCGCGGATGCTACTAAGTCCAGGATGACTCCTCGGAGGATAGGGGACGACCCCGGAGAGGGGTCGCGCAGGTACTCGATATATTGCCAGTATCCATTCGGTGCGCCGCTGAATATACCACCCGAGACCCGCGGCCGAACCCGGCCCTCAGTACAGGAGCCGCTTGTCGAGTATGTTGACGAGGGGCTCTCCGGCCAGGTAGCGTCGCAGGTTCTCGCAGAAGAGGTCGGCCTGCGCGGCGTTTATGAGCTCGGGTACGACGTCGGTGGTGTGGGCGCTTATGACGACGTTCTCCATGCCCCAGAGGGGGCTCTCTTCCGGCAACGGCTCGACCTCGAACACGTCGAGCGCAGCCCCCGAGAGGTGCCCGCTCTCGAGCGCCTCGACGAGCGCCGCCTCTTCTACGACCTTGCCGCGGCCCACGTTGGCGAAAAAGGCGCCGGGCTTGATGGCGGCTATGGTTTCGGTGTCGAACAGCCCCTCGGTCTCGGGCGTGCCGGGCAGCGTCAGGGCGACGAAGTCGGCCTCCGCCAGGACGTCCGGCAGGTTCTGCGTTTCGTGGAGCTCGTCGAAGGAGGCCCAGGCGGCGTCGTCCTCGCGCACCTCGCGCTTCACGCCCACGACGCGCATGCCGAAGGGGCGGGCCCTGTCCGCTATGGCCCTGCCGATGCTCCCCGTACCTACGACGCACAGCGTCTTGCGCTCCAGCGTCCCGGTGGTGCCCTGGCGCCAGGTTTTGGTGGCCTTGTCTCTCCTCAAGAGGTCGAGGCCCTTGACGTGCTGGAGCATGCCCATGAGCACGAACTCCGCGAGCGGGCCGGAGTAGATACCGCGCGCCGTCGTCACCACCACGTCGTCCCGGGTCAGCAGCCCCGCCGCCCGCGCCACCTCGCCGGCCCCGGCCATGCTTCCCTGAACCCAACGGAGCTTCGGCGCGACCTCCACGAGATCCCCGACGTGACCCCGCGGAAAGTCGTAGAGGACCTCCGCCTCCGCGAGCATCCCCAGGAACTCCTCTTCCTCTTCCGGCGTCCGTTGCCAATCCTCCGGGCCATTATGGTCGCCCTCCCACCGCGGCGGCGGGACGAGGTCGGGCCGGTAGAGGACCCTCAGGCGGTCGTCCACCTCCCGGAAACGGCGGACATACTCCTCCTCGAAAAAGCTGGCTACGACGACGGTCGTCAAGGTCGTCTCCCTTCGGTCGACGGCGCGCTGGCTGCGCCAGCTCTCGGCGCGGCGCTTCGCGCCTCTCGGCACGTTGCCTTCGGCAACTCTCAGCCTGTCAGCTTAGAGGTTTGGGCGGCGGGATGTTGCGTTATCGGGGTTTCTTGCGGTCGGCGGAGCCCGCACCAAGAGATCCCGCAACCCGTTGCCGACGTTCGTCACCCGCCGCCAAGGCTGGCAGGCTGAGAGCGAGGTCCGCAGGCCCGCAGCGTGCTGACTGGCTGAGATGCTACCCTGGGCGCGTGGACGAGTTGATCGACGCACGGGACCCTTCGGGAGAACCGACCGGCGAGGTCGTGTGGAAGAGCGAGGCGCACCGGCGCGGGCTGTGGCACCGGTGTTTTCATTGCTGGATCTTCGGCGTCGACGCCGGCTCCGGAGAGCCGTACCTGCTCGTGCAGCGCCGCGCGGCGACGAAGGACACCTGGCCCGGTTACCTGGACGTCACGGCCGCCGGGCACCTGGCGGCGGGCGAGGGCCCACTCGACGGCCTGCGGGAGGTCGAGGAGGAGCTGGGGCTGCGCGTGGACCCGGGCAGGCTCGCGCCGCTCGGGACGCGCCGCGTAGAGCAGGGGATACCGGGCGGCCTCGACCGGGAGTTCCACGACGTCTTCCTCCTCCACGACGACACCCCGCCGGGAGATCTCCGGCTCCAGAGGGAGGAGGTCGCGTCCGTGCTCCGCATCGGGCTCGACGACGCGGAGGCGCTGGGAGTCGCTGGCTCCGCGCCCGCCCGGGAGTACCGCGACGGGGAGGTCTCGGAGATTCGGGTCCGCGTCTCGGACTTCGTCCCGAGCACCGACGACTACCTCAGCCGGGTGGCGCTGGCGGTTAGCGCCGCGCTCGACGGCGGGCGCGCGGAGGGGGTCTTCTAGCCCGCCTCCGCGAGTTGCCGGACGGCGAGGTCCGCCTTCCAGACCGCGCTCCTGAGGTCCCTCGACGCGTTCTCCGCGTACGCGCCCTCCCGGTCACCGATCTCGGCCTCTGCCAGCGCCGCGAGCGCGCGGGCGGCCCCGGCCGCAAGGTGCGTGGCCGCGGTGGCTGGTGGCCCGCCCCCGTCCGCAACGTTGCAGGCGGCGAGTGTCGCAAGGTCGGCGCAGGCGAGCGCCGCCTCTACCAGGGAGTCGGTCGTCCCGACGGCGGAGAGCGACGACAACCCGCGCCCCAGATCCTCCGCCAGGTCCCCGACGGTCCCGAGGCTAAGGTCCTTCCCTACACCGCGCACCTCCACGAGAAGCCCCGCGGCCACGACGCCCGCGGACGCGACGTGCATGTGTTCAGAGGTCATCACCACATTCTAGCGGGGACTCACCGCGGAGAAGCCCCTAAGACGTGTCTATGTACCGGTAGCGGGCGACGAGGAACATGAAGGCGCCGTAGATCACGAACCCCGCGGCCATGGCGCCGAGCATGTAGGAGCCCATGAGCTGGTGCTGGACGGTCTCGAGCGCCCCGCCGAGGCCCCGGGTCTCCTCGGGATCGGACTGGTAGGCGGCCAGGAGCAGGAACGCCCCGGCCGTGCCGATGGCCAGCGCCCGGGCGGCGGTGCCGATGCGCCCGAGGAGCGTGGTCCACATCTCCCTAGCCTCGCCCATCCGGCCGAGCGCAAGCTCGCCCCGGAACGTCGCCTTGTAGGCCGCGTAGAGCTGGGAGAGGCCGACGCAGATCACGGCGACGCCGACGACCACGACGAGGATCCTGCCGACGGGCGGCTGGTAGGCCATGGCGCTCGCGGCCATGGCGTCCTCCGAGCTGTCCTCGGCGCCGAAGACGGACTGGGCGGCGGTGAAGGCCAGCAAGCCGTGGATGGCGCCGCTCCCCACGTAAGCGACGCGCCGCACGGCGCCGTGGGTGTCCGAGCCCCTGTCGTCCGGGTCCATCACGCCCTGCACGACCTTCCAGAGGGCGTACCCCGCGAGGCCCGCGGAGAGAACGACCAACAAGAGCCCGCCGAGGGGCTGCGCCCCGATGCTCCGCATCGCGCCGTCGGGGCTGGCGGTCTTGCCGCCCATCCCGAAGGCCTCCAGCATCGCCAGCAGGCCGATGGTCGCGTACACCACCCCCTTCGCCATGTAGCCGAAACGCGCTATGGCTTCCACCCAGGGTCGCGCGTGCCGGGCCGCCGTCTTGGCGTGCCCCTTCGCCCCTTCGACCCGCCCTCCGGCCCGCGCCATCCGTCAACACCTTTCCCGGTCTCGGTACCCGCGATACTCTACACCCGCCGCGGACGCTGCGCCGGGGGCCGCGCCTTTCCCCCGGCCTGGCGTATCCTGGGATGGCTTCCGTTCTACGACTCCCTCGGGATGCGGCCGGGATGATGGTGAGGCGGTACGCAACCCGGTCAGGCACGAACCCGGGCGGCGCGATATATTGAGCCCATGAGGGCCGCTCTCGCGCAGATCAACACTACCGTCGGCGACGTGTGGGGCAACGTCGAGAAGATGAAGGGCGCCCTGGGGCGGGCCGTGGAGGCCGGCGCCGAACTCGTCGCCTTCCCGGAGCTTACCGTCACGGGCTACCCGCCCGAGGACCTGCTCATGCGCCCGAGCTTTATCCAGGAGAACCTGGAGGGCCTGGCGGAGTTCGCGCGGGCCGTGCCCGAGGGGGTCGCGTGCGCTGCGGGCTTCGTCGACCTGAACGGCGACCTGTTCAACGCCTGCGCCGTCGTCTCCGGCGGGGAGGTGCTGCACCGCTACCACAAGCGCTACCTGCCGAACTACGGCGTCTTCGACGAGAACCGCTACTTCAGGGAGGGCTCCGGCTCGGCGATGCTGGATCTCGGCGGGTCGCTCGTCGGGGTGAGCGTCTGCGAGGACATCTGGTACCCGGGCGGGCCGGCCCGCGAGCAGGCCCTGGCCGGCGCGAGCGTGCTGCTCAACATCTCCGCCTCCCCCTACCACCGGCAGAAGGGCACCTTCCGGGAGAGGATGCTCGGCGTGCGGGCCTCGGACTACGGGTGCTACGTGGTGTTCTGCAACCTCGTCGGCGGTCAGGACGAGCTCGTCTTCGACGGGCACTCGGTGGTCTTCGACCCCGAGGGGAGGCTGGTGGCCCGGGCGAAGCCTTTCGAGGAGGACGTGCTCGTCGTCGACCTCCACCCGTCGGAGTCGCTGATACAGCGCCTCCACGACCCCCGCCCGCGCAAGGAGAACCCCGAGCACGACCCCGAGGTCGTCCGTATCCCGAACCCCGCGCCCCGGTCGACGGAGGCCGCGGGTGCGCGCGTCGAGCCCTGCCCGCCCGAGGAGGGCGAGGTGCTCGAGGCGCTCGTGCTCGGCCTGCGCGACTACTTCGGCAAGAACGGGTTCTCGCGGGCCGTGCTCGGGCTCTCCGGCGGCATCGACTCCTCCCTGGCCGCCGCGGTCGCCGTGCGGGCCCTGGGCCCCGAGAACGTCACCGGCGTCCTCATGCCGAGCCGCTACACCTCCGACCTCTCCAACACCGACGCGGCGGCGCTCGCCAAGAACCTAAGCATAGACACCCAGACCATCCCCATAGGCCCCGCCTTCGACGCCTACGCCCAGATGCTGGCCGGCGCGTTCAAGGGGCTGCCGGAGGACGTGACGGAGGAAAATTTGCAGAGCCGCATCAGGGGGAACATCCTCATGGCCCTCTCCAACAAGTTCGGCTGGATCGTGTTGTCCACGGGCAACAAGAGCGAGATGAGCGTCGGCTACTCTACCCTCTACGGCGACTCGGCCGGCGGCTTCGCCGTCATAAAGGATGTCCCGAAGAACCTCGTCTATCGGGTCTCGCGCGAGGTCAACAGGGCGGAAGGAAGGGAGATGATCCCCGAGTCCGTCTTGAACAAGGAGCCCTCCGCCGAGCTGCGCGAGGACCAGCGCGACACCGACTCCCTGCCGCCCTACGAGGTCCTCGACCCCATCCTCGAGGCGTACATCGAGGAGGACAAGGGCGTATCCGAGATAGTGGCCGCGGGCTATGATGAGGACGACGTCCGGCGTATCGTGGGCCTCGTGGACCGGGCCGAGTACAAGCGCCGCCAGGCCCCCATCGGCATAAAGGTCACGGGCCGCGCCTTCGGCCGCGACCGCCGCATGCCCATAACCAACCGCTACTCCGAACGCAAAGGGTAGCGGTTCGCGAACCGCGCCGTCAGCTATCAGCCGTCAGCCGGTTTTTGGGGACGATGATCTGAGGGGTTTTCGTGTACTTCTGGGTAAGCCCTACGGCGTCTGTTGCCGCTACCACGCTGCTCCAATAGCCCGGAAGCTGACGGCTGATAGCTAAAGGCTGACCGCTAAGAAGACGCCTGCCGAACGCGGAACCGGAGTTGGACGGTGGTGCCGCGTCCTGGGGCGGAGATCACGTCGAACTCCGCGCCGACCTCGCGGGCGCGTTCGCGCAGGTAGTCTAGGCCCATGCCGGGGGGCGGATCTCCCGGGTCGAAGCCGCGGCCGTCGTCCCGGACGCGCACGATGAGCAGGTCGCCGACGCGCCTGGATTCGAGGTACATGTTGTCTGCGTACGAGTGCTTGGCGACGTTCCAGAAGGCCTCCACCGCGAACCTGTAGACCGCCGCTATCTCCATCGGAGAGAGCTTCTCTAGGGGGGCCTGGAGGTCCTCGTGGGTCTTTATGCCGAAGTACTCCTCGAACCTGACGAGGCGGTGCCTGAGGTAGTTCCGGGGGCGCAGGCCGCCCTCGCCGTGCACCGAGGTGTGGAGCTCCTCGTACGGGCGCGAGACCTGGAACTCCGTCTCGCGCGAGGCGCGCAGGGCGTTTGAGACCATCCGCATGGCCCCCTCGTGCTCGCCGCGGCGAGTGGCGTCCAGGGCCGTGCGGAGGGTGATGGAGACCCCGTGCACCCCCTGCTTTACGGTGTCGTGCATCTCCGAGAGGACCCTGCCCCCCTCCAGTTTGCGGGCCATCGCCTCCCGCTCGTCGGAGAGCCGGCGGCTGGTGGCGGAGACGAGCGCGACGCGCAGGGCGAAGTAGAGGAAGAGCACGGCGGCCCCCGCCGCCGCGTAGGAGGGCAGCGGGGGGTGCGTCGCCGCCCAGAGGAGCACCACGGCCAGGTGGACCGCCGGCGAGAGCGGCCCGAACCAGAACAGGAAGGCCCGCCACGGCCCTATCCTCAGGTCCTCCCCCCCGGCCACGGGCGCGGCTTCCAGGGCGGCGAGGGCCACGCAGGCGAGGCCTAGAGCCCAGATCATGTC
>DASYWA010000206.1:0-6960 GCA_035936475.1 Rubrobacter sp. | reverse complement strand
GCCTGGGGTCGGTGGCGATCTCGCGCACCCCCCAGCTCTCGTTCATCGGCACCCAGGCGACGATGCAAGGGTGGTTGTGGTCGCGCCGGACGGCCTGCTGCCACTCGGCGGTGAACCGGCGGACGTAATCGGGCGAGTACTGGTAGGCGTTCGCCGCCTCGCCCCAAACCAGGAAGCCCAAAGTGTCGGCCCAGTACAGCCACCGGGGGTCCTCGACCTTCTGGTGCTTGCGCGCCCCGTTGAAGCCCATCTCCTGCGCCAGCTCTATATCCCGGCGCAGGTCGTCGTCCGTGGGGGCGGTCAGGAGGCCGTCCGGGAAGTAGCCCTGATCGAGGACGAGGCGCTGGTAGAGGGGACGGTTGTTCAAGAACACCTTCCCGTCGCGGACTTCTATCTTTCGCATCCCGAAGTAGCTGTCCACGGCGTCCAGCGACCGGCCTTCGGCGTCCAGCAGCTCGACCCTGAGGTCGAGGAGGTTCGGCTCCTCGGGGCTCCAGTACGGCGGCTTGCCCCACCTGCCCGGGTAGGGGGACGCGGGCTGCTCGCCGCGGGTGACCAACGGCAGGCGCCGTTCGACGAGCGCCGACTGCAGCGCGACCCGGTCGTCGAGCACGCGTTCGTCGTTGTGGGAGACGGTGAGGCGAAGGGTAAGGCCCGGCTCGAACCCCTCGACGCCGACCTCGACGTCGAGCGCGGCCGCGTCCAGGTCAGGGGTCAGACGCAGGGAGTCTATCCGCCGACGCCCCACGGGCTCGAGCCATACGGTCTGCCAGATCCCGGTGGTCCGGGTGTAGAAGATCCCCTCCGACTCCTCCCGCCAGTACTGCTTGCCCCGTGGGATGGTCACGTCCCGGCTGGGGTCCTCCGCCCTGACGATAACCACGTTCTCCCCTTCGAGGAGGGCGGGCGTGACGTCCGCGGTGAACGGGGTGTGGCCGCCCTCGTGCGAGACCACGTGCGCGCCGTTTACCCAGACCGTCGCCCAGTAGTCCACGGCGCCGAAGTGGAGCAGCAGTCGCTCTTCGGCCGAAGGGTTGTGTTCGAACGTCCTGGCGTACCAGACGACGTCGTGGAAGGCCCTCTCCCCGATCCCTGAGAGCCCGGACTGGAAGCAGAAGGGTACGGTGATCTTCCGGTCGAAAGGCGAACCGTCCGCCCCGAGATCCTGCGCGGAGGCGTTCCACCAACCCTCCGCGAGCCCGGCGTCCCCGTCGTCGAAGGCGAAGCGCCACTCGCCGTTGAGGTTGGTCCAGTCCCGGCGGCGGAACTGCGGGCGCGGGTACTCGGGACGCGGTACGGTGCTCACGGATGCTCTCCCCTTCCACGAAGCGAACGCTGGGCGTCGGGGCAATATAGCAGGCCGGCGGCCCGGAATGGTCCACAAGGGCTCTTTTTGCGTCCGCGCCGGGCCTTTCTGCCGGTGGCCCTGCCGGCGGTCCTGGCTTCGGTGGCTCTAGGCGACCTCGTCGCCGGGAGGCGCAACCCGCAGCAGGGCGGCCGCGATGAGGAGGCCGAGGAGGACGCAGCCGGCGCCGGCGAGGAAGGCGGCGTGGTAACCGGAGTTGAGGGCGGCCGGGGCGGGATCGGGGCCGGCGACGACCGCGGTGTAGGCGGCGGCCACGGCGGCAAGCGCCGCGAGGCCCAGAGCCCCGCCCATCTGCTGGGAGGTGTTGACGAGGCCCGAGGCGAGTCCCGCCTCGTTCTCCGGGACGCCGGTGGTGGAGGCCAGGATCACGGCCATGAACGCGAACGCCGCCCCGACGCCCAAGACGAGCATCCCCGGCAGGACGTCTAGCAGGAAGCTCCCGCCGACCGGAGCCCGCGCGAAGAGCAGGAGGCCGAAGGCCATCAGGCCCAGCCCCCCGATTATCGTCGGCTTCATGCCGAAGCGGTTCACAGCCCACGCGGAGGGACCCTGGGAGATAGCGCCGAGCGCGATGGTCGCCGGCAGGTAGGCCAGGCCCGTGGCGAGGGAGTCGTAGCCGAGCACCCTCTGGAGGTAGAGGGCGCTGAAGAAGAACCAGCCGACCATCCCGACGACGGCGAGCGCCATGACGACGTTGCTCGCGGCGAGGTTGCGCGAGCGGGAGAAGACGCCGGGGGGCAAGAGCGGCGCCTTGGCGCGCCGCTCGACGGCCAAAAAGCCGACCATGAGCGCCGCGGCCACGAACAGCAGGATAACCGTCACGACAGGCGGATTGGTGCCCGTCCCGACGATGGCGTAGACGGCCGCCACGATCGAGGCCGTGACGAGGAACGCCCCGGGCAGGTCGAAGCCGCCGGAGAGGTCGGGCTTGGGGTCTGGGTCCAGGAGCGGCCGGCACAGGGCGAAGGCCGCGATGCCGACGGGGAGGTTGACGAAGAAGATCCAGGGCCACCCCATCGTCTGCGTCAGGACGCCGCCGAGCAGGACGCCTATGGAGGCCCCGCCGGAGACGACGAAACCCCAGATGCCCATCGCCCGCGCCCGCTCCCTTGGGTCCTTGAACGTCGTGATGATTATGGAGAGGGCCGCCGGGGCGATGATCGCGCCACCAACCCCCTGCAGCGCCCTCGCGCCCACGAGCACCGCCTGGCTTCCCGCGAGCCCGCACAAAAGCGAGGCGAGCGTGAAGACCGCGAGGCCGAAGGCGAACACCCTCCGCCGCCCGAAGAGGTCCCCGGCCCTCCCGCCGAGGAGCAGGAAGCCGCCGAAGGTGAGCAGGTACGCGTTAACCACCCACGACAGTCCCGTCTCCGTGAACGCCAGCGAGCCCTGTATCGCCGGCAGCGCTACGTTCACGATCGTCCCGTCCAGCACGATCATCAGCTGCGCCCCGCACACCAGGAGCAGCGCCAGCCACCTCCGGTCCATCGGGCGCCGCTTGCGGTAGGTTTCCGGTTCGGGTTCGGTCACTTTTCCCTCCGTCATTTTATGTCCGGTCTCTTTTCGGGAGCCTTCGGTCGCCCGTGTGGTTATAAAGGATCATCGCGCCCCCACCCTCACCCATCTGCGGGATATTTGGGTGGGGACGTCAGTCTGCTGAGGATCGACTGCCGTCTCCGATCCCTGGAAACACCGGTGAGCCTGGCCGGTGCGCCTGGCCGAACGCCCTGCCCTTGCCGGAGCCGAAGATTCCTGCCCCTTCGTTCCACTATTCAAGGCGATGCTCGCGCCCGCGATGACCAACACCGGCGAGTTCAACGGCGTTTGGCCGCGATCTCGGAGAGCATCGATACGAGCTCGCCGGGGGCCGAGACCATCGGCCAGTGGCCGGTCTGAAGCTCACGGAAAGTCCAGTTGGGCTCTGCGCGCAGTGCCGAGAGGTCATCCGACGTCTCGAACGCGCACAAGACGTAGGTCGCCCGCTGCCGCGCCAGCGACCGGCTCAGGACGGCTGGCTCGGAGACCGTGCGTCCCGGGTGCCCGACGAGGCGCCCCGCCAACCCTCGCGCCTGCCCGGGGGACAGGTCCGGCTCGCGAGCCACGTCCTCGGCACCCGGTGCGGGCCAGCGCCCCCCGTTCTCGGAGATCTGGCGCTCCTCCTCGCGCCGGCCCTCACCGAAGGCGTCGAGCATCGACGCGCCGTCGCGCGGCAGGAAGGCGTCCACGAACACCGTGTGCGAGACGCGCTCGGGCGCACGGTCGGCGGCCTGCCCGGCGACGATACCGGAGTAGCTGTGTCCCACGACGACGGCGTCCCGCAGGCCCTCTGCATCCAGGATCGCGAGCACGTCCCTGACGTGGGTCTCCAGGCCGACGGCCGAGGCGTCGGCCCGCCCGTCGGCCAGCCCGGAGAGCGTCACCGGGTGGACGCTGTGGCCGAGCGCGCGTAGGCCGTCGGCCACCGAATCCCACACCCAGGCTCCCATCCAGGCGCCGGGTATCAAGACGAAGTTGCTCATCCTGGTCCCCCTGTATCGTCAGTAAAGTCGAAGGTCAGCCCGTGAATCGTCGCCGGCGCTTCCGCCTATTCTTCCGCATCGGCCCGCCGGTAGGTGAGCACGACGGCGCCGGAATCGAACGTCTTCGACCCCGCGAGCCTCAAGTACTTCGTGTCGAGGCCGTCCGCGAAGAGTCGCTTTCCGCCGCCCACGACCACGGGGAAGACCATGAGCCTGTACTCGTCTATAAGATCCTGCCCCATCAGCATGTTGACGAGGTCGCCGCTGCCGAAGATCAGGATGTCCTTGCCGGGCTGATCCTTCAGCCGGCGGACCTCCTCGACGACGTCGCCCTTGATCAGGGTCGAGTTGTTCCACTCCAGCGGCTCCCGCAGGGTCTTCGAGACGACGTGCTTGGGGTAGCCGTTCATCCAGGCTCCGTACTCGCCCGTCTCCTCCTCCATCTGGGGCCAGGCGGCGGCGAAACCCTCGTAGGTCACCCTGCCGAGCAGGAGGGCGTCGACGGCTGAGAGCTCCTCGAACTTGTACGCGTCCCGGTCGTCGCTCGAGAACCGGAAAGTCCAGCGGGGGTCTTCGATCACGCCGTCCAGCGACACGAACTCCGATGCGATCACCCTTCTCACTTCAGTCCTCCTTTACCACGCGGTACACGAGGTGGGTTACGCCAGGGGCGTCGACCACCCTTATCTTCTCCAGCCCGACCTTCCCGGCCTCCCCGTTATCGAACAACCTGATGCCCCCGCCGAGCAACACGGGCACGAGGTGGACCTGTATCTCGTCGACGAGCCCGGCCTCCAAACACTGTCGGGCGACGCCCGCGCCGCCCCCCACGGCCACGTTCCTGCCGCCCGCGGCGGTTTTCGCCCCCTCGATGGCGCTCTCTATTCCGTCGGTGACGAAGGTGAACTTCATATCCCCTCTGGCGGCACTCGCCGGGGCTTCGTGGGTGAGCACGAAGTGTTCGACCGCGTAGGGGCTATGGGCGAACCCGTCCATCGCGTCCCCCTGATCGTAGGTTCGACGGCCGATCACGATAGCCCCCGTGTTCCTCACCGATTCCTCGACGGCCTCGGCGCCCGCGGGCGAGAAGAACCAGTCGTGGAGCCCCCCGAGCTCGCCGTTCGGCCCAGCGATAAAGCCGTCGAGCGACACGGCCATGTCAAGCAGCACACTTCCCATTAGACCTCGCCTATCTTTCGTGGACCTCTATTCCGCCGCCCCCGGCATGGGCGCGTCTAGAAACGCCGGGACCATCGCCAGCAGCCACCCGGCGCGGTCCAGGATCCCGCTGCCAGGGGGGATAAAGTGGGCCGTGCCGGGCAGCACCGCGAGTTGGGGCTTGGGAAGGCCGGCCAGATCCCCCATGGCGCCGCCACCGAGCAAGCGGAACATCTCGACGGCGTGCTCGAGGCGGATGGCGTCGGCGTCACCGACGACGACCAGGGTCGGCGCCTCGATCCCCCTTATGCCTTCGGCCGACCAGTCGAAGGGCGTCATGTCGAGCCGCTTGAGCTTCTCGACCAGCGCGGGAAAGTCCCCCGGGTTCGGCGCGACCTCGACGTAGGCCGCCTCGATCGGAGACCCGGCGAACATCTCGGGCGTGATGCTCGGGATCATCCCGTGCAGTTCCGGCTGCATGCCGTCGCTCGTGTAGGAGGCCGAGGCCACTACCAGCTTGCGCAACAGGTCAGGGTGGCGGATGGCGAGCTGGAGCGCGACACCACCGCCCATGCTGAAGCCGAAGACGTCGGCCCCGTCGATCCCGAGGTGCCTGAGCAGGGCGGCCGTGTCGTCGGCCATCTGCTCGTAGGTGATGGGACGGTCGATGTCGGCGGTGCGCCCGTGCCCTTGCTGCTCGACGGCGACGACCTGCCGGGTCTCGGCGAGCCGCGGCAAGACCTCCCCCATGGCGTCTATAGTCATGTACGCGCCGTGCAGCAAGACCAGCGGCCTTCCGGTGCCGTGGATCTCGTTGTACATGTTCAGACCGTTTACCTCGGCGTAGTCGCCTTTAGAAGTACCGTCCATTTCGTCCCCTCTCCGTTCGCCTGCTCTTGCCTGCCTGATCCCGCCCGCCTCCGACTCATCACCCGTGCGAAGCCGTTGGTGCGGGCCCCGCAGCACCCCTGACCTCCGAGCCGAGTCGGCGCTCATTGGCCGCCGAGTACCTCATCGAGGCGACCAGCGAAAGCCTTCGGGTGGCTGGTGAACCCGCCGTGGTCGCCGGGAAAGACGACGGGGTCCTTCCCCAACTGCTCGGCGAGCGCCACGGCGGTGCGGTGCGCGAGCTGCCCCTCCGAAGCCTCGCCCACGGCCACCTCGATCGGCAACGACCGGAGCCGGGAGACGTCGGGCGCGTAGTCGCCGAGCGGTAACCACATGTGCCCGAGAAAGAAATCGAAGTTTCCCTGCATCCGGGCCATCGCCTCGGCCATCTCGGGGATGGGGTCGGCGGTCGGCTGCGGTGGGCCCCCGTCAAGCCCGGCCGAGGCGAGGAACTTCCCCATCGCCGGGCCTGCCCCTTCGGAGAGATAAGTATCGTAGACCTCCCGCCCGAACCTGGCGTGCTCGTCGGCGTCGTCGAGCAGTCGGGGCAAAGGCGGCTCGTGGGCGACCAGCGCCCGCACCTGCTCGGGGTGCCGGCTCACCAGCTCGCGGGCGACGAGGGCGCCGCCGCTGCTGCCGAGCACGTACGCCGGCTCGGTGCCGAGCGCCGCGAGCAGCCGGTGCACGTCGTCGGCGAAGGTCTCGGCCGGCGTGTCCTGGGGTTCGCCGTCCAACGGGCTGCGGGACAGCCCCCGCGGATCGTAGGTGACCACCGTGTACCGGCCGGATAGCTCGCTACCCATGGGGACGAACACGCCGGCGTCCGCGGGCCCGCCCGGGATTAGCAGCAGGACCGGTCCGGCGCCGCGGACCTCGTAGTGCAGCGTCGCGCCCGGGACCTTGAGCGTGTCGGTGCGAGACTGGTTCATGGCAACCTCCGTTACTCCGAGTTTGTCTTGCAACTATTGGTGACTCCACCCGGCGCCTTGGCCGCCGGCTTGTGGGCGAGGTACGGGGTGCTCGGGCCGA
>DASYWA010000205.1:0-6629 GCA_035936475.1 Rubrobacter sp. | reverse complement strand
GGGCTGGTGCCCGTGGCGTCGCCGGGGGGCTTCGAGTGGCCTGGGCGTTTCCTCGGTCGTCGGCGGGGGACGGCCACCTGGGCCGTGTTCTTCGGGGCGCCCCCGGGCCTCGTTTTCGATCCGGCCGCCGGACCGGACGAGCGCGCGGACGGGGGCGCGGACGCCGACCTGGAGGCCGCCTTCGTGCTGGCCGAACACGATCCGCCGCGGGGCACCGGGACCGGCCGCGGGCCGGAGGGGTCGGGCGTGGTCGAGGTGATCGCGCTCTGCGCCGAGGCCGAAGGTCCCATGACGGTGGCGCCGTCGGCGGAGGCGATCGCGGGGCGCGGGTTGCGGGGTGACCGCTACGAGCGAGGGGCCGGGACGTTCTCCGACCCGAAGGGTAGCGGGTACGACCTCACCCTCGTGGAGGCCGAGGCGCTCGAGGAACTGGCGGGGAGGGGCGTGGACCTCGCGCCGGCCGAGGCGCGGCGGAACCTCGTCGTCAGGGGCATCAGGCTGGACGGCCTGATCGGGAAGCGCTTCCGGGTCGGGGGCGTGGAGTGCTTCGGCCAGCGGCGCTGCGAGCCGTGCGCGCACCTCGAACGGCTCACCCGGCCCGGGGTGCTGCGCGGCCTGGTGCACCGGGGCGGGCTGCGCGCCGACGTGCTCTCGGATGGGGAGATACGGGCCGGCGACCTCGTGGAAGCGCTCGACACCTAGGCGTCCCATAGGACCGGCCCTACGCGTTCTTCCCTTGCCGGGCCTCTCTGAGTTCCATCAGCTCCCAGAAGTCCTTGTCGGTGGGGTCGCCGGGCAGCCTGGCGTAGACGGCCCTCAGGGCGAAGCCGACGACGACCATCAGGGCCAGGGTCTCGGGGATGGAGATGGCGAAGCGGGCAATGGCGTTAGACTCGGCCACCTGGGCGTTGAACGCCCGCGTCCCGAACCCGGCGGTTACGATCCAGAGGTTCAGGAAAAAGTTGGCGACGCCCGTCACGGCCGAGAGGATGACCATCGCCAGCGTCCCTAACCAGAGCGCCCGCCGCGCCGGTCGCTCGTCGAAGAGGCCCCTCAGCGAGCGCTCCTGTTCTGGTGTGCGGGGGTCGAACGACTGCTCCAGGAAGGCCCCGATCAGGGGCCGCCCGAACACCAGCGAGGCCCCGAAGACCACGACCCACAGCAGGCTCGGCACCGAGTCCTTGAAGGCGTAGGCCACCCCGTCCACGAACCAGAAGGCAAGTACGCCGCGGACCACGGCGTTCAGGCCGAGAAAGCTCGTGATGAAGTTGAACCGCTTCGTGACGAAGAAGAGGTCGACCGCGACCCACGTCACCGGCACGAGGGCGGAGACCACGTAGGCCGTGACGTTCCCGAGCTCGTCGCTGAAGCGCGAGAGGATGACGATCGGGACGATGAGCCCGAACAGGAGGTCCAGGCCAAGCTTGAGGGACCGGCTCATGCGCCGCCCCTCTCCCGTGGATTACGGTGGGTATTCAACAGACCGGATCAAAGTACGCGAAGGGGAAAGTGTCAAGGGCGGCGGAGCGGCGCTGTGCGAGAATACCGTGCGGTCGCGAGAGAGGGAGGGCAGATGGGTGCGGCGCGTTCTTTGTTGGCGGTCCCGGCCTCGAACCGGAGGATGGTCGAGAAGGCGCTCGCCTCGGAGGCGGACGCCGTCTTCCTGGACCTGGAGGACGCCGTGGCCCCGGAGAGAAAGGCGGGCGCCAGGGAAGACGTGGCCCGGGCTCTAGGGGAACTGGACTGGGGCGGCAGGCCGACACTGTTCAGGGCCAACGCGCTGGACACGCGGTGGTTCTACCGGGACGTGGTCGAGGTCGTCGAAGCGGCGGGGGATGCGTTGGACGCCGTCCTGATCCCCAAGGTAAACCGCCCCGAAGACCTCCACGCGATCGCCGTCCTGCTCGACGGCATAGAGCTCGAAAAGGACCTCGATCCCGGCAAGATAGAACTGGAGGCCCAGGTAGAGACCGCAGAGGGCCTGACGAACATCGACGCCATCGCCCGCTCCTCGGACCGGCTGCGGGCCCTGCACTTCGGGCCCGGGGACTTCGCGGCGAGCCTTGGGATGCCGCAGACGAGCCTCGGCACCAGGGACGGGTGGGACGAGGCGTACCCGGGCCACCGCTTCGGGTACGTCATGCAGCGCATCGTGGTGGCGGCGCGGGCCGCGGGTCTGAGGGCGCTGGACGGCCCCGTGGCCGACCACCGCGACGAGGAGGGCCTGCGGGCGGCGTGCCGGGCTGCCCGGTCGCTCGGCTTCGACGGCAAGTGGTGCATCCACCCCGCGCAGGTGCCCGTCGTCAACGAGGTGTTCTCGCCGACGGAGGACGAGGTCCTGTGGGCGAAAAGGGTGGTCGAGGCATACGAGGAGGCGAACGCGGCGGGCTCGGGGTCTATTAGCGTGGACGGGCAGATGGTGGACGCCGCCTCGATCCGGATGGCCCGGAGGACCCTGGACCTCGCCCCCGGGCAGGGCTAGCCGCTCCCGAAGGATATGACCCGGCCGACAGAGCCGACGACAGAGCCGAACGCGCGTGCGGTTCGCCGGCTGCGTCTGTGGGCGTTCCTGATCGCCGCTTCCTTTTTCGGGCTGCTGTACCTGCTCGTTGACGGGGTCAGGGAAGAGACGAACCGGGCGCTCGGCATCCTGGGCCGCGGGGACGTGACGGGGCTGCGGGATTACATAGTCTCCTTCGGGCTCTGGGCGCCGGTCGCCTCGTGCCTTCTGATGGTCTTGCAGGCGCTGGCGGCGCCGGTGCCCTCGTTCCTGATCACGTTCGCCAACGGCCTCGCGTTCGGGGTGTTCTGGGGCTGGATGCTCTCCCTCTTCGGACACGTCCTGGCCGCGGCGGTCTGCTTCGGCGTCTCGCGCGCCCTCGGCAGGGGACCCGTGGAGGTGCTGGTCGGCAGGACCGGCCTTCAGTCCGCCGACCGCTGGTTCGAGCGCTGGGGGACGTACGCGGTCTTCGCCGGCCGGCTCTTCCCCGGCGTCGCCTTCGACGCCATAAGCTACGCCGCCGGCCTGACCCGGATGCGCTTCGGCGGCTTCATCCTCGCCACCGCCCTCGGTATCCTCCCCCAGACCTTCCTCTACTCCTACCTCGGTCGGCGGGTCCCCGAGTACGCAGGACTGTTCCTGGTGACGTCGGCGCTCGTGATCCTGGGAGTTGCGGTCTTCGCCCTCGTGAGGCGCAGAAAGGAACGGCGCGGTTGTAGATCGAGACGCGTCCGGTAATCCCGACGGGGACAAGTAGAATAGCCCCGTATGACGCAGACGTTCAGGCCAGCAGAAGAAGATCCGACGCTCCGGACCGGTTCTTTGACCGTGATCTCGGGCTCCATGTTCTCGGGCAAGACGGAGGAGCTGATCCGGCTCTCCCGCCGCGCGCTCCACGCCCGCCGCCGGGTGCAGGTCTTCAAGCACGCCCTGGAGACCCGCTCCGAACACGACGAGATCCGGTCCCACAACGGCATCCCCCACGAAGCGATCCCCGTCGGCTCCAGCGGGGAGCTGCTCGAGAACGTAGACTCGGCCGCCGACGTCGTCGCCGTCAAGGAGGCCCACTTCTTCGACGCCGGCATCGTGGAGGTCTGCCGGCAGCCCGCCGACGGCGGCTACGAGGTGCTCGTGGCCGGCCTCGACATGGACTTCCGCGGCGAGCCCTTCGGCCCGATGCCGGCCCTTCTCGCCGAGGCCGACGAGGTCGTGAAGCTCAGGACCATCTGCGCCCGCTGCGGCCGGGACGCAGCCCGCTCCCAGCGCATCATAGATGGCCGCCCGGCCCCCGCCTCGGCCCCGACAATCCTCGTGGGGGCGAAAGAGAGCTACGAGGCCCGCTGCCGCCACTGCCACGAGGTGCCCGAGGGCGTGTTCCAGAACGGGCTGCCGGGGGTATAGGCGTGATGGAAGCCGTGTTGCGACCGGAGGGGTCCGAATATGCCGCGTAAATGGGTGATCTCGCTGATCCTGGTCTGCATCGCGCTGAACGGGGCCGGGTTTATGTGGAAGATCTTCGAGCCGATACCGCTCTACGACGAGATCGCGCACTTCCTGACGCCGTTCGTGCTCGTCGCCATCGTCGCGGAGATCATCTACCGCTTCGGGGGCGACGACGAGTTCTTCGACACGCCCCGCCACGCCATCGTCACCGGCTCGGTGATCGGGCTCGTCGGGGCGGCCGGGTGGGAGGGGGTAGAGGTGGTGCTCTCGGCGATGGGCGTCCCGATCTCGAACGCCCTGCCCGATACGATCTTCGACGTCTTTCTCGGCGTCGTGGGCGGCGCCGCGGGCGCCTACGTGGCCGACCACTACCTCGACCGCCTCTTCGGCCGCTCCCGCACGGACTCGAGTCGGCCCAGGGTGCGCTAGGGCATAGAGAAGGACCGGGGCCTCGTGGCCCCGGTCCCTGGACCTAGCCCGCCCGGCTAGTCTCGCTGGGTCTTTTGGAACTCGTCTTCGACGTTGTCTTTGACCCCGCCGCCGCCTGAGGATTCTTCTTCGGCGGCGTCCGGGGTGGCGTCCTTCTCGCGGCCCCTGGCGGCCTCGTCCAGATCGTCCCGGACGTTGTCCCTCGTCTCGCCCGTGCCCTCGCGTCGTTCGCGCTCGGTCATGCCTCGCTCCTCTCGCTCGCTGGGCGGCGTCGCCGCCACAGAGGATTTTATGCCACGACGGTCCCTTTGGGAAACCGCGCCGACATTGGATCGCGTTACACGCTTTTCGTTTGGGGGAACAGAATGGGGCAAACGGGGAGAAGGAGGGCTCTTGGATACCGCGTTGCTTGTTACGATCATAGTCGTTGCCGTCGTCGTGGTCCTGCTGTTGGCGATCTTCTTCGCCGTGAGGCGGAGCCGGGCGAGGCGGCGGGAGCAACAGAGGGAGCGCAGCCGCCAGGAGTTCGGCCCCGAGTACGAGCGGGCCGCCCGCGAGAAGGGCTCCGAGGAGGAGGCGGACAAGGAGCTCCGGCGGAGGCGCGGGACCGTGGAGCGCAACGCCGAGCCGCTCTCGGACGAGCGGCGGCAGCACTTCGAGGGGCAGTGGGCCGAGGTCGAGCGGGTCTTCATAGACAACCCGGAGAGGTCCATAGAGATGGCCGACCGCACCGTCTCCGACATCCTCCACGAGCGCCGCTTCGTCACGGACCCCTCCCAGAGCGACGAGGAGGTGGAGAAGAACCTGGCCGCCATGCACCCTGAGGTCGCCGACGACTACCGCGAGGCCCGCCGCATGCGGGCCGACGTGGTAGCCCGGTCGGGCGGAAGCTCGGGCGCGGAGGCCGGGCAGCAGTCCACGGAGGACCTGCGCCAGACGATCCAGCGGTACCGGGCCGTGTACGGACGCCTCGTGGACCGTTAGGCCCGTCGCCGGGGTGCTGGAGGCCGCGTCGTCGGCGGCGCAGAGCACCCCTCGTCGGAGCCGGCGTGCCCTGGCGCCGGATCTGGGACCTCTAACGCAAGGAGGAGGTACGGTCGGCGGGGTTGCTTTCGCCGTCCTCGCCGACGGGGCGGCCGTTCGACGCTCCTTCGGACCCTTCGGGGCGCAGGGCGGAGAGCAGCAAGAGGCCGACGCCGACGGTTATGGCGGCGTCGGCGGCGTTGAAGATGTACCAGAAGGAGAAGTGGACGTAGTCGGTGACCGCGCCGGCCGTCAGGCGGTCGAGCAGGTTGCCGGCCGCACCGCCCAGGATCAGGCCGCACCCGAAGGTCGTGGCCCGGGAGGTCGGGCCGGAGAGGAGCATCCACAAGACTACCCCGACGGCTACCGCGCTCCCCGCGAGCAGCACGAGCTGGCTGCCGCCGAGGATGCCGAAGGCGCCGCCGTCGTTCTTGATGTGCGTGAGGCTCAGCAGACCCGGCACGAGCGGGACGCTCTCGCCGACCCGCATGGAATGCTCGACGACGGCCTTCAGCCCCTGGTCCACGACGAAGACGAGAATGGCGGTCACCAGTGCCCGGAGCAGGCTCCCGGCGCGGTCCCCCCGCCTGGTCTTCAAGGATTCTTCCATCGGAGCGTTGATCCTAGCACAACGGGAACCGGCCCCTACGGCGCGTAGGCCCCGCCCTGGGCGTGCGGCACGCGAGCAAGCCTGGAACGCCACCACGAGCCGCGTCCGAATCGGCCAGCGCCCCGGTCCCCTCGCCCTATTCACCCGAACGCGTCGAAGGGTTGGTCCCGGAACTTCGTCCCGTAACGATTCTCCGAACTTCGGGCTGAGGGGGTTCTCGGAAGATCGCTACGACAGGGCCGAACATCACCCATTTGTAGGATGCTCGGCTCCTTCAGCCCTTGATACTCTGGGAGCAACCGCTCCGGCGGGGAGCGGGGAAAGGAGCACGCGAGA
Source organism: Rubrobacter sp. (assembly GCA_035936475.1). Lineage (GTDB taxonomy): Bacteria > Actinomycetota > Rubrobacteria > Rubrobacterales > Rubrobacteraceae > Rubrobacter_D. The sequence goes on along the minus strand of DASYWA010000205.1, from coordinate 288 downwards.
TGAAGTACGTGTTGACCTGGTGGGAGCGCCCCGGCGGCTCCGCTGCCGACCACGAAGCCGCCCAGAAGCGGATCTTGGACATCTTCCAGAAATGGGAAATACCCGAGTCCATCACCTTCCACCAGTTCCTCGTCCGCGTCGGCGAGATGGGCGGGTACGCCGTCCTGGAAACCGACGATTTGGCTGAGCTCGAGAAGACGACCACGATCTACGCGGGCTTCCGGTTCCGCCTCGAACCCGTCCTCGACGTCGAGGAAGCCGCGGCGGCCCAAACCGAGGGGATCGCTT
>DASYWA010000204.1:0-4748 GCA_035936475.1 Rubrobacter sp. | reverse complement strand
CGCGGTTTCTACCTGCTCGGCGCGGGCTTCCTGTACGCCGCTTTTCTGGTGGCCGCCGTGGTCGTGGTCGTCGGCTCGTAAGGGGCGCTCGACTTCTGGCGGGGAACCGGAACCCGTGCCGGTTCTTGCTGTCGAGATGATCGGCTCGGTAGATCCTTCTTCGTTGAAAGGCGCTCGGGTATAGGAATATAACTCTCGACCGGGGTGAGGCTCGGTCGGCTCGGGAGGAGCCGCCGGCCCCCGATCCGGGGCCAGGGGATTCTAAGCGGTGTTCGTTCCCTGGCGGCGGTTATAGAAGAAGGCGATCACCGTAAAGATCGCGGCGGCGGCCAGGGCCGTGATTGCATGGTACCCCTCCGTCGCGTGCGCGAAGGATTGCACCACGCCCAGCTTGTCGTCGAACATCAGCTCGACGGCAACATAGACCAGCAGGGCCGCGCCGGCGTAGACGATCACCGGGAAACGGTCCATGAGGTTGCTCAAGATAGTGGCGCCGAACATAATGATCGGGATCGTTAGCGCGATCCCCAGGGCCACGAGCCACACCCGCGGCTCGCCCTCGGGGTTCCGCGAGATGGCGACCAGGGCGATCACGTTGTCGAGCGACATGACCGCGTCGGCTATGGCGATGATCCTCACGGACTGCCACAGCCCAGAACCGGCCTCGACCTCTGTCTCTTTCTCGGGCTTGATGAGTTGCCACGAGATGTAGATGAGCAACAAACCGCCCACGACCTGCAAGAGCGGTATCTGAACGAGGAAAGAGACGATGAAGGCGAAGATGATCCGAAGGCCGATCGCCGCCGCGACACCCAGCTGAATGGCCCGCCGGCGCACGTTGCCCTGCAAGTTGCGCACCGCCAGCGCGATCACAACAGCGTTATCCCCGGATAGGATGAGATCTATGAACAGGACACCGATAAATGCCCCTAGCAAGTCCAGGCTGAAAAGGTCTCCCACAACACACCTTTCGTATAATTGCCCGCCGCTACCGCCCATCGAGCATGCCCGGCCGATTATACGCAACAGCGCGAGAGATTTTGGTTACGTTCCGCTCGCCCGAACCGCAGCCAGGACAACTCTGTCACAAGATTTCGACGCGCACGTCCTCTCGGCCGTCCGCCCGGACGACGAAGGATGGGCTTGTTTCGGCTTCGGAATGCCTTCTCCGCTATGTTCTCGCGCCACTACCTGGAGCCATACGAGAGCATTGGGGCCGCGTCCGGCTGACCTGTGGGCGCTTCCCTAGCGGTTCAGGAGCCGGTCCAGGAGCCTCCTGCTCCTGAGGCGGTCCAGCTCCGTGGAGCTCTCCTCCAGATCCCGCTCCACCCTGGATATGTGCTCGATGCGCTCCATCAGCATCAGGCGCTCCTCGGCCGCCGCCCGCAGATCGAGCACCTCGTCCGTGAGGCGGCGGCGCTCCTCGCGGGACTCCTGGAGCTCCTTCCGGAGGCGTCCGTTGGAGGCGCGAACCTCCTTGAGCTGGCCCGAGAGGCGGCCCGCCTCCTCGCTCGCCTTCGCCAGTTCTCGCGCGAGGACGGCCGCGCCGAACCGGCCGCGGACCGCCTCCAGGGAGACCCTCCCCCCGGCCCCCGCGAGCCCTCTGGCCTCGTCTTCCGGAATCTCCAAAAAGCGCGCGGCTTCCTCCACGGAGACGGAGGGGTCGGGTGTCGGATCAGTCAACTTCGGGGTCCGCGCCGGGGGAGGGCTCGACGTCGTGGCCGGCCTCTTCTAGGGCCCTCTCGACCCTCTCTTGCTCCGCCCCCCCGCCATCGAAGGAGACGGCGACCAGCCCCTTCTCCAGATCCACGTTCACCAGGTTCACGAAATCCAGGCGCGAGAGGGCGCGCTCCAGCCTCTCCGCGTCCTCGGCTCCCCCAAGGTCCCTCACCACGAAAGCCACGTCGGGCATTGTGCCCCCCTTCGGTCGGCGCTGTCAGCTATCAGCTCTGTCTCTGCGTGGCGAGAGCGTCCGACGGTTTCGCCACCGTTCTACGGCCCAAGTTTGGGCCATCACCGACCGGTTGTCACCTCTGAACTGGTTGACCACGTCTTGCCGATGGCCGAAAGCTGACGGCCCTATTCCTGTTCGCGCGGGCGCACGGTAAGCGTCAGCTCTCTGCCCTTCCTTAGCACCTTCAGCTCCATGTCGCGGCCTATGGCGGACTCGTCGAGGAGGGCGAGGAGGTCGCCGTTGGAGCGGACGGGCCGGCCGCCGAGGGAGGTCACGAGGTCGCCCGGACGGACGCCGGCCCTGAGGGCCGGGCCGTTCGGGGCGACCTCCCTGACGCCCGCGCCGCCCCCGAGGCCGCCGCGGGCCGGCTGGGTGGCGACGACCACGCCGAGGCGGGCCCGGCGCACGCGGCCCTCGGTGACGAGGGAGAAGACCACGCGGCGGAACGCACCGGAGACCGGCACGGCGAAGCCTATGCCCTGGGCCCCGCCGATAATGGCGGTGTTGATCCCGACGACCAGCCCCGAGGCGTCGGCCAGGGGCCCGCCGGAGTTGCCGGGGTTGATGGCGGCGTCGGTCTGGATGACGTTCTCGATCGGGCGCCCCTCCTGCCCCCGGATGGAGCGCCCGAGCGCGCTGACCACCCCCGCCGTCACCGTGCTCTGGAAACCCAGAGGGCTGCCGATGGCGACGACGAGCTGGCCGACGACCAGGTTCTCCGCCTCGCCGAGCGCGGCGACGACCGGCTCCTCTTCCGGCGCAAAGCGGACCACCCCGAGGTCGCTCAAGGGGTCGTCGCCGAGCACCTCCGCCGCAACCGACGTCCCGTCCGAGAACGTGACGCGCATCCCGCCGCCGCCGTCCCGGCGTCCGCCGGCGCTGCCCAGGCCGCGCACGACGTGGCTGTTGGTGACGGCGGTGGCCGTGGTCCCGTCCGTGCCGAGCACCACGCCGCTCCCGCCGCCGCGGCCGTCCCGGAGTCCGAGCGAGATCACGGCGGGCTCGAGCGTCTCCGTCACGTCCCGCACCGCCCGTGAGTAGGCGTCGAGCGCGGGCGTCTCCAGCCTGGAACTGGCCGAAAGGTTCTCGAAGATCTCCACGCAACAGTTTCTACCGCGCCGCCCGGCCCCCGCCACCCGGAAGAACGTCCAGGTCTGGATCAGGCGCCCACCTCGAAAGGCGCGGCGCGCAGCGAATATAATCCGCGCCATGAGCCCCCCCTTCGATCCCCGCCTCCTCGCCGCGATAGGGGCCGCCCGGGCGGCGCAGCTCGCGAGCCGGCGGCTCGGCAAGGGCGGGGGGTCTACCATCCCCGGCGTGGTGGCCCGCAGGATCGACCCGAAGGTCCTGGCGAAGCTCTCGCGGCGGCTCCCGCTCGGCTCGGCGGCGGTAACCGGCACCAACGGCAAGACGACGACCACGGGGATGGTCTCGAAGATACTCGCCGCGGCGGGCGTCCGGGCCGTCAATAACTCGACGGGCGCGAACCTCGTGACGGGCGTGACCGCCGCCCTCGTCTCGGATTCATCCCTCTCCGGCGGGCCCTCGTCCGAGATGGGGCTCTTCGAGGTGGACGAGGCGAGCGTCCCAAGGGTGGCGGCCGAGGCAGAGCTCAAGATCCTGGCGGTCCTCAACCTCTTCCGCGACCAGCTCGACCGCTATGGGGAACTCGCCTACACCGGCAAGGTCATAGCCTCGGCCTTCTCCGACCTGCCCCGCGGCGGCAGGGTAGTCCTGAACGCCGACGACCCGCTCGTGGCGAGCCTCGGAGGCTCCGCCGCCGGTCCCGTCTTCTACGGCGTGGACGCGCCCGACCTCGACACCGGAGGCCTCCAGCACGTCGCGGACTCGAAGGACTGCCCGGCCTGCGGCACGCCCCTCGACTACTCGGCCGTGTACATGGGGCACGTCGGCGTCTACCGCTGCCCGAAGGGGGACTTCGAACGGCCCGAACCGGCGTACCGGGCGAGCCGGGTCCGCCTCGAAGGCGCGCGTGGCTCCACCTTCCTGCTCACCACGCCGAAGGGCGAGGCGGAGGCGAGGATAACCTTGCCCGGCCTCTACAACGTCTACAACGCGCTCGCCGCCGCGGCTGTGGCCGGGGAGGCGGGCGTGGGCCTCGCCGACGTCGTCGGGGGCCTCGGGGGGTTCGGCGGGGCGTTCGGCAGGGTCGAGAGGATCAAGGCCGGGGACAGGGAGGCCTTCCTGCTCCTCATAAAAAACCCCGTGGGGTTCAACGAGATCCTGCGCACCTTCGTCACCGGCGCCGACGCCAACAACGTCCTCATAGCCATAAACGACAACGACGCCGACGGCCGCGACGTCTCCTGGCTGTGGGACGTGGACTTCGAGATGCTCGCCGAAGCCCGCGCCGCAGGCGACACCGACGCCGCCCCCTTCACCGTCAGCGGCACCAGGGCGGGCGACATGGCCGTCCGCCTCAAGTACGCCGACCTGCCCGTAGGCCCCGTCGTCCCCGACCGCAAGGCGGCCATCGAAGCGGCCCTCGAGTCCACCCCGCCAGGCGAGACCCTCTACGTCCTCCCGACATACACCGCGATGCTGGAGATCCGCAAGGCCTTAGGCGACATGGGCCACACGCACCAGTTCTGGGAGGCGGGATGAGCCGTCAGCCTTCAGCAAGAACCGCCGCCCGCCAGCCTCGTAGAAGAAGGCCAGAGAACCTACAATGGAAGAACCCTGACGCCCACGTCCGAAACGCGCCGCGTCAAACAAGCTGATGGCTGAAAGCTGACAGCGCCGACCGAAGGGAGGCCCCCATGCTCACCATCCA
>DASYWA010000203.1:0-3391 GCA_035936475.1 Rubrobacter sp. | reverse complement strand
CCTGTCCGGCTCGCGCCCGGGACGGTGGTTGGTGTGGTTGTTCTGCAGGGCGGCTGGCAAGCCCCTGCCCGTGCCGCACGCGGCGGAGTGGATGATGATCCCCGAGCATTCCGTCGACCAGGTCCTGGAGACCGGCGCCCTCCGCAGCCTCTATCCTCAAGACGTCCTCGAAGCCGCCCGCCGCATGGACCGCCAGCGCCGCGAGCACGACGAACACCACAAGGGCGAATCGTAGGCCGGGAACGCCCTGAACCGCCGGTATACTGACCCCATGGACCTCTTCGACCAGTCCAGCGCGGACAGCCTCTCCCGCCGCGCCCCGCTCGCCGAGCGCCTGCGCCCGAAGACCCTGGAAGACGTCGTCGGCCAGGCCCACCTGACGGGCGAGGGGGGACCGCTTCGGGCCGTCGTGGAGCGGGGCCGGGTCGGCTCCCTGGTGCTCTGGGGGCCGCCGGGGACCGGGAAGACGACGCTCGCCCGCGTGCTGGCCGGCGTCGCGGAGGACGAGTTCGTGCCCTTGAGCGCCGTCACGAGCGGCGTAAAGGACCTGCGCGCGGCGCTCGACGGCGCCCGCGAGCGGCTGAAGTTCGAGGATCGGGGGACGCTCCTCTTCGTCGATGAGGTCCACCGCTTCAACAAGGCCCAGCAGGACGCGCTCCTGCCGGCCCTCGAGGAGGGGCTCGTGGACTTTATAGGGGCGACGACGGAGAACCCGTCCTTCGAGGTCACCGCACCGCTGCTCTCCCGCTCGCGCGTGCTGCGGCTGCGGCCGTTGTCGGAGGAGGACCTGGGGGCCCTGCTCGACCGCGGGCTCGAGGAGCTCGGCGCCGGCATCACCGACGACGGGCGCGAGTACCTGCTGAGCCTGGCCGGCGGCGACGGGCGCAGGATGCTCAACGCGCTCGAGGTCGCGGCAACCGGCACGAAGCGGGTCGAGGCGGCGGACGTGGAGCGGGCGGTGGGGCAGAGGGCGCTGCGGTACGGGCGGGAGGAGCACTACGACGTCATAAGCGCCTTTATAAAGAGCGTCCGCGGCGGCGACCCCGACGCGGCGCTGCACTATCTTGCCAGGATGCTGGAAGCGGGGGAGGACCCCGTCTTCGTCGCCCGCCGGCTCGTCATCCTCGCCTCCGAGGACGTTGGCAACGCGGACCCCAACGGGCTTACGCTCGCCGTCGCCGCCACCGAGGCCGTGAGGCTCGTGGGTATGCCCGAGGGACGCATCCCGCTCGCCCAGGCCACGACGTATCTAGCGGCGGCTCCGAAATCCAACGCCGCCTACGCCGGCGTCAACGCGGCCCTCGACGACGTGCGGCGCGGGAGCACCCCAGAGGTGCCGCTCTTCCTGCGCAACTCCCGCACGGATTTGATGCGGAGCGAGGGCTACGGGGCCGGCTACCGCTACGCCCACGACGACGCGCCCGAGGGCATGAACGACCGCTACCTGCCCGAAGAACTCGGCGACAGCGTCTACTACCAACCGCGAGAGAGCGGGTCGGAGGCGGAGATCAAGGCGCGGCTGGACCGCTGGAGGGCGGAGAGAGCCAGGCGGGAGCGCCGGCGGGAAGGCGAACCCTAGAGAGTGGACTACCGGGGCAAAGACGCGGTTGTGATCGGTCGGCAGGCGTACGGCCTCTGCCCGTAGCGGTGGGTTTTGCTCGCAGGAGCCGCTACCCCATGCTACGGTCTTTCTCGCCTCTAGATCCGGGTGAGCCACTCGAGGGCCCCGCGCGCGACCGCCTCGGGAACGGTGTGCGGGCCGTCGAACTCCCGGTAGCGCACCTCGTAGCCCTCGCGCCTGAGCTGCGGCACGATCCTTCGGCTGCAGCGCTCGATCGGCAGCACCCGGTCGCGGGTGCCGTGGGAGACGTAGACGGGCGGCTTGCCCCTGCGCTCGGCCGGGGCCGCGAACCCCGGCGAGAAGGCGATCGTGCGCGTGAAAAGGTCCCCGTTGGTAAGACCCAGGGAGAGGGCGTAGGAGGCCCCATCGGAGAAGCCCGTTACCGCCAGGCGACCGGCATCCACCGCCAGGCGGCTGAAGGTTTGCCCCAGCGCCCGGTCGATGAACCCCACGTCCGGGCCGTAGCCGCCCGCGAGCACGTCCCAGGTCCTCCCGCGCGACTCGGGCGCGAGCAGGACGACGCCGAACTCGTCGGCCAGGCCGATAAAGTGAGAGATCCCGCTTCTGGCGTCGCCGCCAGCGCCGTGCAACGTGAGGGCCAGCGGTGCCTCCTCGGCTCCGTCGAGGCCGGGGGGCACGTAGAGGAGGCCGTCCCGCCCGGAGCCGAGCCCCAACCGCCGGAGGCCGGTGGCTCCCGCCAGTTGCGACGGGGGTGGGGCCGGGCTGGCCAGCAGACGCCCTTCTGTCGCCAAGCTCCCGTCCTCTTGCCGCCCTGCTGACATCTCTCGACCCGCCCCTCTCGTCGAGCCTCCCGTGCAAGCGGTGAGGAGGCCTAAGGATGCGGCCCCTCCTCCGACGAGCCTCAGGAAGCGTCCACGCCCCATCATGCCCCCGCCGACGACCCCTCCGCGTCCGGGATGGTGCACCTCTATATGGCCATCGCCCCGCAGGGTGCCTCCCTCCCGACTCGACCGCGGTCCTAACGGCGGATAAATTCCTTTACGGTCGCGTCGAAGTCGCGTTTGCGCTCGTCGAAGGCCCCGTGTCCGACACCCTCGATGAGCCGCAGCGCGGCGCCGGGGATGCGATGCGCCGTGTCGTTCTGGAGGGGCGCGGGAAAGAGCCGGTCCTCTGCGCCGCCGACGACGAGGGTGCGGGCCTCTATCGCTTGGAGGCGGTCGTCGGCGTCGTGGTTGAGGGCCGCCTCCGCGGAGACGACGAAGTCCTCGCGGGCGGCCGGGTTGCGAACCACGGCGCCGCCGAGGAGGCGCGCCAGGAGATCGTAGAGGGGGCGCCGGACCCCCGTGTACATGGCTACCACCATCTCCGCGTGCAGTTCCCGCCACCTTTCCCCGCGCGCCAGGGAGATCCAGCGCCGCACGATCTCCCGCCCCTCCGGCCCGAGGTCTCGCGCGGCCACGCCGATGACCAAAGACTCCGCGTGCTCGGGATGGTCCGCCGCGAAGTGCTGCGCCACGAGACCGCCCAAAGAGAGGCCCATCACGTGCGCCGGACCGATGCTCCGCCCGAACGCCTCGCCGTAGTCGGCGGCCATGTCGCGCGTCGTGTAGCCCGACGGCAGCCCCCGCCTGCGGCTCACGAGGTAGACCGTGTATTCGTCGGCGAAGCGGCGAAAGTACCAGCGGAGGAACCGCGCGCCGTGCGTAACGTCGTGCAGGGAATCGTTGATCGGCGGGAAGACCACCAGCGTGCGCGCACCCTCCCCGAAGCGGACGAACGGGAGCTCGCCCGCGAGGTGCCCGGACTCGG